>NZ_JANURN010000007.1:0-111284 GCF_030249855.1 Helicobacter zhangjianzhongii
AGCCTATATCCTTCTGTGCTGGCTGCTTACTTTTAATTGTGTCAATATCGCTTGGGTGTTTTTTAGAGCTGAAAATGTGCAAGGAGCAATCAACCTGCTTAAAGGAATGTTTGGCGGAGAGGTGGTGCTACCCAAAAGCCTAGAATCTAGACTTGGGGTTTTGCGCGATTGGGGGGTGGATTTTAGCGTGCTGTGGATTGAAAATGTCGTGAAATTTGAAAGCTCTATTTTTATGGCTATTTTCCTTGTCGCTGGCTTTGTTGTTACATTATTTTTACGCAATAGTTATGCCATCACCACAAATCTTACGATGAGATTCTACAACACCACGATTTGCGCACTTTTGCTCACTATTTCTTTGTTTTACATAGGTGGCAATGCGTATAGTGCGTTTTTATACTTTAATTTCTAGGAGTTTGTATGTCGCATAGAGTCTTTGCTGCTTTAGTGTTTGTCCAGATGATCGTGTGTGCGGCGGCTCTTTTGTGCTTGCTGTATGTGTATGATCCTTTGCAGCTCTATCACAAACCATATTTCCGCGATATAGCCTTCACAGATGATACACGAGTGCAAAACAAAGGCATCATCACACATTATGACTTTAGCCACTATATCCTAGGCTCTTGTATGCTGCAAAACAATCTAGCAAGTGAAGTTGAGCAAAATCTCGGTGGCAAGTGGGTCAATATTTCTATGGCGGGAAGCTCCTTTGATACAAGGGCGGTGATTTTGCGCTATTTGCTAGAACATAAGCAGCCAAAGCATATTGTGTATTCTTTAGATGATTTTTCTCTCATATCACCAAGTCCTAGCAAGACAGACTCCTTTGACTATCTCTATGATGAAAATCCATACAATGATATAAAGATCTATATGAATAATAAGTTTCTTCTCTGTGCGCTTAGCTTCTCTAGCGCGAAAATCTGCACAGGGGTAAAGGATCTTAATATGCTTCTGCCGTGGGCGTTGGTCGATGAAAGTGGGGTGACAGATCTCTTTGGCGGGTTTGATAATTGGATAGCACACGAAAATGATAGGGTGCAATCGATGATGGAGAGTCTAAGGAGCTTTGATTTTGCGCCTTTTGTAAAGATTGATAATACCTCTAGCACTGATGCCAAAGAGACTAGAATCTATCTGCAAGTTTATCTGCTATCCTTTATCAAAGATCACCCAGATACGCATTTTTCTCTCATTATTCCGCCTTACTCACTTCTGCATTGGCGGATACACGGAGGCGATAAGCTTGCTAAATGGCAAGAGTCTATCACCTATCTTGTGCAAGCAACAGAGCATTTGCCCAATGTTAGTATTTATGGTTTTGATGATTTGCCTTATAGTGCGCAAATTGCCAACTATATGGACCCAGAGCATTATAATATCGATATGAATAGAATCTTTATCCAAGCCTTGCGCAATTCTACGCATATCATCAATCAAGCTAATCTCTCTGCTTATTTGCAAACAATGGAGAGCAAAATCGCGCACTATGATGTTACACCCTTTGTCACTATGCTAAAACAATAGTTTTGTAAAAATAGTTTTATAATGGAATAGAGATTGACTATAATTGTGCTTTATCTTTTTGTAAAGGATGTGGTATGGAGTTTTTGGAGTTACTCTTGGTGCTTGTCGCAGTGGTGTTGCTCATCAAAAAGCCGCAAAAAGAGCAGCTTGCTTTTAGGCTTGTGATCGCTTCGTGGGCAATTATGGCGTTTATGTTTATTGGGCATAAATCCGGCGCATTTTTGACAATTATGAATCTTTAGGAGGGTGTTATGGAAGAAAAAGAAATTGTAAAAGCAAAAAATTTTTACACACTTATGTGCTGGGCGGGGTTTTTGATTATCCTGCTACCTGTGGGGATTGCAAATTTTGTCTTTGGGTATATGCTTGGTGATAGTCCTTGCACGCTGTGCTGGGCGCAGAGAGAGTCGATGATTTTTATCGGTGTGATAGCCTTTTTTATCGTGCGCTATGGTATCAAGGGCAAATACATCGCTTGGCTGCTCATTATGGCGGCATTTGGCTTGTATCAAAGCTTTGCTCATTATGGCAATCACGCGCATAGGGATTTGGATCAAGGCTTTAGCTTGCAGGTATTTGGGGTGCATACATATTTCTGGGCAGAAGTGGTGTTCTGGGCGGTGGTTGTGCTGCTTGGAGTGATGTTCTATCTCGCACCTAGGTTTGGGGCATTTGAGCAAGAGATGGGAGAGCAGAAAGTCCGCAGGCTTGGAGGCTTTGCTATGGGGGCGTTTGTCATTAGTGCGGTGGTGATTGCTTCTAATGTCTTTCAAGCATTTGTTGCCACGGGAGTGCCACCATTTAGCGGGCAGAGCGATCCTGTGCGCTTCTCACTAAATCCAAAATATATCATTTGGTCAAGTGAAGGCACAACAAAGATTTATAAAGATTTTTCTTTTTTGGGTAAGCGTGATGTCAAGGCACCTGATTATGCGTTTGCACCTAATGAAAAAAAGCTTGGCATTACATTTGATAATGAGAGTGCAAACTCGCCATTTGCTCACATTGATAAAGTGCTACATATACAATCTATGCAAGAGCTGCCCATTACGCAGCCTTTAAACTCACTTGCATATATCAATGGCGAGTTTGTCGGTAGCTCTAAATTTGAGGTGATGTTTATGGATAGTGCGTATCGCATTACAGATAGCTTTGAAATCGACCCATTTTTCTCTGCTACTATTGATCCAATCATCGGCGTGATCCCCTATCTCAACGGCAAATATATCCTTATGGGATCAAATAAAACTTATTTGCGATTTGGGAAAAATGATAAAGCAGATGAAGCCTTGCAGTTTGCGGATTTTGTGCGCGGTGGCGATAGATTTGAAGGGCAGGGCGAGGGGCTTGGGCGAGGTAGGATTGATACTGTGCGCTCTAAGTTCCACCACACCGGAAGCATTACGACAGACTCTAGGTATTTCTATATGGCTACACTGCCTAATAATCTTGACAAAAAGAGCTTTGTCATCAGTAAATATGCCCTTAGCGATAGAATCCTATCTGGTGAATTTACACCAAAAGCACAGCTAAAGGACAATCGCAACCTAGGCGAGCTGTATGTTACTGCACTGGCAATGCATAATGGCAATATCTTTGCCCTTAGTAAAAATTACAATGTCATTGTAGAGATAAATCCCGTAAGCGAAGAGGTAGTGCGGGTGTTGGGCTTCCCTAGTGAGATTAGCAATGCTCGTGCTTTGATGGTGGATTCTGGAATGGTGAGTATCCTGTCTTATCACAATGGCAAAAATATCATCTATCGCTTGCAGTAGATCTAACTTGCCTATGCGTTGTGTTTAGGTGTGCTATGGCGCGCCTAGGTGGATTGTGTATTGTGGATAATGCTAATCTATGCTACAATCGCGCGTTTATTGGAGATTTGGATATTTGTGTGTAGGATTTTTTGATGATTGAATGGATGCAAAAGCATAAAAAATGGCTTGTGGTTACAATTTGGATTAGTGCGATAGCGTTTATTGGTGCCGGTGGCTTTGCTTGGGGGGTATATGATTATTCTTTATCTGGGAATTCTGTCGCTAAAGTGGGGCAGATAAGCATTAGCAAAGCAGAGTTTGCCCAAGCATATCAAAACGAATTTGATCGGCGCAATTATCAGCAAGGCGGCACGCTAGACGAAGCGCAAGCTAAGGAAATGGGGCTTGATGAGCAAGTGTTAAGAGGTCTTATCTCTAATGCGCTTATCCGCAACTACGCGTTAGATCTGGGCTTGCGTGTAAGTGATGAAGAGATCGCTAGAGAGATTAGCACGGGGAGAGAGTATGAAGCTTTGCGCACAGATGGGGTGTTTGATCTCAAGAAGTATGATCAGTTTATCGCTTCTAATGGGATAAGCAAGCAGTATTTTGAAGAGCAAGTGCAGCAGCAGCTTCTCACACAAAAGATCTTATCACTCATATTTCCGCAAATTATCACGCAAGCTCCGCTGCCTATAACGCCCCTTGAGCGAGAGTCTTTGAGCCTTGGTTTTGCACTGCAAGATGTTGTAGAGCTTAGTGTGATCAAGGGGGCTAGCATAGCCATTACGCCGACACAAGACCAGCTTAAAAGCTATTGGGAAGAACATAAGGATAGCTACCAAACTCCAGCAAGCTATCAAGTCCAGATGATTGTCGTGCCGACAAAGGATCAAACATATCAAGATGATGAGCTACAAAAATTCTATGAGCAAAATTACATTACTCAAGAGAGCAAGGAGATCCCAGAATCCATAAAAGATCAAGTGGTTTTAGCCTTTCAGCAGCAAAAGGCTCGTGTAGAGGCACTTAAAGAGTATTCTAAACTTCAAAAATCAGAGCAGACACACGCCAAAGTGCAGGTGATCACGCAAGATTCTACCGAGTATAGCCAAGAGATTCTTCAGGCACTAGAATCTAGCGCAAAAGGCACGACACTTAAGCCTATGCCTTTTGGCGATGATTTTATCACTTTAAAGATTGTGGAGAAAAATGCTCCAAAGTCTCGCGGCTTTGATGAGGTGCGCATACAAATCCAAGAAGAATACATTAAAAGCGAGAGGTTAAAGCAGCTTCATAAGCTAGCGACTGCTCGGCTTGAGACTTTTAATGGGCAGAAGATTATCGCGCGATTTCCTACGCAAGCAGAGATTTCTACACAGAGATATACGCTAGGTGGGCTTGATTTTTACACATCTATGGGCTTGTTGCAGCATATCTTTGATAGCCACAAAAGCACAAATTATGCTATAATGGGCGAAAACGCATTTTTGTTTAGGATTGTTTCGCAGTCGGTGTCGCCTATGGATTCTAAAGATAGCTATATAGATGCTTTAGTCAATCAGGTGAAAATGGAGTTAATGACAAGGGTTGTGTTTGATTTCTTAGAGCAACGCTACAAGATAAAGAAGTTTATTTAGGGTTAGGAGGAAAGTTTGGATCAAACGATTTTGGGTATCGATATAGGCTCTAGCAAAATCTGTGTCGTGATTGCTAATGTGGTTGATGGTGTGCCGCATATCATCGGTGTGGGCAGGTATCAATCGCAAGGGCTTACAAAGGGCGTGGTTACCAATATCGATAGTGCGAGCAAGGCTATTAAAGCTGCAGTCGCAGAGGCAAAGAGAGAGGCTAAGGGGGCGGAGTCTATAAACAAAGCGATTGTTTCTATATCTGGGGCATATACTAAAAGCAAGGCGAGCTCTGGAGTATATAATGTCCAAGGAGATGAAATTACCATTAGGGAGATAGGTCAGGCGTTGAATAATGCTGTTTATAATGCATCGGTCCCTGAGGATTTTGATGTGATCCATGTGCTTCCCTATAAGTTTCGACTTGATGATCAGGATCATATAGAAGACCCTATGGGTATGGTGGGGCGTAGATTAGAGGTATTTACACATATTGTTACAGCCCAACGCTCAAGCTTAGAGAATCTGCGTAGGACGATCCAGCTTGCTGGTGTGGAGATACAAAATATCGTGCTTGCTTCGTATGCTTCTTCGATTGCGGTGCTTAGTGATGATGAGAAGAATCTAGGCGTGGCGTGTATTGATATTGGCGGAAGCACTTGTGAGATTATGATCCACGATGGCAATGCTATGCGATATAACACTTTTTTTGGTGTTGGATCGCATCATATTACAAAAGATCTGTCCCTAACGCTTAATACCAACCCTTCTGCTGCTGAAGAAGTGAAGATCCGCTATGGGGATTTGAGTATGGGGGGCGATGATGATTCTAGTCAGATGGATGAAAAGCTTATAGAAGTGCCATCATTTGGGGATAATGGCGTGCATTTTGTGAAATTACCTAAAGTGCAAGATGTGATTAGGGCGCGTGTTTTGGAGACTTTTAATGTGCTTGCCCGCTATATTGATCAAAGTGGGCTTAAAGATAGGCTTGGTGCAGGGATTGTTCTAACAGGTGGAATGATGAATATGCAGGGTATCCGCGATATTGCGAAAATGTTTTTTCATAATATGCCTGTAAGGATTTCAAAAACTATCGAGATGCCCGGGCTGTATGATGAGCTGCGAGATCCTTCGTATTCAACGGTGCTTGGGCTTGTATGGTATGGGGCAGGAAAATGCGCAAACTATGAACGAGACTCTATGCAGAAAATCTGCCATAAAGAGACAAAAAGCCAAGAAGCTTTGCCATCATTTTCGCACTCGCTCCCACATACGCCAAATCGAGATTATCAAAATATTTTAGATACAGATTTGTCAAATCTCAAGGAAGATCTCACACAAGGAGTAAGAAACCAGATGAGTGCATTAAGGGTGGATCATAAGAGCGAGTCTCCTCTTGACAAACTAAAGCAGATTTTCACAAAAACTGCAGAGAAATTATTTTAGAAAGGAAATGCGATGCAAGATACTCACATAGAAGTTCAAGAAATACGACAGGTAAAGGGAGCTAGGATTGTTGTGATTGGTGTTGGTGGTGGTGGCTCAAATATGGTAGCGCATCTTCACGCCAACAATCAGCACCAAGCTCTTACGCTTATTGTGGCAAATACTGACTATCAGCATCTTAGTGTGAGTCCCGTGCCAAATAAAATCCAGCTAGGCGAGCGACTCACAAGTGGCTTGGGTGCTGGGGCAGATGATGAAGTAGGCAAGAAAGCCGCACTAGAGAGTGCTGATGAGATTAAGCAGTATCTTAGTGGCGCGGATATGGTGATTGTATGTGTTGGTCTTGGTGGTGGGACAGGCACGGGGGCGGCTCCTGTGGTGGCGCAGATCGCTAAGGATTTGGGTGCATTGACTGTTGCTGTTGCGACTAAACCATTTACTATGGAAGGTGGCAGGCGTGTAAAAACTGCGCAAAGAGGATTTGAGGAGCTTAATAAAATCACTGATTCTATCATCATTGTCCCAAATGATAAAGTTTTGTCTATTATTGGTAAAAACACTGGACTACGGGAGAGTTTTCGCCATATTGATGATGTGTTGGCTCGTGCGGCTAGGGGTATATCAAGTGTGATTTTAGAGTATGGTGCCGGTGATATAAATGTGGATTTTGCCGATTTGACTAAGGCTATGCAGCATAAGGGCTTGGCACTTATGGGTATAGGTGAAGGATCTGGAGAAAATGCTTGTATCGATGCCTTGCGCAATGCTGTGGAATCTCCACTTTTTGACAATCTCTCTATCAGTGGGGCTAAGGGCGTGGTGCTAAATTTTGAAATGCATCCTGATTATCCTATGGTGCAAATAACAGAAGCATTGAATTATATCAGTGAAGTTGCTGACACTGATGATGGGGATATTATTTGGGGGACAAATACTAGCGAAAGCAATCCAATGGATTTTATGCGTGTAACAGTCATTGCCACAGGATTTGAGAAAAATATCATTACTCCAAATCAAGCGCAACAAGAGATCAAGCAGCCAGCCCCTAAGCCAAAGCAAGATTCTTTGATCGATATGGGTGAGCTTTTGCGCGCTAGTGGAGATGAAAATGTGGATTATGAGCAGCCAGCCATAACTCGAGCCAAAAAAGATTAGAAAAAGACTAGCGCAAGATAACTGCCTAAAAGCTTTGATTCTTCACTAGATTTCCGCTAGATCTCACTCTAGTGGGATTTGGATTCTATGGTGCTTTGGGATCTTTTTATGTGTGAGCCTTTCATTGTGCGCATAGCATTTGCTAGGGCAAGTAGGGCTACTCCCACATCGCCAAAGACCGCTTCCCAGATACTTGCCACCCCCAAAATCCCTAAAATGATAAATAATCCCTTTATCCCAAGTGCCATTATGATATTTTCATAAATGATTATTTTTGTCTTTTTGGCGATTTTGATAGCTTGCAAGAGAGAATCTAGCGAGTTATTTAGCACGATCATATCAGCCTTTTGCCGTGAGAGATCGCTCCCCCCACCCATAGCGATCCCCACATCAGCAAGGGCTAGTGTGGGGGCATCATTGATCCCATCGCCCACAAAGCCGACCTTGCCTTTTTGCTCTGCTTTTAGCTTTTCAAAATACGCTGCTTTATCTTGTGGAAGCAGCTGGCTGTGATAAGCGATACCAAGCTGCTCTCCTACGATTTTGCAAGGATACTCGCCATCGCCACTTAGCATAATAGGCGTGATGTGCAGCTGCTTTAGCTCATCTATCACGCGTTTAGATTCTACCTTAAGCGTATCGGCGATGATGATATAGCCTAGATAGTCCTTATCTACGCTGATATGCACGATTGTGCCATCAATATCGCAATGGTTATGTGGGATAGAAAATTTATGCAAGATTTTGTCATTACCAGCGATAATCTCCCTATGATCGCATACAGCACGCACGCCAAGCCCGGAGAATTCTTCAAACTCGCTGATATGATGCGTGTGGGCTAAATCCATATAGGCTTGCTTGATAGATTGGGCTATGGGGTGAGTGGATAGGTCTTGCGCACAAGCAGCAAAGCCTAGAATCCGCTCTTTGCTTACGCCATTTTCTGGGACAATATCCACTACCTTAAAGCTACCTTCTGTAAGCGTGCCTGTCTTGTCAAAGCCTAGCATACTAAGCTGACTTAGGGCTTCTAGGTAGCTTGAGCCTTTTAGCAAGACACCTACCTTAGAGCTTGCCACAATCCCCCCAAAATACCCAAGCGGCACAGAGATCACAAGCGCGCAAGGGCAGCTTACCATAAGCACTACAATCGCGCGATACACCCAATCATAAAGATTTGCACTATATCCACCGCTTGCAAAAAGTGGTGGCACAAGAGCAATGCACAAAGCGGCAAAAAACACAATAGGTGTGTAATATCTCGCAAAAGAGGTGATAAAGCTCTCTGTCTTTGCCTTTTTTGCCGTGGCATTTTCGATAAGCTCGGTGATTTTGGCGATTTGGCTTGTCGCATAAGGGCGGATCGCACGCATTGTCGCTGGGCTACTTAGCGTGATAGATCCTGCTAGGATCTGTGTATTTTGTGTGATTGTAAGCGGTAGAGACTCTCCGCTAATGGCACTTGTATCAAAGCTAGCTATCTCATCAAGTAGCACGCAATCCACCGGCACGACTTCTCCAGCTAGCACGATGATTTCATCGCCCACTACAAGATCTTTAGCTGCGATGTCAATAGTTTTTCCATTGTGGATTTTATGGGCTTGTGGTGGGGTGAGATTGGCTAGGGCATTGATAGAATCCATACCCTTGCGCAAGCTTGCATTTTGCAAATACTCCCCTACGGAAAAAAATAGCATAATCCCGACTGCCTCTTCACTCGCGCCGATGATAAATGCCGCGATTGATGCCACGATCATCAGCACATTTTCATCAAAAAACTCCTTGCGCTTGGCATTGGCATAGGCGCGCTTGAATACTTCTTTGCCTGCGATCACATAGAGCGCGATATGCAGCAGCGATAGTGCGCTGCTAAGTGATTCAGCGCGTGTTTGCAGGAGATATTCTAGGGCAAGAGAGCTAAGGAATATGATGATTAGCCCTAGTAGTAATGCTAGCTCTTTGGTCCAAATTTTGCGCTTAGGCTGCCTGTCTTCTTGGCGCGATATGCGCACTTGTGGCTCTACTTGCGCGATGATGTCTTGGAGCTTTTGCATATTGGCACAATCAGTTAGTAGCGTGCTTGTGGTGAAGTTGATCTGTGCGTGTGCTATGCCTTGGCTCTTGCGCAAAGTGGATTCTAGTTTAGCCGCGCAATTTGGGCAGTCAAGATTGTCTAAATGAAATTGTTGCATAGATGATACCTAGATGTGATTTAGCGAAGTGTAGCGCGTAAAGGTAATGTTTGCGTAAGGCTGGCTTAGTATAAGCCGAGTTCTGTCAAGGGTGGCTATTTATCTGGGATATATTTCACAATATACCTCAAGCAAAGAGCAAAGATTAAGACATTTACCACGCTCTTTTTGCTACGGATTGGGTTTGCATAGCGAGTCTAATTACTTAGAATCCGGTGGGCTCTTACCCCACCTTTTCACCCTTACCAAAAGTGGATTCTAGGGACTAGAATCCACTTTTGGCGGTTCTTTTCTGTTGCACTTTCCCTTAGGTCGCCCTAGCCATTTGTTAAATGGAATCCTGTCTTTGTAGCTCGGACTTTCCTCTCTCTAAGGCTAGAGAGCAGCCACCACCAAACCAGCCTATTGCATTATAGCAAATCCACAATATGCTTGATATATCTCCTTGTTAAGCATATCAATTTGTGAAATTAGAATCTAGAATCCACATTTATCATAGCTGGCAAATGCGCTACAATACTCACAAAGATATAGGAGATTGTATGCGAGTATGTTTGGGGCTGTTGTGTGCTATTAGCGTGTGCTTTGGTGTGAATGTGCCTAAAGATGATCCCATAGATAGCGTAGCCTTAGAGTCTAAGGGGCAAATAGCTCCAGAGCAGCTCATTATCATTACGCACAAAAGCCCCACGCGATCGATGTTTGATCTGCGTGCTTCCTTGGGCTTTGACTCCTATCTTGATAACTTAGAGGGCGAGAATGTGCTTTGGGCTACGCGCACACTCTATGCTCTGCGACTTAGCCCAGAGATAGGAGTTGGGATCAATGCCAAGCACGCAGTGATGTTTGGGGGCTTTGTGCTGCAAAATATGGGCGCAGCTACTTTCCCTACAAAGGCACATATTAGCGCGTATTATGCTTACAGAGATCAGGATTTTAGCGCATTTATGGGGATTTTCCCGCGTAAAAATTTGATCGGCACTTATCCGCTTAGCTTTTTTCGTCCGGATTTTTTGTTTTTCTCGCCAAATATCAATGGGCTAGCCCTAAGTGCACACACAAAAGGCGTGGTGCTGGCGTTAAATGGGGAGTTTGTGTTTGATTGGTATGGAGGGGATTTAAGCAAGCGGTATGATGAGTTTTACGCCCTAGCACACGCGTCCATTGTAGCCTTTAGTGCTGTGAGCTTGCGTGCAAATGTGGCACTCTATCACATCAAAAATGAAGAGCTACTTAGTGCTGATGGGAGTAAAAATCCAGCCAATCCACTCCTGCCTAATACGCAGCTTTTAGACAAGATTTTGTATGAAGTGGCTTTGGGGGTGGATTTTGCTAAGATCGTGCAAAAAGAGAGCTTGCAAAAAGCCGAGATAGCTCTAGCAGCTTTGGGGAGCTTAGAGCGCAAGAGACAGGCTAGCGGACTTGGGGATTTCTACAATGGCAGTGGAGGAGAGCTTCGGGCAAGATTGCAGTATAAGGGCTTTGGGCTAGAAGAGAGCTACTATTTTGGCAAGCCACAAATGCAGTATTTCGCGGAGTATGGGGAGAGCGTGTATAATGGACTGCCCTTTTATCACGCGCGATCATTGAATCGTATCAATGCCTACTATGAGTATAGAAATGATTTTTTGCGGCTTAATGTGGGGTTTGCATTTTATCACTTTGATAGGCAATTCGCGCTATCTCAAATGCTCACTCTCACGCTAGATACGCAAAAGATTTTTACAAGCAAGCCTAGAATCTAGTGTGGATTCTTATTGCGCTGTTTAAACAAATTTGGCATATTTAGCTTTCAATTTCTTAAGAAAGGACATAGTAATGGAAAAGGTTGGAATTTTTTATGGTAGCGATGGCGGTAATTCAAAAAACGCAGCAGAGCAAGTCGCAGCAGAGCTTGGCAATGCAGAGCTTATCGATGTAGCAAGTGCGAGCAAAGATCAGCTTGCATCATTTAAGAATCTTATCCTTGTTACACCTACTTATGGTAGTGGTGATTTGCAAACTGATTGGGAAGACTTCTTAGATTCTCTAAGTGGCGGTGATTTTGCCGGAAAAGTTGTAGGGCTTGTAGGGCTTGGTGATCAAGATACTTACTCTGATACATTCTGTGATGGGATCTCTCATATCTACAACAAAGCAAAAGATAGTGCTACAATCGTAGGGCAAACTGCAACAGATGGATATGAATTCTCTGATTCTCAATCTGTTGTTGATGGCAAGTTTGTGGGCTTGGCTCTTGATGAAGATAATCAAGATGACAAAACAGCTGAGAGAATCAAAGCGTGGGTTGCTGATATTAAAGGTAAGCTTGCATAGATTCTTACAGGGCGCAAGCCCTGCTTCTTTCTTTTATTTCTCTATATTCTAATCTTTTTTCTAGTGTATAATTTAGCCTACTAATCTTATTGCTACAAGGTGTATTATGAGAAAACATCGCCACTCTCCTATACATCATAGGTTTTTAAAGAGTCTTGTGTTTTGGGTGTTGCTTGGGCTTGTGCTTGGCGTGGTATTTGGGATCATCGGGAATTTACACCATAGCCACCCAAATGCTGTGGTAACATTTTTCTATCACTTCTGTATAGAGTCTAAATCCTACACCTTTGACCCGTTTATCAAAGGGCTAAAGCTTCTTATGGGTCCTATTATATTTTTGACCATTATTACAGGGATCATCCGCCTTGAAGACTTGAAGACACTAGGTGGGCTTGGGCTAAAGACACTTATTTATTTTGAAGTTGTTAGCACATTTGCGCTTGTGATTGGCGTGGTGTTTGGCGAGGTGCTAAAGCCAGGACACGGAATGCACCTTGATGTAGCCAGCCTTGATGCCCAGAGTGTAGAGGGCTATATCGCTCAAGGTGCGAGCAATCAAGCCCAGAGTGTAGGTGAAGAAATCTATCACATTCTATTAAGCGCGATTCCACACGACCCTATCACGCCATTTGTCGAGGGGAAGACATTGCAGGTGCTAGTAATGGCATTGATCGTGGCTATCTTGCTCTCTTTTGCAGCACCTAGCTTTAAAGAAAAATGCTTGAAATATTTTGAGAGTATGCAAGAGACATTTTTCAAAGTGCTAACGATTTTGATCTGGTATAGCCCGCTAGCGACCTTTGGGGCTATGGCATATCTTATCGCGCATTTTGGGTTTAGCTCCATTGGCGGAATGATTATGCTGCTGCTGACTATGGCATTATCGATTTTGGCGTTTATTTTTGTGGTGCTTGGGATCATTTGCAAAATCGGTGGGATCAATATCTTTAAGCTTATGCGCTTTATTTATGCAGAAGTGCTTGTGGTATTTGCCACCTCTAGTAGCGAGACGGCTCTAGCCCCGCTTATGCGTAAGCTTGAGCGTGCTGGGGTGCAGAAAGCAAGTGTAGGGCTGATTATGCCAACAGGCTATAGCTTCAATCTTGATGCGACAAATATTTATCTAAGTCTAGCGGTGATATTTCTCTCTCAAGCCTTTGATATTCACATTAGCTTTGTGCAGACGATGACGCTTATACTTATTTTGATGATTTCATCAAAGGGTGCGGTTGGTGTTACAGGCAGTGGCTTTATCGTCCTAGCGGGCACGCTTGCGGCACTAACGACAGCCGATGGTAGCCAGCTTATCCCAGCAGTGAGTGTGGCAGCGATACTTGGGATTGATAAATTCCTAAGTGAGATGCGTGCGGTTGGGAATCTATGTGGCAATGTGATTGCTTGTGTGATGGTGAGCATTTGGGATAAGCGTATAGACAAGGAGCGTTTCCTCTATGCGCTTGATCACCCAGAAGAGTTCAAAGTCGTATAGATTCTACAAGCTTCATAGAATCTGCGTGTAGAATCTATGAGTGCTTACTTATCTCCGCTTGCGCTCACAGAATCCACAAGATAGAGTAGATTCTGCCAAGTGATGTTTGTTTTGTCATTTAGCCCTATTTCACAAGTGCTAGAGCTTGAAAAGCCAAGGCGTAATTTTCTATCTTTATAAAACTCACTTAGCTCCCGCAATGCTGAAGCATTTAGCTCACTGCAAATAAAGCCCTTATTCCCTGCAAAGCCGCAACACTGCGTTTTAGAATGTATAATGACTTCGCCATTCGTGCAAGTTTTGGCAATGGATTCTAGAGACTTATCCCATTTGCCTTTTCTTGTCGCACACATCGCATAAAGCGCAATATCTTCATCTAAAGGCGTGATAGTAAGCCTTGGCAAAAGAGTAGATTCTATAAACTCTGGCATATCTAAAATAGTGAGCGTAGAATCTAGCTCTTGTAATCCGCTTTTTAGCTCATAGCTACACGCGCTATGATCACATACGATGTGGATTTGCTCTACACCCTTGCTTTGCAGCTCTTTCACACTAGAATCTAATGCCCTATACACTTCTTTGCGTTTAAGCTCCGCACTTTGCGGATAGTCTTTATACGCCTTGCCGCAGCAAAGATTACTAAGATTTTGCGGATATACTACGCTCACACCAGCCTTTTTACACAAGGATTCAAAGACTTCTTGCAAAGCTCTTGTATCTTTCAAGCTTGATTGTGGAGCAAAGGAGCGGTTGATACAGGTGCTAAAGTATATGACAGATACTTGGCTAGATTGTGCGCCATTATCCCACGCATTGCTTTGCTCACGCAAAGGCGTGGGTCTTGCCCGCTGCGGCAAAGCCACGCGTGCGCCTAAAGCTTCATTACGACAAGCGTGATGAGAGTGGCTAAAGTTTTTAGATTCTAGTCTGTAGGCATTTGCCCTAGGTAATGAGCGTGGGATATAGGGCAGGAATTTTATCTTTTTGCTTAAAGCACTGAGCGTATTTTTGCCAAAGATTGCAAAGCCAAAGTTTGCAATATGTAAGCCCCCTTTAGCAAGGCTAAGTGTGGAGCTAAAGTGCTTGGCAGTTTGAGTTGCTATGAAGCGAGAGACTGCGCCCTTTGTGCTAGGGCTTAGCTTTTGTGCGATTTTAGCACTATCAATTTCTAGCGGACAGGAGAGAGAGCACATAGAGCAGGTGGCACAGGTTTCGATGCCAAAATATTGATAACCTCGCTTCAACTCTTCTAATATTTCTTGCGTTGGCTTTTGCGTGCTTTTGGTAGATTCTGCTAATAAGGCTTCCAGCCTTGCGATTTCTTTTCGCACCGCTATTCTCTGCCTTGGTGTCAAAGTTAGCTCTCTGCTAGGGCAAACCTTTTCGCAAAATCCACATTCCATACATTGATTGATAAAGTCCTCTACCTCGCTGCTTTGCTTGAGATTTTGCGTGTGGATTTGGGGATTATCGCTGATGATGACATCAGGATTGATAAGGGCGTGTGGGTCAAAAATCTCTTTTATCCTGCGATTTATAGCATACGCTTTAGCTCCCCACTCTTTTTCCACAAATGGCGCTATCATACGCCCTGTGCCGTGCTCCGCCTTTGTGCTACCCTGCAAGGAGATAACAGAATCTACCATCGCTTCCATAAATTCCGCAAACGCTTGACTCTCCTTTTCATCATTGAGATTTGGCGTGATGATAAAATGCACATTCCCACTCAATGCGTGTCCAAAGATAATGCCTTGAAAGTTAAACCTATCAAAAAGCTTGGTAATGGATTCTATGCCTTGTGCGAAAGTGTGGATAGGGAAGCAAATATCTTCAGTGATGACAATGCTCCCACTTGGGCGAGTCCCAGCCGCTAAGGGCAAAAGGGCTTTGCGGATTTTCCACCACGATGCCATAAGCTTTTCATCACTGCTAAAATGCACGCCAAAAAGGCTTGGCACAGATTCTAGCTCTTTACTTATATAAGCGATTTTAGAATCTAGCTCTTTTTGTGTGCTAGATTCTAACTGCACCAAAATCGCACACGCCCCGCTTTCTATTTGCCCTAGCTCAAGCGGTGCGTTTTCCAAGCTTTTAGCAGAATCCAAACACGCATAGTCCATAATCTCTGCTGCACTCACAAGGCTTTCATTATGCGCTAGAATCTCCACCGCCTTTGCCCCAAGAGCTAAATCTTTGTAGAAAAGCAGGGCACACGCTTTGTAAGCATAGTCTTCTACGCATTCATACTCTACTTGAGAGACAAAGCCCAAAGTCCCTTCCGCACCGATAAAAAGATGATTTACAATATCTTTTATCTCGCTAAAATCTAGCAGGGCATTGATACTATAACCGGTTGTATTTTTGATAGCAAACTTTCGCTTGATAAGCTCACATAATTCTTTATCTTGCAGAATCTCTTCCCTTAGGGCTAGAAGTGCATCTGCCTTATCTTTGTGCTTTTGTAAAAAGGATTCTATGCTTTCACTAGGCTTAGCATTCTTACTTGTATCAAGGATCGTGCCATCAAATAGGATAAATCGCGCGGATTTTATGGTGTTATAGCTATTTTGCTTCACCCCACAGCACATACCGCTAGAGTTGTTTGAAAAGATTCCACCAATCATTGCATTATTGATAGTAGCGGGGTCTGGTCCTATCTTTTTGCCATAGGGCTTTAAGGCTTCATTTGCTTCTACCCCAATCACCCCACAGCCGCATTTTATGCTCTCCGCATTCCCCACGATCTCAATATCCTGCCAAAACGCATTTGCTAAGACAAGCACAGAGTCACTACACGCCTGCCCACTTAGACTAGTCCCTGCTGCTCTAAAGGTAAGCGGGGTGTTGTGCTTTTGACTAAGTGTAAAAAGCGTGATAATCTCACTCTCATTTATGGCTCTAATCACAACGCGTGGCACATACGCATAGCAAGAAGCATCAATCCCATAAGCAAAGCGGCGGAGATAATCTGTGTAGATTCTATCCTTAAATATTTCCTTTGCTTCAGCGATAAAGCCTTCAAAGTCTGGATTCTTGCGATTATGCATACTATCTCCTTTGCAGATTGGAAGTATGTATTGTATCTAAATCACCTAGCAAGCTATGTGCTTTAGCGGGTGTGGTCATAGGCTGATTTTGGGCAAGTGGGCTATCGTATGTGCTTGACTTTTTAGGGCTTTTGGCGTATAATCGCGCCTTTGTGTCAGGGTAGCTCAGCTGGTTTAGAGCGCTGGTCTCATAAGCCGGAGGTCGGGGGTTCAAGTCCCCCCCTTGACACCACTCCTAGAATCCACTTTTCACACTTTTCATATTTTTTGCATTTTCTGTTTCTTGTAGCTGCTACTCTAACTCCATTTTCTTAATAATGCAGTGCCTTGCTAGCAAGTAGCTTATACCACTTAGTAGCAAGTATGTGATAAGCTTTTGTGTATAAAGCAGCCAGCCATCTATGCCGACTTTGCTCTGTGTGATTATGGAAAGAGAGTCGATATTGATATGAAAAAATACGCCAAAAAGCAGCCCAAGCAGCGTGCTAATGACACCCCCACACAGGCAAATCCCCAAAAATAGCAGCAATCCTAACACCAAGCGATAACTTGTGATACGCCATACATTAAGCAGTGCTAATGTCAGCAAGATATACATAAGCCAAGTGAGTATCTCGCCTAGGATATAAGTAATGCTAAGAAGTATGATAAACACACTGCGCTCATCAAAGCTTGTAAGAAGCTCTCGCGCAAGCGTGCCAAGCCCTCCAAATATCTCTAAGATTTCGACATTTGAGATTAAAATCAAGGCTTGCACACCCACAAAACCATAAAAGCACACTGAAGCACCGATTAAGATAAAGCAGCTAAGCACTTTTGCCAAAAGGATCGTATCAATCCCCAAAGGTAGGCAAAAGAGCAAATATCCATACTCCCCAAAGAGACTTTTCCCAAAAGTAGAAATCATAAGAAATATATGAGCCACCACAAGCAAAAACATCGCGCTAAAAGCCCCAATGATACAAAGCCCAAATGTTATACCAAGCAGATCGTGCAAAGTGGGGTTTGTGATTGTGGCGACATCAAGCTTGCTAAATCCCACACACCCAAACACACAGGCAGCAAACACAGCACCAAGCACCACAAGCGGTAGGTAATGCTCTTGTAATTCATAGCGGAGAAGTCGTCTCATCGTGCGTCCTTTGTGGATTTGTGGGCAAAAGTGGATTCTAGGGTAGAAGTGGATTCTAGGGCGGAGTCTTGTGCGGAGTCGGCGACTCGTGCGGAAGTGGATTCTAGCGCGTGCGATACAAAAGTGGATTCTAGGCTAGAGGGGCTGGAATCTAGCTGCATAGATTTTGCAAATGCGTGTTTAAAAGCGGATTCTAGGTTTGTGGTATTGGCAGTTAGGGTGGCGATACTATCGTGGGCTAGCACGCTGCCATTTGCTAGAAATATGGCTTCATCAAGGATTTTTTCTACATCATAGATCAAATGCGTGGCGATGAGTATGCTGGCACTTGGATTGTAGTTGTCTAAGATGAGCTTAAAGACAAAATCCCTTGCCACAGGATCGACCCCGGCGATTGGCTCATCAAAGATATAGAGCCTAGCTTGGCGCGCGAGCATAAGGGCTAGGGAGAGCTTTTCTTTATTGCCTTTGGATAGGGTTTTGATCTTTCTAGATCGATCAAGCTGTAATTGCTCCATAAGACTATGGGCTTTGTGTATATCAAAATCTTCAAAAAAGTCCGCAAAAAATCTACACGCATAATCAATCTTCCAATGTAGTGGTATATGTGGTTTATCTGGGAGATAGGAGATATGGGCTTTGGTGGTATCGCCAATAGGCTCACCTAGAATCTTCACACTCCCCTCATATTGTCGCAAAAGTCCTAAAAGCACTTTGATAAGCGTTGTTTTCCCACTGCCATTTGGACCAAGCAGCCCGATGATTCTGCCGCTTTGGAGGGTTAGGGAGAGATTGTTTAGGGCTAGGGTGGAGTCGTAGCGTTTGCTTAGGTTAGAGATTTCTACAAGCATATTGTGCCTTTGTGTGAGAGTGGGGGCATTATAACAGAGCTTTTTCAAAGATTTTTATGCTTGTGGCAATGATAGCAAAGCAGTAAATCCACAAGAGTGCTACTCTATGGGTGTTTGCACTTGCTTTTGCAATGAGTTTTATCCCAAGGCTCACGCCTATGATGGAAGCAAGTCCAATAAGCACAGCCGCGCTAAAGAGCCTACTATCGACAATATCCATTTGGTGCAAAGATATGCTCCCAGCCACTGATGAAAACACCACAAAAAAGAGCGACAAAGGCACGACTTTCTTAGAATCATAGCCTAGATAGTAGCCTAGTATAGGCGCGATAAGCAGCCCTCCGCCAATACCTAAAGAAATAGCAAAAATCCCTGTAAATGCGCCAGCTAGGACAAGGATCGCGCGCTTTTTGTAAGGATTTGTGATGAGATTTGCACTAGGGGCGACCTTGGATTTAGTAGCAAACCGATAGAGAGAGATGATTGTAAGGAGCAAAAAAGCTAGGCTAAGAAATAGCTCGCTAAAAAAGTGTAGCACCACGCCGCTAAGGCTTGCCCCAAATATCCCTCCAATCCCTATGAAGATACCCTCTCTAAGATCAAGCAAGCCTTTTTTGTAGTTTAGTAGTGAGCCAAAGACACTAGCAAAGACCATTTGCACAATGGAGATCCCAATAGCGTGCTGGATAGGAAAGCCTACAAGCAGCATACAAGGCACGATGATGATCCCACCCCCTATGCCAAAAAACCCCGCCGCCACGCCAGAGACTAGCCCAAGAGCTACAAAGCCTAGAATCTGCCACCAATCAAAGTATGAAAAAAACATCGTAAGCATTTTTGTCCTTTATGATTTAGATCTCGCTAGGTTGTAGCATTATGTATCAAGGCGCATAGAGGCTTTGCTCGTTGCGGTGGGATTGTGATAAATATCCCATTTTGTTAGCACCACCTCTGCCTTACGCACCAAGAGATTATACAGCACAATGCTAGGGATCGCCACGATAAGCCCCATAGCCGTAGCCTTTAGGGCTAGGGCTAGCCCTGTCATTATGCTTTGGGTATCAATTTGCGCACTATTGCCAATATCAAGGAAAGTGATCATTATCCCAGCTACTGTGCCAAGCAGCCCCACATACGGCGCATTTGAGCCAATGGTCGCAATAAGCGTGAGCCGCTTGTGTAAATCTAGCTCTAAAAGCCGCTTATCAAGGTAGTCATCAACACGCACAGTGGCATAAAACCACGCCCGCTCAATCCCAATAGCGATCACCAAAACACAGAGCGATCCCAAAAATCCTAAAACAGAATAATCAACAAGCTCTTTCATTTATGTCCTTTTGTGGAGTTGTGGCGTCCTTTGCGGAGCGTAAAGGTGGATCTACAAGCTTTTGCCATAGTTTTTAAGACTTGCGCGTGCTTCTCTGTCAAGAATCTTTTTCTTAATACTTTCGCGCTTATCGTGGAGCTGCTTGCCGCGCGCTAGGGCTAGCTGAAGCTTGACTTTATTGTGTGCATTAAAGTAAATAGAGAGCGGCACGATCGTAAGCCCATCTTGTGAGATTCTGCCAAACCACTTATCCAGCTGGGATCTATGGAGCAGAAGCTTTCTAGCGCGCTTTTCATCGGGGCGGAAGTGGGGGTTGGTGCTTTGGAGGAAGGAGATATGCATACCAAAGACAAATAGCTCGCCCTTGACAAATCGCGCAAAGCTGTCTTTAAGATTGCAGCGACTAAGGCGCAAAGACTTCACCTCAGAGCCTAGTAGGACTATACCGCACTCAAGTTTTTCTAGCACTTCGTAGTCAAATAGGGCTTTTTTGTTTTGTGCGATGAGTTTCATAGTGTGCCCTGTGGCTTGTTATCAAACACACTTTCAGCCCTTGTGTTTTGCGAGGTTTCTACTTTGTGAGCTTGTTTCCTAGAATCCACTTTTAGAACTTCAGCGTTTTTGTCAAAAATCCTAGAATCCACTTTTTCACTAACGGCGTTGTTTTCTGTCATTGCGAGACACTGCGTAGCAGTGGCGTGGCAATCCATAGTTTTTGCGGCAGCAAAATGAGCGGTATTACTAGAATCCACTTTTTTACTTTGCGGCTGATTTTTATTTGCGGTGGATTTTTCACACTCGGCTTGAATTTCTTCTTCAAGGATTCTAGGATTTGCGGTGGGGCTTTTGGAGTTTTTTAGGGATTTGGGGGCAGAGCTAGACTTGAGGTCTGCGGTTGCCTCCAAATCCCCAAAATCTGCGGAATGCCTACTCAAAGCCGAATCCCCACAGGAAAAAGTGGATTCTAGGGGGTTAGCCGTAGTAGAATCTATGCGGAAAAAGCTACTACCACTCCCAGAGAAATACCACCCACCCCCCAGCTCCTTTGCCACAGATTCTAGCTCTTTATAGAGAGAGCAAGCAGGCGCAAAGAGATCATTTAAGCTAGCCATATCGCCGCTAGCAAGGATGGCGGCATTGCTTAGGGTGGATAAATCTCTTGCGTGGGGATTTGGCGTGCTTGTGGCGGCGTAGTGGCGATAGACTTGCGCGGTATCACAAGCGATTTTAGGCGTATAGATATGAAAGCGTGCAATATCACTTAGCGCAGTATCACAAGGCTCAATACACTCGCCAATCCCAGAAACTTCCGCGCAATCCACTTGCGAGACAAAAAACGCCACATCTGCGCCGATACTTTTGGCAAGATCGCCAAGCGCAGTGGGCAGGGGGGATTTGGGAGATTTGGGGCTTGTAAAATATGTGTGCATTTGCTTTGCTTCGCCTTTAAACTCCCTGCCATAGCGCGAGATAAGCGCGGCTAGCACGACTCCTGCATTAGAGCTGCCTCCACCTAGCCCAGCACCGCTTGGGATATGCTTACACACTTCTATGCGCACCGGCGGGAAGCGCACGCCATCAATGCTACGCAACGCACGCAATGCGCGATACACACTAGAGTCTTCTACCGCGCAAGGAAAGTTGCCTAGCACGCTATCTTTTGGAGCTTGGGAGATAGTGATCTCATCATACAAATCCCCCACCACACGCACAAAACGCGAGCGCAGGAGATGGTAGCTGCTCGCTGTTTTGCCTAGGATATGGAGATAGAGATTGATTTTGGGGTAGGATTTATAGAACATTAGCGTTTGATATGCTTGCCTAGATCAAGCAAGGCTTCATTGGAGGAGTCGCCTATGGCTTTTTTGTTTTCGCTAGCGATAGCTTCTTTAAGCTCGGCGCGTAGGATTAAGGTCTTGGGCGGGGCTTCAAAGCCTAGCTTCACACTCCCTCGATCAATGGATACGACCTTGATGATGACATTATCGCCTATGACGATACTTTCATCTTGTTTTCTAGAGAGTATGAGCATAATCAATCCTATTGAGAAGATATGAGACACTGCCGTCTTGGTGAAGCTGTATTATAGAAAAAAATTCATCAAATTTCACTATATAGAGCGGATTTTTATCCAAATCCACCCTAGCTTGCACACTAGAATCTAAGTCATTTTGCGTGAGTTTTTTGCCGTGGTAGAAATGCTCCTTATAGCAAGGATCAATAGGCAAGATAGGGTAGGGCAAAATCGCCAAAGGATCTAGCTCTATGATCTTGCCTTTTTGGGCGGCTAAATCACCCTCGCTTACGCGCTTGAGTGCGCTAAGTGTGCCATAGCTGCCTAGCTTGTGGGCGATTAGACTGCCTAGTGAGCGGATATATGAGCCTTTGCTCACGCACGCGCGGAAAGAGATAAAAGGATGGGCATAGCAGAGAAAATCTAGGGCATAGACACGCATTGTGGTGGGCATAAGGGCTGCCTCCTGCCCAGATCGCGCTAGCTGATATGCGCGCTTGCCTTTTATTTTCTTCGCGCTAAAGGCTGGGGGCGTGTAGGCAATCTCGCCCACAAAGCTCTCCACCACTTCGCGCACAAAAGTGGATTCTAGTGGTGGGGTAGAATCCACTTTTTCGATGTTTTCTATATCAAGGCTTTTGGAGCTCGCACCTAGCCATAGAGTGGCTTCATAGACCTTAGGCTCTGTTTTGATAAAGGGCAGCAGCTTGGTATAAGCCCCTGTGGCAATCAGCAATGAGCCTTGCGCAAATGGATCAAGCGTCCCAGAAAAGCCCGCTTTAGTGATGTTGTAACGCCTTTTGATCTGTGTCAAAAAGTGATTGCTAGAGATGAAGGGGGGTTTGTAGGCAAGTAAGATGGTGTTTTTCATTTTTGACCTTTTGGCGTTGGCTTTTTACTAAAGAAACCTGCTTGCGTGCCCCAGCCTTGCACCGCTGTCGCTTGTTGCCTCATCTCAAATCCTTCCGCCTTTGGCGTTTTTACACTTTCAGTGTTTTTCCTAGAATCCACTTTTAGAATTTTAGCTTTTTCATCAAAATCCTACCACCTGCGGCGTGGTTATCGAGCACATTTTCAGCCCCTGCGTTTTTGTCGCACAATCCTGCCGCCTGTGAGTCGCTCACACTTTGGGTGTTTTGAGTAAAATCCTAGAATCCACTTGCGAGGATATGGATTACTAAAGAAGCTGCGGCTTCGCCTTGCTTTGCCACGCGGCTCACGCCGCTCGCAATGACGATAAAAAGGCTTTATTGCTAGAATCCACTTTTTTATTTGCGGCGGATTTCACACAAAGCGCGTTTTTCTTCTTCAAGGATTCTAGGAATTGCGGTGGGGGCTTTCAAAAGTGGATTCTAGGGGTTGGGCGGTTTTTGTGATTTGTGCTTCAGTGCCGCTGTGGGATTCTAGGATTGTGGAGATAGAATCGGGGTTTTTTAAGCCGCGCAAGGAGATAGGACTAGAGCGTCTATCGCGTGAGCTAGGCGAAGCAATCCGCGATTCTAGCCCGCAAGCCGAATCCCCTCACCAAGCAAAGCCAAATTCTCATAGAGAGAGGACTCTAGCTCGCGCCAAATTCACCCCATCACACAGCTCTATCTCATCATCTCCGCGCAACTCCCCCACCTGCACCGGCTTGCCATTGCGCAAAATCTGGGCAAAATTCTCGCGCACAAGGCGTTTGGGATCAAGGGCTTGCAGCTCTTTTGCCAAAGTGAGCAGGGCGTATTCTCTCTCGCGCAAAAGGGGAAGCTGCTCATATTGCAAGGCTTGTGTGGCATATATCGCGCCCTTTGCTTGCAGGATTTGTGCCATAGTGGCATTAAGCCCTGTGCGCAGCTGCCCTAGCTGCTCGCTGGCAAAGGATAGGGTGTTTGCATAGCTTTTTTGCTGGTATAGCTCTAGGAGATGATCACAGAGCTTTTGGGCTTTGGCTAGGGAGTGCTGTGCGCTTGTGTCATATTGTGCGCGGATTTCATCAAGTCGCAAAAGCCACTCCCTTTTATCTGGCAAGATTATCTCCATACACGCCGATGGCGTGGCTGCGCGAAGATCTGCGACAAAATCGCTAATGACAAAATCTATCTCGTGTCCCACAGCAGAGACAATGGGCGTGCGTGCGTAAAAGATCGCATTTGCGACAATTTCTTCATTAAACCCCCATAAATCCTCCATACTGCCCCCACCTCTGCCGATGACGATAATATCAAAGGCATTGTCTGTGCCAAAAAAGCTATCGGCATAGGCGATATTGTGCGCGATATGCGCTCCGGCTTGCTCGCCTTGGGTGAGTGTGTCAAAGCACACAAGCTTGGTGAGATTCCAGCGTGTGCTAGCTACGCGCTTCATATCTTGCAAGGCTGCGCCAGAGAGCGAGGTGAGTAGGGCGATTTTTTTAGGGAAGGGAGGCAGGGGCTTTTTGCGGCTTTGTGCGAAGTAGCCTTTAGATTCTAAGGATTTTTTCAAGGCTTCATACTGCGCACTTAAAGAGCCTTTGCCGCTTTGTGTGAGGGAGTGGCAGATGACTTGGTATTCTCCGCGTGGAGCGTAGAGACTAAGCGCGCCTTTAATGATGACTTGCAAGCCATTTTCTGGGGTAAAGGCTAGGGATTTTGCATTGCCTTTAAACATCACGCAGCGGATCGAGCTGCTTGCATCTTTAAGGCTAAAATACAAATGCCCGCTGGCTTTGTGCAAGGTAAAGTTGCTAATCTCGCCTTGGAGATAGACTTCTAAGAAAGTGGCTTCAAGTAGGGATTTGATCTGTGCGGTAAGCGCGCTTACACTTAGTGGCTCTAGTGGTGTCGCTAGCGTATTCACTGCATAGTCCTTGTAGCAATGCGCACAATATCATTATATACCCCAAGTGCCAAAAGCCCTAAAAGCACCGCCCACCCAAGAAGTGTCAGCGCATAAAGCACTTTATCGCTCATCTGCCTTTTCATCAAGGCTTCATAGCATACAAAGACAATCTGCCCGCCATCAAGGGCTGGGATAGGCAGGAGATTGATGATGGCAAGATTGACGGAGATTAGTGCCATAAGCATAGCAAAGGCATAGAATCCACTTGGGGCAACTTCTGCCATCACATCAACAATCCCTATCACCCCGCTTAGCTCGCCAAGCGGGATAAGCCCTACAATAAGCCGCTTTAGCGATTCAAAAATAAGCACGCTAGCCTTTGCTACTTCTTGTGCGGCAAATTGCACGCTAGCAACTAGCCCCAAATGCTCTACACCCACTTCACCCTTAGCCACTATGCCAATCATAGGGCGATAAAGCGTATCGCCAAAGACATTGCGGTAGCTGCTAGATTCTGGTGTGATGAAAATGGATTCTAGCTTGCCCTCTCTTTGTATGGTAAGCGTAAGTGGGGTAAAGGAGCTGTGGCTAGGCGTGGCTTGCGCGATCATCGCGCTTAACTGCTCCCACGAAGCAATAGGGCTAGAATCCACTTTTACAATGCGGTCATTTGGGAGAAGTCCGGCTTTTTGTGCTGGGCTATTATTTTGCACATCGCCGATGATTGGCAAAAGGATCTTTACACCAGAGAGTCCTATGGCGACATAGAGCAAAAATGCTAGCAGGAGATTAAACACCACGCCGGCTGATAGGATTGTGATTTTGACCAAAGGGGGCTTTGTAGTGTAGCTATCAGGCGCGATTTCTCGGCTAGTGGGGTTAAGATCATCTTGTCCTTTTAGCTTGACATAGCCACCTAAGGGGATTAACGATAGGGCGTATTGCGTGCCGCCGATAGTTTTGTGTAAGAGCTTTTTGCCAAAGCCTATGCTAAAGACTTCTACTTTTACGCCAAAAAGTCTCGCCGCGCAAAAATGCCCAAGCTCGTGGAAAAATACCAAAAAACAAAGGGCTAAAAACGCGCTAAGGATACCCATTAACTCGCGCTTTTGTAGTATTTGATCGTGTAATCAACCCCGGAATAAAAGGTCATAAAAGTCGCTAGCCACAATAGCACATCACCCCCCGGGAAAAAATCTGCGAGCAAAAAGGCAATAGCCGCGATTTGAAAGCCTGTTTTGTATTTGCCAAGGTAGCTAGCGGCTATGGATTTGCCGGAGCTTGCTACCACCACGCGCAATCCTGTGATGAAAAACTCGCGACTAAGGATAATAAACACTGCCCACGCATTTGCACGCCCTAGGAGCAGCAAGGCGATAAACGCGCTAAGGATAAGCATTTTATCTGCCAAAGGGTCAAAGACCTCGCCAAAAGTGGATTCTACTTTGCAATGCCTAGCGATATAGCCATCAAAAAAATCTGTCAAAGACGCAAGGCAAAAAATCAGGCAAGAAAAGTAATTGACCCAGCTAGGATCCACCCAGCTAGGCAAGATAAGATCGCTATGCAAGAGAAAAAAAAGCAAAAACACCGCAAGGAATATGCGAGTGATTGTTAGGATATTTGGGAGTCTTTTGATCATAGCGACCCACCCTTAAACTCTATGGGGCGATGCAATAAGAAGTGGCATTGATGGGTTATTGTTCAACAAGATCGCTGAAGCTTATATCACTTGTGAGATCTGCTGCCATTTGCATAAGGGATTGTGTTTCTTTTTTCAAATCGTTAATAATGTCTTGATTGATAAAGCCAGAAAGCTTTCGTAGCTTCTTGTATGTGTCTTTGGATACATAGGGGCGCAGAGTTTTTAGCTGCTTTTCATCGATGTTTGGGAGAGTTTGAAACACTCTTCTTAGCTCTTTGGCAGGGATAGTTTTCTTTGCCATTTGGACTTCCTTTGTTGTTCTGTTTTATGTGTTGTTTATCAGTGCTAGAGCCAAGACATAATCTTTAAATCTCCAAGGCGGAGTTGTAGATTGAGTAGATTGATGTGTCAGCCCAAGCAAGGAGTGATTATACCAAATAAAAATCTATTTTTGTTAGGATTTTGTGATGTGCTTTGGGCTTAAAGTATGCGCAAGATAGGGTGTAAATCCAAATTTTGCAATGTTTTAGCGTATTAAAAAGATGTTAATAATGCTATAATGTTTGAAAACATTGTGGAGAGAAAAATGCGCTGGTTGAAATATTTGCTGATTTGTCTTTTGAGTCTTGTTGTCTTTGTTGGGGGCGCATTATTCTCGCATTTTATCGGTGATATAAAAGAGCTGCTTCACATAGGGGAACGCTCGCGCCACTATACACTAGATGTTGCCGATGTGGTGCAGATCCCTTATGAGCGGTATGAGAGTTGGATTGTCCTTAATGCACCTAAGGCAAGCTCTAGTAATATAGAGGAGCTTGCTGGTAGATTTTCGCGTATTTTTGGGGAGATCACAGATTATATCGCTAAGTCGCCATTATATAAAAGTGGCGCGTGTTCTGTGCAGTCTCTGCCTAAGAGAGTGGAAGTGGATTCTAGTGGATTGGGCAGTGCGCCTAGGGCGATTGAGTGCATTATCACAGAGCAAGATATTGCAGAGTATAAGACATTGCTAAAAGAGATTGATTATCTTGCTTTGAAGAATGGTGGCTTACGGATTGAGATTTCAAGCTTGCAGCCTATCGTAGATTTTGCGCAAGTTGAAAATGCTAAGCAAGATTTGCGCAAGCTTTTGCTGGATAAAGCACACAAGAGTGCTGCATTCTACGCAGCGCAGACTACGCAGCACTGCTTATTGCTTGATAGCAATGAGAGAAGTGCTTATAGCTCAAATAGCGTTATTAAGCGTGTGCTTGATGGTGGTGGATTGTTGGATAGAGATATTTTCTCCGGTGAGACTTCACCTATATCTGCGGATATTACATTGCCTTTAGAAAAATCTGCCCCATTGTATTTAAAGGCACGCATTACGATTAGGTGTGATTGATGTGTATTGAAAAGCGGAGTTGCTATGCGATTTAATGAAGAGTTAGCACATATTGCCACTTATCAAGCTGGCAAGCCTATTGAAGAGGTTGTGCGCACATTTGGCTTAGATGAAAAGGAAGTTATCAAGCTGGCGAGCAATGAGAATCCTTACGGCACTTCGCCTAGTGTTGTGGAGTGTATCAAGGCTAATGCCCATAAAGCTGCGCTATATCCAGATGATTCTATGTGTGCTCTTATTTCGCGCTTGCAGAGACATTATGGTATTGGATATGGGCAGTGCATCATCGGGGCTGGGAGTGATCAAATCATCGAGCTCTGTCTCCACGCTAAAGCCACAAAATCAAGCAAGATTCTTATGGCGGGCATCACTTTTGCGATGTATGAAATCTATGCCAAACACATCGGTGCGCAAGTGATCAAAACGCCTAGCAAAGAGCATAATCTCACAGAGTTTTACGAGCTATTTAGGCAGCATAAGCCTGATATTGTATTTCTATGTGTGCCAAATAATCCTTTAGGAGAATGCGTGGGGGCAAAAGAAGTGTATGAGCTTCTAGCGCACATAGAGCAAGAGAGCTGCGGTGAGACACTTGTGGTCATTGATGGGGCGTATCAGGAGTTTGCTTCATATAAGGATTCTAGTAAGCATATTGATCCGCGCGATCTTATACAACACTTTGCAAATGTAATCTATCTTGGCACATTTTCTAAGGTATATGGGCTAGGTGGTATGCGCGTGGGCTATGGGATCGCTAGAGAGGAGATTGTCCAAGCACTCTTTAAGCTCCGCGCACCTTTTAATATCACGACACTAAGTCTAGCGGCTGCGTGTGTGGCACTTGAAGATATAGAGTTTATGCAGCACACATTGAAAGAAAATTTTGCACAAATGCGCCGATATGAAGAATTTGCAGAATCTAAAGGGATAGAGTATATCCCATCTTATACCAATTTCATCACCTTTGTTTTGGAAAATCCTTATAATTCTTCTGTGATTTGCGATACACTTTTGCGGCAAGGGATTATCGTCCGCAATCTCGCTTCCTATGGTATCAACGCTATTCGCATAACTATCGGCACGCAAGAGCAAAATTCAAGAGTGCTGCTAGCTCTTCAAGAGTTGGTATAGTGGCTATGGCTAGATCAATGGAAATTTTTTGCAAGGATATTTAGTGGATACTAAAACGCTCTTTGAACGCATAACAAAAATTTATAACAATCTCACCGGTAGGCAAAAGGTTGTCATCACAGCGACCATTGTCGTGCTTATAGGGTTTTTTGTATTTTTGCTTGTGTTTTCAAATAAACAAGTGCAAAGCTCTTATGGCGTGCTGTTTGAAGGCATGAATGAAGCCGATAACGCGCTGATTTTGCAATATCTTAAAGACAATCAAATCCCCTATAAAATCCCTCGCAGCAATGTCATAGAAATCCCTAGCGAGCGTGTAGCAGAAGAGCGTATCGCTCTAGCAGCCCAAGGTATCCCCAAAACTTCTAAAGTAGGATTTGAAGTATTTGATACGAACAATATTGCCGAGACAGATTTCACGCAGCAAGTGAAGTTTTTACGCGCGACTGAAGGCGAGCTTACACGCACTATTGAAGCACTAGAGCCGATTTTTAAGGCAAATGTGCAAATCGCCAATCCCAAAGAAAGCCTTTTTGTCTCAACAAGCATTCCGCCAACAGCCGCTGTTATGGTGCAGTTACAGCCCGGCAGCGCGCTTTCATCATTCCAAATCACAGGGATTAAAAATCTCGTTTCTGCCGCTATCCCAAAGCTCACGCCTGAAAATGTCAAGATTGTCGATGGCAATGGTATGCCTTTGGGAGAGGATAATGAGCTAGCAGGGATCAATGAGGTGTTAAAGCAACGCTACGCATTTGTCCATAAAGAGGAGCAGAAAAAGGCAGATGATATTGTGCGCTTGCTTTCCCCTCGCGCGGGTGGAGCAAACAAAGTCGTAGCTATTGTTAATCTCCAATATGATTGGAGCCAGCAAGAATCTGTGAAGCAAACTTTCGATCCCTCTCAAGTTGTCCCACGATCGACCAAAGATTATGAGAAAGAAAAGCAAGGACCTCCAGATAGGACTATCGGCGGGATACCGGGCGTGGAGAGTAATGTCGGTCCGGTGCAAAATCTGGATTCTAGTAATCAAATGATTAAAGAGCACGAGACAGAATCTATTGTCAATAATGAAATTGGCAATGAAACGATTAAGACAAAGTTCGCAAGCGGTAAGCCCTTGCGCCTAACTGCTTCTGTGCTTGTCAATGGCGAGCACAGGCTTGTAACCAAAGATGATGGGCAAGAGGTGATGGAGTATGTGCCATTTACTCCAGAAGAAATCACCAAGCTTGAAAATCTTGTCAAAAATGCCATAGGTTTTGATGAGACAAGAGGGGATTCTGTAACGGTCTCGGATTGGGATTTCTCCAAAGGCGAGGCACCCAAAGCACCAAAGACATTTGTAGAAAAAGCCACAAGCTTTATGATGCAATATGTCCCATTGCTAAAATATGTCATCATCGCCATTATTATCTTCATCTTTTATAAGAAAGTCATCGCGCCATTTGCTGAGCGAATGCTTGAAGTCCAAGATGCAGAAGATGACAAGATCGAATCGCTCTTTGAGATCGATGACGATGACGATGAGGCTAGCTCACGCTTTGGTGAGCTACGCAAACGCGTGGAAGAGCAGCTTGGCATTAGCGGTGCTGGATTTAGCGAAGATGAGGTGAAATACGAAGTGCTACTTGAAAAGATCAAGGCTGTCATTCAGGAAAAACCAGAAGAAATTGCTTCGCTTTTCCAAAAGCTTATCCACGATGAGATCGGTGTGGAGAAATCTAGCTAGGAGGCATTATGAGCTTACAATTAAACCAACGCCAACGCGCACAATATGATGAACTCTCAATGTCGGAGAAAATTGCTATCTTGCTGATCCAAGTAGGCGAGGAGCTTACTAGCGAGATTTTTAAAAATCTTGATATTGATGGGATTACAGAGATTTCTAAGCAAATTATGCAGCTAAAAGGCACGGATAAAGCTATCGGTGGGGCGGTGCTAGAAGAGTTTTATGCGATTTTTCAGTCTAATCAATACATCAATAGCGGAGGGCTTGACTATGCTAGAGAATTGCTCAACAAAGCTCTTGGACCAGAAGAGGCAAAGAGAGTGTTGGACAAGCTTGCCAAAACTATGCAATCTGCCAAAAACTTTGCCTATCTTAGTAAAATCCGCCCCCAGCAGCTTGCAGACTTTATCGTCAATGAGCATCCACAGACAATAGCCCTTATCCTAGCACATATGGATGCAAGCAGCGCGGCAGAGACTTTAGGGCATTTTAGCGATGATAATATGCGCGCAGAAATCGCTATCCGTATGGCAAATCTCGGCGATATTTCACCAAATGTCGTCAAACGCGTCTCCACCGTGCTAGAAAACAAGCTAGAATCCTTAACAAGCTACAAAGTCGAGGTGGGCGGACCAAGAGCGGTTGCCGAGATGTTCAACCGCCTTGGGCAAAAGGCTGCAAAATCCACGCTCTCCTATATCGAGCAAATTGACGAGCAGCTAGCAAATGAGATCAAAGAGATGATGTTTACCTTTGAAGATATTGTCAATCTTGATAAAAACGCTATTAGAGAGATTCTCAAAGTCGCGGATAAAAAGGATCTCACAATGGCGTTGAAAGCGGCAAATGATAACTTGAAGCAAAAATTCCTTGATCAAATGAGCACTAGGGCTAGCGAGCAATTCATAGAAGAAATGCAGTTTTTGGGTGCGGTGCGTATGCGCGATGTCGAAGCCGCACAGCGCAAGATCGTAGAAGCAGTGCAGACGCTATCTGAGCAAGGGCTTATCCAAGTAGGCGAAGAGGAGGATGTCGTTGAGTAGTTTTGAAGAAGATAATCTCATCACCAAAAATCATATAGAAAAGCACAGAATCAGCAAGTATGAATTCCGCCCGATTGTAGCAGATGAAGTGGATTCTAAGCCCAAAACTCCCCAGCCAGAATCCGCTCAAGTCCCCAGCTTGCCCCCAGCACAGAGCATAGGAGATGAGAGCATAGAAAAAGAGCTGATAGAAAAGCTGCTGCAAAAGACCGATGAGCTCTCCAGCTCTCTAGCAAAGCTACAAATCCAATTTGAAAAGCAGCAGCTTGAAATGGAGGAGAGGGTCAATACCGCACGCAATGATGCCTACAAAGATGGGCTAAAAGAGGGCGAGGAGAAAACGCGCCAAGCCCTAGAAGCCGATGTGCAAAAGGAGCGCACCGCACTTGTAGAATCTGCTATCAATCTTGGCAAAGCTATGCAAAATTCTGAGACACATTTACGCGAGCTAGAAAAGGAGCTAAGTGCCATTGCTGTGGATATTGCAAGAGAGGTGATCGCTAAAGAAGTGGAGAAAGATAGCGCGGCTGTGGCATTAGCCTTGGCAAAGGAGCTGCTAGGATCAATCGCTGATGCTACTGATGTGCAAATGCGCGTAAATCCCCTAGACTACCATACTTTGACAAAAGAGCTAAAGGACTACGCAAAGCTAAAGATAGAAGCGGATAATGCTATCACCAAAGGTGGCGTGATCATCGCAAATGGCGGCGGGATCATTGATGGGAGTATCGCAAATCGCTATAAAACTTTGAAGCAAAGTGTTTTGGATAATTTGAAAGATTAAGGCGTTGTTATGGCAGTTTTCCTACCTAAGCCACTTAAGCAAATGGAGCTAGCAGAGCTAGAGAATCTCTGCGCTGATATTCGCGCTAGAATCCTTGAAGTCGTAAGCCAAAATGGCGGGCATTTAAGCTCCACACTTGGTGCAGTAGAGCTAATTGTGGCTATGCACTATGTCTTTGATTACACAAAATCCCCCTTTATCTTTGATGTATCCCACCAAGCCTACGCACATAAGCTGCTTACAGGGCGATATGATGAGTTTGCAAGCTTGCGGAAGTTTGGTGGGGTGAGTGGATTCTGCAAGCCAAGTGAGTCAAGCGCGGATTATTTTGTCGCTGGACATAGCTCGACTTCTATCTCACTAGGTGTAGGCGCGGCAAAAGCTATGGCTTTGCGCAGTGAAAAAGCAATGCCCATCGTGCTGATTGGCGATGGCAGTATGAGTGCTGGGCTTGTGTATGAGGCGTTAAATGAGCTAGGCGATAGAAAATACCCTATGCTTATTATTTTGAATGACAATGAAATGAGTATCGCCAAGCCCATAGGCGCGATTTCTCGGCATTTATCGCAAATCATCTCCCACCCGATGTATCAATCTTTCCGCAACTTTACAAAAAAATGGCTAGAGAAAATGCCAGATTCTGCGACTTATCTCGCTAAACGCTTTGAAGAATCCCTAAAGCTCATCACACCCGGGATTTTGTTTGAAGAAATGGGGATTGACTATATCGGTCCAATTGATGGGCATAATCTTAGTGATTTAATCTTTTGCTTCAAAAGGGCGCAGGATTTGGGACGCCCAATAGTCGTGCATACACAGACCATTAAGGGCAAGGGCTATGAGATCGCTGAAGGTCCTTATGAGAAGTGGCACGGCGTAGGGGCGTTTGATCTTGCAACCGGGCAAGCCTTGAAAAAATCCGCGCAAGTCCCCACGCCCACGCAAGTGTATGCACGCGTGCTAGGCGAGCTTGCTAGAGATGATGAAAGAGTCGTGGGCGTTACAGCAGCGATGCCTGGTGGCACAGGACTAGGCGAGCTGATTGACATATATCCAGATAGATTCTGGGATACAGGCATTGCCGAGCAGCATAGTGTAACCTCTATGGCAGCTATGGCAAAGGAGGGCTTTATCCCCTTTGTGAGTATTTACTCGACATTTTTGCAGCGAGCCTTTGATCAAATTATCCACGATGTGGGGATTATGGGGCTGCCTGTGCGCTTTAGTATCGATAGAGCGGGCATTGTGGGCGAAGATGGCGAGACACATCAAGGGCTTTTTGATATTGCGTATTTGCGTATGATCCCGGGCTTTGTGCTTTTTGCCCCGCGCGATAATGCCACGCTTAGACTTGCCATAGAGTTTGCCTATCGCTTCTCTAGCGCACCTTGTGCTTACCGCTATCCGCGCAATGCCTTCTGCCTAGAAGAGGGCAGCTATAAAGCAAGCGAATTTGTGCTAGGTGAGCTAGAAGTTTTGCGACAGGGCAGGCAAATCGCGCTTATCGGCTATGGCAATGGCGTGGGTAGGGCGGATAAAGTCTATCGTGCTTTGTGTGATTTGGGCTTTGCTCCTAGTCTTATTGATCTGCGCTTTTGTAAGCCACTGCCCAAAGAGCTAGAATCCACTTTGCGCACGCATAAAATCGCCTTTGTCTTTAGTGATAGTTATAGAGATGGCGGCGTGGGCAGTGCGATATTGGAGCAGGCAAGCGCGTGGGAGATGCTGCTGCCACTTTATAGTCTTGAGCTAGAATCCACTTTTGTCCCACACGGCGATACAAAGAGTGTCGAGCACTCGGTGGGGCTTAGCGAGCAGGCGTTGCTTGAGCGCGTGCTTAGCAAGCTTAGATCTCACAATATCACTCCATAGGCGAGGCTATGAGTATAGAGAGTAAAGAGGGCTTTGAGTTTAGCTTTGATAGCTCGGCGTGCGGTAGCTGCGGAGGGCGGTGCTGTGTGGGGGAGAGCGGCTATATCTTTCTCACGCTCAAAGAAGCAGAATCCATCGCCACATTTTTGGGGGTGGGGTTTGAGGACTTTGTCTTACAGTATGTCAAAAAGGTCGGCTACCGCTTTTCACTTATTGAAAAGCCTTATGAAGATGGCTTTGCGTGCGTGTTTTTTGACACCGCAAAAAAGCAGTGTGGGATCTATGAGAAGCGTCCAGCCCAGTGCAGATCGTTTCCCTTTTGGGAGGGGGCAAAGGAGCAGTTTGCAGAGCTATGCGCGCTTTGCCCGGGCGTTGTGCGCACGCAAGGCAAGCCAGAAGATCGCAGGAGATGAGGGTGAGAGCATATCTATGCAGCTTTGTTGTGATATTGTCTCTTTTGTGCGCTGATAGCAAGGAGGATGCAGCACTGCTCAATGGGGCTGATAGCTTGTATCGCGGTGATTTTGCCACTTCATTTGATGAGTTTATCTCGCTGTTTGAAGAGACCAAAGAGCCTTATTATGCCAAGCTTGCAGCCCAAGCAGCTATGGGGAAGCGTGATACTAAAAGTGCTTTGCTGCTTGCAGAGCTATATATCAAGCTTAGTGGCAATGATGAAGATCTTATTATCAACAAAATTCTCGCTGATGTGTATGCGCAAAATGGGCAAATAGATCAGGCTATCAAGGTGCTAGAGAAAATTTACAAGCAAGAGCCTAGCAATGAAGTGGGCGAAGTGCTAGGCAATATGTATATGCTCCGCTCTATGCCCCAAAACGCCCAGCCCATATTTCAACAAATCTATGACACCACACATCATATAGATATGCTAAAAAAGCTCCTTTTGGCATTTGTCGCACAAAAGCAGGAGCAAAAAGCCCTTGGCGTCTTATCGCAACATTTATTGCATTATGGGTGTGAAGAGAGATTCTGCGAGGAGGCAATTGGCATATATACGGATTTGCGGGGGCTGGATTTTGCCAAAGATGTCTTTGAAAAACTCTATGTCAAAAACCCTACAATCCCCGCGGCTATGAATTTTATGCGCGTGCTTATCGCACTCAAGCAATTTCAAGAAGCCCAAGGCATAGCTAAGTCTTTTCCTTTTGATAAGGGGCTGCTTTTGGATTTATATGTGATGCAAGGGGATTATGCAAGGGCGCAAAAAGAAGCTAGGCAAGCGTATGAGCAAAGCCAGAATCCTAAATTTCTAGCTTTAGAGGCGGTATATGAGTTTAGCGCGCAAGAGCAGCCTACGCACAAGCAAGCAGAATCTATTGCCAAAAAGCTTGGTGAAGCCATTGCCCTACTTCAGGCTAAGGGGCGGCAAGAAAGCCAGCCAGAAACCCCGCAAGATGCGTTTTTCTACAATTTTTATGGGTATTTGCTTATTGATTATGAGATTGATATTAAGCGCGGTATGGAGTATGTGCAAAAGGCTTTGGCGATCGAGCCTTATGCGATTGCGTATGTGGATTCTCTAGCGTGGGGGTATTATAAGCTTGGAGATTGTGAGCGTGCGATAAAGGCATTTTCTCAAATCCCAAAAGACCAGATCACAAACAACCCAGACTTGCGCGCCCATAGCTACCAGATAGAAGGTGTGTGTGGCAAGCAAGATATGAGTCAAAAAAGAGTCAAGCAATGAATGCGCTTATGCGACTTTTCCAGCGATTTTCTTCGCCCAAAGTCCTAGAATCCACCTCCGCGCTTGCTGCTAGAATCCACTTTGAGCAAGAGCTTTTGCCCTTTGATTTACTTGGGCGATCGCTCTCTTATAATCCCTATCCACCGCGGTTTAAGGAGATATTTCCCACGCTAGATTCTCCGCGTGGCGTGCTTGTGAAAGGCTTTGTGTTTGATGAGCTAGAATCCATTATAGCTACTTTGCAAACACAAAGAGCAAATATCATCGTGCTAGATCTCGCTAGAGATAGTGAAGCTAATCCCAGCGGGGAGGGCTTAGAGTGTATAGGGTATTTGCGCCATTATACAAACGCACTTATTGTGCTAAAAGATAGCTTCATTGCCCCCTATCAAATCCTACAAGCAGTGGTATATGGTGCAGATGGGATTGTGCTTGATCGCGATAGTAAGGGGCATAAGGAGCTACTAGAATTTGCCTTTAGGCTAAATTGTATGGGCTTTTATATGATTAAGACACTAAAAGACATAAAATCCGCCGTGCTAGCAAAGGCGCAGGGCGTGTTTGTCGATGATAGTGTGTATGATGAGCTTGTATCATTGATCCCACAATCCAAATGTATCTGCCACTTTGTGCCTAAAGACCGCATAGCTACGCGAGCGGATTTTATGTGTGTGCAAGTATAGAGGCTGTGTGAAGATACGCGTTATTTGTGGGGCAAGCACACGGACACTTGAAGTGGATTCTAGCACGCGGCTTGATGAGTGCGTGGCTTTGGGGATAGAAACTTCGCGCAATCAAGCCCAAGCATTGATTAAGCAAGGAGCAATCACGCTTAATGGCACATTGTGTCAAAAATGTGGGCTAAGGCTCACCGCAGATACGAGCATATCGATCGCGCTGCCCCCCAGCACGCAGGCAAAGCCCACTACACAAGTCCCAGAGATGGCAATCACTAGAATCTATGAAGATGAAGAGCTGTTGATTTTAAACAAGCCCCCACATCTCGTAGTCCATAGTGCGCCAAGTGTGAGAGAAGCGACTCTAGTAGATTGGCTACAAGCACAAGGAGTAATGCTCTCCACCCTAAGCGGAGCACATCGCGCTGGGATTGTGCATAGGCTAGATAAGCAGACAAGCGGGGCGATCGCCATTGCTAAGACAAATGCCGCACACGCATATTTAAGCCAGCAGCTCAAAGATCGGGCTATGGGGCGGTATTATGTAGCACTCATTGATAAGCCACTTAAAGAGCCGCGAATGATTGCTTGCAATCTCGCTCGCCACCCAAATAATCGCCTAAAAATGGCAAATATCGATGCTATGGGGCAGCATAGCACTGCAGCTAGATTTTCGCAAAGTGTCTTTATCCCACTTATCAACACGCAAGAGACTTCACTGCTTGCCATTAAGCTCTATACCGGGCGCACGCACCAAATCCGCGCACATTTAGAGAGTATCAATCGCCACATTGTGGGGGATAGGCTGTATGGTTATAGCGGCGCGCTAGAGTGCCGCGTAATGCTGCACGCATATTTGCTCTATCTCACGCACCCAGCTACGCATAAGCAGATGGTTTTCCGTGCTGGGATCTTCGGAGATATGCTACAATGCGCGCAAGAGATTTTTGGGGTAAAGGAATTTGATGAGGCAATTAGGCAAGATGAGATTGTGCAGGCTTTTAATCACTGGGATAGTGCTTATAGGGCTAAGTAGTTGTGGGGGCAAAAGCACTTCCTTAGGATTTTTAAGTGCGCAAGATAAGCTTGATCCAAATCTCCCAATAATCGCTCAAGTGCGCACCATAGCCGATGTAAGCTCTATCGCGCTAGAGTGGGACCGCGTGCCAAACCCCAATGCGATAAAGGGCTTTGTCATCTTCCAAAATAACGCCAACACGAGCAAAAAAATCGCCACGATCAAAAACCCCTATGCCACGCATTATGTTGTGGATTCTCTCTTGCCAGAGACTTCCTACTCTTTCCAAATCGCCACCCTTGGGGCTGATAATGCTATCTCGCAAAAATCTCAAGCAATCTCTGTGAAAACATCATTTATCGATCCTGTTGAAAAGGTCTTTGCTTCAAAAGACTATGCCAAAAAAATCAAGCTCATTTGGAGTCCCCACCCAAACCCTAGCATTACACGCTACATTATCCAGCGCAAGAATCCAAATGGCGCATTTCTCAATATCGCTACGATCAAAAATCGCTTGCTTGTAGAGTATTTTGATGAGAATTTAGCTGATGCGCAAGACTACATTTATCGCATTATCGCGCAAGATCTTAATGGGATCAAATCTCGTCCAAGCGCAGAGACGCAAGGCTTTACAAGGCAAAAGCCAAAGACAATTACTGCAATGCAAGCGAGCCAAAATCTAGCCAAAAATATCCAGCTAAGCTGGGAGGCTGTCCCTGATATTGCCCGCTATGAGATTTATACTTCTAGCACTATTGATGGCACTTATAAGCCACTTGTGCAGGTCAATAAGACTTACTATACCCATAAGATTGGCAAAGATGGCGTGGAGCTATTTTACAAAGTGCGTGCGATTGATGATAATGATGTCGCAAGCGATTTGCCAAATGGCGCGACAAAGGGCGCGACCCTCCCCCCACCGCCTACGCCAATCATCACTAAAGGACAAATCCAAAATAGCCACGCTTTGATAGAATGGGAGATTATCAACAATGCGCGTGTAAAAGCCTATGCGGTATATCGCTATGAAGGGCGTTTGGGGAGTCCATTGCGCTTTGGCAACACGATAAAAAATAGCTTCACAGATAAAGAAATGCAAAAAGGCAAGCGGTATGTCTATAAAGTCGTCTCTGTTGATGAAGAGGGGAATGAATCACTCCCAAGCAAAGAAGTCGAGCTGCTTCTCCAATAATGCCACACTTCATCGCTAAAGTCCCAAAACCCCAAAGCTTAGATAGCGCACAGGTGGATTCTATGCCTTATGCCTATAAGCTCCATAGCCTAAAATCTAGCAATCTTGCCCTTATGGCTATGCCCTATGTGTATCAAAATAAGTCAAGATTGTGTTTTGTCTATGAAATCACACGCGCAAATGATGTGCTACTAAAGGGCGTAAAAAGCCTGCGTCCTGTCCCAAGTGGCATATTAAAAATGTCCTTGCAGATACTAAGCAAGCATTATGAAATCGTGCAAGACAATCTCGCGCTCACTGCCTTAAAGCAGCAGGTTGATAGCCCATTTTTACTAGGCGATACAGAAGTGCTAGCCATAGTAGAATCCACACAATCCACAGCACCACATAAGCGCGTAATTTTGGAAATTGGCTTTGGCAGTGGTAGGCATATTTTGCATTTAGCCAAAGAGCATAAAGATGCTTTAGTGATAGGGCTAGAGATCCATACGCCCTCCATCGAGCAGGTGCTACGCCAAATTGAGATTCTAGGATTAGAGAATCTCTATGTATCACGCCTTGATGCAAGGCAATTTCTGTGCTGTGCTAGCAGCGGGAGTGTGAGTGAGATATTTATCCATTTTCCCGTGCCTTGGAATAGCGCGAAAAATCGCCGCGTGCTAAATGCCAAGCCCTTGCAAGAAGTGCTACGCGTGCTAGGAGATGATGGCTATCTAGAATTTCGCACAGATGATAGGGAATATTTTGATGATGTGCTAAGTTTAGCCAAAGATAATGCTTATGCTAGAGCGACTTATACAATCAACACTAAACAAAGCATAACAAGCAAATATGAAGCAAGGTGGCTAGCACAGGATAAGGATATTTTCACCATTACCATTACGCCAAAGGCAAAACCTTCAAAAGTGGATTCTAGGGAGAGCTGGCAAAAATGTGCGTTTGGGTTTGATAAAAAATTGGTAAAATCCACTTTGGCAAAAGTATCTACACAAGATGTTTTGCAGCCTAATCAAAAGCATAGAGAGATATTTGCTTATCTGTGGGAGAAGCGTTGTTTTGAGCAAGGGTTTTTGTGTGTGCAAGATGTGTATGTTTCAGCTACGCGCGATAGAGTGGCGTTTTTGGTGCATTTTGGGGACTTTCAGTATCCTTGCACGCGTTTGATTGTGTTTGAATCAAATAGTGTAGATGGCTATGCGGGGCAGTATCTCCCAGAGCCACCACTTCAAAACCCCGCAAATATGCAGGCACACGAGCTATTTACTACAATATTGGAGAGTATATGAGTATCATCACAGCAAACAATCTTACACTAGGCTACCAGAGAGAAGAGCCTGTCATCATCGATGCGAGCTTTACTATCAATAATAAGGATTTTGTCTTCATATCAGGACCAAGCGGTAGCGGGAAAAGCACTCTTCTTAGCTCGCTTTATGGGGCATTGACCCCGATGAGTGGGACTCTTAGCGTATGTGATATAAATCTCACTAAGCACAGAGATAGCAATATCACTCGCTTGCGTCAAAAAATCGGCATTGTCTTTCAAGACTATAAACTCATAGAAGAATGGAATGTCGAGAAAAATATCACACTTCCTATGGTGATCAATGGCTATAAAAAAGATGCGTGCGAGGCGCAGACAGAAAAGCTACTTTCACATATAGGGCTTTTGCACAAGGCGACAAAATACCCACTAGAGCTTAGTGGTGGGGAGCAGCAGCGCGTGGCTATGGCGCGTGCTATCGCGCATCGCCCAGCTTTGATTCTAGCTGATGAGCCTACGGGCAATCTTGATGATTTTTCTAGTGATATGATTTGGAGCTTGCTAAAAAGTGCCAATGAGCAGCTTGATATTACGATTGTTGTCGTTACTCATCGCGTCCCTGTGCGCACAAATATCTCTTATAGGCATTTATTTATCGATCGAGAAAGGAATAGTATTTATGAGCAACATTAAACAACACTTTTTTTTACTTCTACCGCTGCTTGCATTGCTGTTTAGCCTTGAGAGCTTTTTGCTTATCAATCGCGCTATTGTGAGTAAAGAAGATAAGCTTTTGCAGAATTATTCCATTGTGATTGCTAGTAAAAAGAAGCTTTCCCTTGAGATTATCCAGCAAAATATCCCAGAAGCCTTGTCTCTTGAGCCGCTTGATCCTAGCTTCATCTTAGAAAAAATCCGCGCCAATATGAATAATGAAGATTTTGAAAACATCAAAAAAGAGCTTTCACTCTACTATACGCTAAAGCTTGATTCTTTTCCTAGCCAGCGGCGTTTGCACGACATAGAATCCACTTTAAACAAAATCCCAAATATCATCAAGACAGAATCCTTTGCCAAAACACACAATCAAGCCTATCGTTTGCTATTTTTGATCAAGTTTAGCATACAGACTTTCGCGCTTATTTTGGCAGTGCTTAGCGTGCTTTTGATGATTGATCAAATACGGATTTGGCATTTTGAGCATAGCAAACGAATGCAGATTATGCATTATTTAGGGGCGAGCGTGTGGATGCGCAATAGCTTTTTGCTAAAAGGTGCGATCAATGATGCAGTGATTGCGACTATTTTGGTGAGTGTTGGGTTTTTGTATTTTTCTACAACGGAGATGGCTAAAGATATGTTAAATGCTTTAGAGGTGGGGGCGGAAGTATTTAGGTTTGTGTATGATTTGGGGATTTTGCTAGGGGCTTCAATTGGTGCTTGTTTGTTTTGCGTGTTTGTGGCAATTAGCTTGCAAAGAAAGGTATAGAATGCGTCTTGTATCTATGCTTTGTGGTGTGTGTATTGTCGTGCCATTGTGTCTTAGTGCTACGCCTAAAAAGCTTGAAGATATAGAAAAAGACATTCACACCAACAAGCAAAAGCTAGAAGCAAAGGCGCAAGAAGAGCGCAAAATCTCATCGCGCCTAAGTTCGCTTGGGAATACCATCAATGCGCGCAAGAAGCAAATTGCAAATTTACGCGAGCAAATTGTATTTTTGCAAAAAAGCATCAATCAAAACCAAAATCAAAGCCAAGCCCAAGCAAAGAGACTAGAATCCTTGCGCACGACTTTGCAATCACTAGAGGGTGAAAAAAGTGCCATACAAGCTTATATCGCCAACATTATTATCAAGGATTTATCATTTTTGCTTGTTTTAGACAAGCAAAGTGTGCTTTCTCCTGATGATGTTATGCTTGAAGAGGCTTTTGAGCTTTTGACAAAACAAAGTCAAAGTAAAATCCTATCTCTAAGCGAAAAGCAAAAAAAGATTACCGATCAAATTGGGCTTATCACAAATAATATCAATGCAATTACTACTTTAATAGGCACGCAACAAAATAAAAAAGAGCAGCTGCAGAAAATGATCAATGAGCAAAATCTACTCAATGATAAGCTACAAGCCGAGCTAAACGACTATAATCAAAAACTCGTGCAAATCACCAAAGAGCGCGAAGGGCTGGATTCTATCTTGCAAAATCTCAATATCATTAAAGCTGACAGACAAAAAGAGCTGGAGAGACAAAGACAAGCTGTGCTTGCAGCACAAAAGGCACAAAGAGAAAAAGAGGAGAGAGAAGCTAGAGCGCGTGCTGAATCTGCTGCCACTAGCATCTCTGCACCAGAGCCCAAGAAAGATAATCTCAATATCGTGCAAGTAGCAAATAGCTATAAGAATGTCTCTGTTATCAAATACACTGGGGCAAAGACTATCGCGCCTTTGGAGTATTATACGATTGAGCAAAACTTTGGTCCGTATTTTGATCCTGTGTATAATCTCAAAGTGTTTAATGAGTCTATTACACTGCTGTCAAAAGTGCCAAATGCTGTTGTATATAACATCCTTGATGGCAAGGTGGTCTATGCCAAAGAAGCCCCCGTGCTTAAGAAGGTCGTGATTGTTGAGCATAGCAATGAGACTTATACGATCTATTCTCAGCTTGATAAAATCGCCCCAACCGTAAAGCCCGGATTTGTTGTCAAAAAGGGCTATACGATTGGGCGAGTTTCGCAACGGCTAGGACTTGAAATCACACAAAAAGACAAACATATCGACCCTATAGAAGTTATCGCAAAAAGTAAATAAAAATTATTAAAACATTTTACAAAATAGTCGATAGTAGTGTTACCTAAGCTAAAATCACAAGGAGGTTGCTATGGCAGAGGTGCATACAAATCAGTTTTCTTCTATCAAAAATACGCTTTATGGTATGGTAAATAGCGCAGGACGAGCCTACAAGCAAGATTCTATACAGGCTTCAAATACAAGGGCGGCGAATTCTGCTCAAGTCCAGCGTGATGAGATGCATACTCGTGGCGAGCTTATACATACAGCAAAAGAAATCAACAAGAAAATGGAGCATATTGGTGCTGACATTAACTTCAGCTATAACGATGATATTGGCGGACTTGTTGTAACTGTGAAAGATCCAAGTAATGGTGGTAAGGTGATTCGCGAAATCCCTAGCAAAGAAGCCATTGAGCTGACAAAGAAAATGCACGAAGTAGTCGGGCTTATCTTTGATAAGGAAGTGTAGAATCCAACTAGGATCAAAGGGCTGATTGCGGGAGATTGGGTATGGCAGTAGGTAGGATCAACTCATTAGGGGTCGGTAGTGGCGTGTTGAGTTATGATGTCATCGATAAGCTACGAGAAGCAGATGAAAAATCAATGATCCGCCCTATAGAGCGGAAGATGGAGCAAAATGTCGAGAAGCAAACCGCTCTTGCCGAGATCAAGACTTTGGTATCAGCGATCCGCACACCCACTAAGATTCTAGCGGATTATTCTTCATACTTGGGGCGCACAACTAATGTCAATAGCGATGCGATCAAAGCAACTGTCGCAAGCGGTGTGCCAATGCAAGATATTAAAGTTGATGTGCATCAGCTAGCTCAGGGCGACATCAATGAAGTGGGGGGGAAGTTTGAGAGTCGCGATAGTGTGTTTAGTGAAAATGATGTAAGTCTTAGCTTTTACACACAGGGGAGAACTTATAAGATTGATATTAAAGGCGGTATGAGTGTAGGAGATGTCGCTCAGCTTGTTACTGATGAGACAAATGGCGAGGTAACGGGCATTATTATGAAGACAGGTGGCTCAAAGCCCTATCAGCTTATGCTAAACTCCAAAGGAATGGGAGATCAAAGTAGAATCTACTTTGGCACGGTGCTATCAGCAAATATCCCATCAAGTGCGATGGATTTAGGCGATGATGATCTCACTTTGCAGCTGACAGACAAAAATGGCAATGAGCAAAGCTTGAGTATCAAGCTAAAGACCGATGGCTCTGGGGATAGTGCCTTGGCTCTTAAAGAAGCTATAAGAGAAGCCATAGAATCTAATAGCGAGCTAAAAGATTTGCTTGATACAGAGATCAATGTAGGGCTTGATAAAGATGGCAAGGGGCTTGTGATCAATGATTTGCGCGGATATGGCATTAGTGCTACTGGTGCGCAGGCTAGCTCTCTGGGCTTTGGTAGTGGGCAAGCCAAGCAGGAACCATTGATAGAATCTGGACAGATGGTGAAAGAGGGTAAGCTTAGTGGGGTGGTGATGATTGGGAGTGTGCCACTTGATCTTGCCAAGATGACTAAAGATAAAAATACTAGCGAGCAAAACGCTCAAATCATCGCCCAAGCCATAGAAAATATCGCTGGTATGCACGCAAGCACCGATGGATCGGGCAAGCTTACGCTAAGCTCTGAGGTCGGGGAGATTAAAATTAGTGCGCAAGATGAAGCGGGCAAGCAGGCGATAGAGAGCATTGGCTTAAAATCTGGGACAATCCAAAGCTATGCGAAACTGCAGGATAGTTTGTTTAAAATCAAAAATATCCAACGAGGGCAAGATTCTCTTATCTCCTACAATGGAGCGCAAATTTCACGCCCAACCAATGAGATTAACGATGTGGTGGGTGGTGTGTCAATGAGCTTGCAATCCACCACCGAGCCGGGTAAGCCAGCGATCATTAGCATAGGCAGAGATGATGCTAATATCATCGAGCAAGTGAAAGAATTTGTGAAAGCTTACAATGAGCTAGTCCCAAAGCTTAATGAAACCACGCGCTATGATGAGGATACAAGTATTGCAGGAGTGTTTAATGGCGTGAGTGATATACGCACAATACGATCTTCACTTAATTCGTTGATTAGTTATTCGGAGCTTGTGGATGGCAAGCTTGCAAGCCTTGTGAATTATGGTATCACGCTCAATGATAAAGGCGTGATGTTCTTAGATGAGTCTATGCTCACAAGTGCTATAAGTGCTGATCCTAAGGCTGCAGAGGAGTTTTTTTACGGCAAGGATAAGCAAGAGGTTTCTGGGAGAGAGACACATATCGATGGTGTTTTTGCAAAAATTGATAAATTTTTAGCCACTTTAGCCGATGGTAGTAATTCAAGGCTTGAAGCATTTGGCTCATCACTAGAGCGAGATGCCAAGGCTTTGCAAAAAGACAAGAAAAGTGCCACAGAATTGCTTGATACGCGCTATGAGACAATGGCGAGTCGATTTGCGGCTTACGATAGCCAAATCGCAAAGACGAAAAATGCCTTTGGTTCAGTGCAGATGATGATTGATCAATCTGTCGCCAAAAAGTAGCTTGAAGAAGTAGCTTTACTTAGGAAAGGATATTTATGAGAAGCAACGCCTACAATCTCTACCAACACAATGAAGTCTCCGTAGAATCCCCAGCCAAGCTGATTGAGATGCTTTATGAAGGGATATTGCGCTTTTGCGGACAGGCAAAGCGACATATGGAGCTAGGGGATATTGAGAAAAAGATCTACTACATCAATCGCGTAACAGATATTTTCACAGAGTTGCTTAATGTATTGGATTATGAGAGAGGTGGAGAGGTGGCTACATATCTCACAGGGCTTTATACTCATCAAATCAAGCTACTCACGCAGGCAAATGTGGAGGATAATACAGAGAAGATTGACATTGTCATCAATGTCGCAAGAGGCTTGCTTGAAGCGTGGAGAGAGATTCACCAAAATGAGCTGGCTTGATAGTTTAAAAGTAGCCATTCTTCAAAAAGATGCGCAAAGGGCGTTTGCGCTTATACAAACACTTCCTGAAAGCTTTGATGATATAGAGACAATGTTACAAGCAAGGGAGCTTATCGCTCAAGTGCTTGATTTACTTGAAGAAGAGAAAAACCACATTAGAATCCAAATGCTCCAAATCAAAGCGGCAAAAAAATTCATAGAGATTAATTCCTAAAATACCCAATAATCATAAGCTAGCTATCTAGGACTTTGTCTAGTCTGCAGCGGTATATGCGGTTATTGTAGCCAAAGATGTCGTGTGCCTGCGTGTAGAGTGTAAATCCAAATCGCTCATAGAATCCACGCAAATCAGTGCAGAGATATAAGCTAGTAAAGCCTTGAGCTTGGCAGTCATTTTTAGCGCGGCGGATAAGGCGTTGTGCTATGCCTTTTTTGCGATGAGATTCTGCGACATAGAGTGCGATCAAAAATGGATATAGATCTGCGCAAGAGACAAAATCCTGTAATGCCACGCCCACACAGCCTACAATTTTTTTCTCTAGTAAGGCAAAAAGGAAGTGCGGGATAAAGCCCTTTGTATCTACGCTACATTGCAAGACTTCTTCGTAGAACTTCGATGATTTTTCATCTGCCCATGCTTGGAGTAAAAATCTTTGCGCTTGATGTAGCAAGTGTGGATTATCGCGTAAGGAGCAAAGAGCAAAAGACAAGACACAGCCCTTTTTGTAGGATTGGATTACTTAGCAAACACGCGGAAGTTATGTGTATTTTAAGGTTTAGCACATAGTAGCAAGCTCGCGAGTGGCTCGCGCGTAAAAGCTAGCTTCTATCTTCTTTGATTCTAGCAGCTTTTCCTTTGCGGTCGCGGAGATAATAGAGTCTAGCTCGTCTCACACGCCCTACACGAAGCACACTAATGCTCTCAAGACTCTCGCTATATAGAGGGAAAGTCTTCTCTACACCGATGTTATTTGCACCTATTTTGCGCACGGTGAAAGTTTTATCCACGCCATTACCACGAATGCAAATACACACACCTTCAAAATTTTGGATTCTAGTTTTATCTCCTTCTACAATGCGAATCCCTAGCTTAATGGTATCGCCAGCCTTAAAAGTAGGCGCTTGTTTGTCTTTGATTTGGGCTTTTTCAAAGCTTTCTATGTATCGGTTTTTCATCGCACACCCTTTGTGTAGTTTTCCATCGCTCAAATAAATCTGGTCGAAAATAGCGCGTCTTGCATAGAGCTAAATGGTTTTTCAAAACGGCTATTTTATTGTGATTTCCCTTTGAATACTCTGAAATTGGGGTAAAATCCTTAACGCCATCATTTGTCCGCGCAAAGACAGGTGCTTCAAGCAAAAAGCCTTCAAAGCTTTCACCCTGCAGGGATTCGCTATTGCCCAGCACTTCGGGGATCTGGCGTGCGATGCTATCACATAGGCAAAGTGCCGCTAGCTCCCCACCTGTTACAATAAAATCCCCCACACTAAACACCTCATCAGCATAAGCTTCAATGGCACGCTCATCAAATCCCTCGTATCGCCCACACACAAAGACAATATGCTCTTTTTGGGCTAGGCGCATTGCATCGTGCTGGGTAAATTGCTTGGCGCAAGGTGTAAGGAAGATAATATGAGCTTTTTTAGATTCTGGGGGCTGTGAGGGTTTGGCTATGGTGTGTTGGATCGCCCTTTCTAGCACACAAGGCAAAAGCACCTGTCCTGCCCCGCCGCCAATTTGAGGGGCATCGACACTTTTGTAAGAATCACGCGCAAAATCGCGTAGCTGGATTGTGTCAATGGCGATCAAGCCCTTTTCTCTAGCGATTTTTAGGATAGATTCTTGGAAGTAGCTCTCAATAAGCGTGGGAAAAAGCGTGATAAAGCTAAAGGTCATATCGCTACTCGCAGAGTGATTTGGCATTTTGCGTGAAGATGCCGCCATTTTGCGTAGGAGTCGCAAGGGAGATATGTAGCACATACGCATCAATATATGGGAGATAAAAGATCTTTGGCTTTTTGGCTTTGGTGGATTTTTGTGGCTGGGGTTGATCGGGGCTTGCTGGGGTGGTTTGGGCGATTAGGAGATAGTCTGTGCTGCCTATGCGCTCTATCTCGATGACCTTGCCTAGCACTTCATCATTTTCTATGACCTCTAAACCAATAATATCAAAATAAAAAAACTCATCTTTTGTAAGCGGGCATTTTGCGCGTGTCTCTTGCTTGCTTGTGAATAGGCGCATATTAACAAGCTCTTGTGCCTTCTCCCTAGAATCTATATGTGTGAATGTCAGCAGTAAATCGCTGCGCCTTTTTGTGATGGATTGTATGGTAAGGAAGCGTTGCATTCTATCGGCAAAAAGCCTTGTGCCTGCTTGCAAAAATTCTTCAAAATCGCTTGTTAGGTGAAAGACTAGCGCGCCTTTAAGCCCCACAGCTCTGCCGATTTTACCTACTTCTATGACATAATCAGCATAATCCAAAAAAGTGGATTCTAGCCTAGAATCCACTTTTTCACTTGGGGTGGTATCTTGTGTGTTTGGGGATTGTTTAGAGCCGTGATTTGCGGCTGTTTGTGGAGAATTATTCACAAGGATGAACAGTGATTTTGTAGGTCATTCCATCTTTTGCCTTGCAGCCAGAGACAAAAGTTTTTAAAGAGACAATCATCCTGCCATCTTTGCCTATGACGCGTCCCATATCATCGACTGAGACAAACACATCTAAAAGTCGCACGCCATCTCCTTGACTTGAGCGTATGGAGACTTTGTCTGGGGAAGCGACTATTTTTTTCACATAGGTTTCTAAAAACTTCTCAACCATTGAGCCAAAACCTTAGCAGAGTTTATTGGGTTTATTTTCCGGCTGCGAGCTTTTCGACACGCTCACTCATCTTAGCTCCCACGCCTTTCCAATATGCAAGCCTATCAGTATCGATTTTGATTGTTGCAGGCTGGGTTAGCGGATTGTAGTAGCCGATAGATTCTATCCAGCCGCCATCGCGTCTCTTACGAGAGTCTGTAACTACCACGCGATAAAATGGCTTTTTCTTTCGACCCATACGAGTTAGGCGGATAACAGTTGCCATACTTGCTCCTTAATTGCTTAATTATTAGTAGAACGCGGATTATACACATAAAAATATATTTTTACCCTTAAAGACTAGGGAGATGACTTATCTTATGCCACCTTTGCCTTTCATCTGTCCCATTAGCCCCATCAAATCCTGCATACTGCCCTTTTGGCTAAATTTTTTTGCCATTTTAGATGCCATATCAAATTGCTTCACAATGCGGTTAATATCAGCGACTTCAAGCCCTGCGCCCTGTGCGATTCGCTTGCGCCTTGAGCCATTGAGTAAATCTGGATTCTCGCGCTCTTTTTTTGTCATAGAATTGACCATCGCGCGGATATTTTTTAGCTCCTTGGAATTATCTAAATCTACATTTTTTAGCTGTCCAGCCACTTGGGAGAGTCCGGGTATCATCGATACAAGCGAGCTCATTGAGCCAAGCTTTTTGACATTTTCGATTTGCGCTAGAAAGTCTTCAAAGCCAAATTGCCCTTTTTTGAGCTTTTTGCTGATATTTTTTGCTTCTTTTTCATCGATGATTGTAGCTGTCTTTTCTGCAAGGGAGATGATGTCCCCAGCTCCCATAAGCCTTGAGACAATGCGATCTGGGATAAAAATATCAAGATCAGGGATTTTCTCGCCATTACCGATGAAGCGCAGCGGGATTTGCAGCTGATAAGCGATATTAAGCGCGATACCGCCTTTTGTATCGCTATCAAATTTTGTAAGTATCACGCCGCTAAGCCCTATGCGATCGTGGAAGCCCTGCGCACTTCTAATGCCATCTTGCCCGCTAAGAGAGTCAGCGACATAAAAGATCTCATTAGGCTTTAAATAATCGCGCAAGCTTTGTAGCTCGCTCATTAGCGCATCATCAATCGCCAGCCGCCCCGCAGAATCCACAATCATCACATCAAAGCCCCCTTGCTCTGCGCGTTTTTTGGCAGCTTGTGCTACTGCTAGGGGGCTAGATTCTGCTTGTGGCATAGAATCTGGGCTAAAGACTTCTACCTCGATTTGCTCTCCTAGCACTTGGAGCTGCTTTACTGCCGCAAGACGCGCTAAATCGCACGCCACAAGCAGCACCTTTTTATTGCGCGTTTTGAGATAGTTGGCAAGCTTGGCGGAAGTGGTTGTTTTCCCGCTTCCTTGCAGACCGCACATAAGCACGATTGTAGGGGGCTTTGGCGCATATACAAAGCCATAATGCCCGCTTGTGGTGAGAATCTCTAGCAATGCAGCTTGCAGCGCGTCTAAGAAATTTTGCTTGCCTATGCCCTTTTCTTTCGTGTGCTGGGCGATGTGATCTAGCAGGGATTTGGTAACCTTATGATGGACATCATTTTTGAGTAGGGTTTTTTTCAGCTCATCTAGGGCGCGGTTAAGAGCCTTTTCATCATCATTAAAGCGGATTTTAGAAGCAATGGAGCGCAGAGAGCTACTTAGAGTATCAAACATTGTTTTTCCTTACAAAGTGGATTCTAGTTGCACAGGAGGCATTGTAATACAAGCGGGCTTAAACTATGTGTGTTTGGCGCGTGTTTGCATAGATAAACGCCGCATACTCGTGGCTTATCTCATCAATGGCTAGGGCTAAGAATTGCGGAGTCTCATAGCTATGGAGTGAGAGTAGCATAGATCGCGCTTTTTCTAGCGCACTCTTGGTGGTTTTAAGCCGTAGGAGATATTCTTTGTCGCAGTGGATTTGTCCTTTGAAGCGATAGAGACTTTTAATTTTGCTCCACTGCGCACAGGCGATGAGGTTGTGCTCTAAAAGGGCTTTGGCAATAGACTTTGCCTCCTTTTTGCTGCTTGTGGTGGTTAGGATTATATAGGCTTCCATATCGCTAAATAATCTCGTGCAGTAGTCCAACGGCTGCGATGACTAGCACGACCCCCACATAGCCTATGGCATTAAGCCGCTCGCCAAATAAGATTCTCCCCCCAGCGATCGTGCCGATAATCCCTATCGCCCCCCAGCTAGAATACGCCACTGCAAGCTCCATAGAATCTAGGGCTAGCATAAGCAGATAAAATGCCCCAATCACCACTGCCACCGCGCCTAGCCCATAGCCTAGCTTAGAGAAGCCATTTGAGGCTTTAAGCAGCAGATTTGCCACCACATCAAGCACCGCTGCGATACACACAAACGCAAAGCCAAGCATAGCAGGCGTGCTATGCCACACATAGCCTAGAAGTGAGAGAGCCACTACGCCGATAAGCCCTGCACTAAGCAGCGCGAAGGATAGGGCGGAGGGCTTGCTTGTATGTGAGGTGCAAAAAGTGGATTCTAGGTTTTGGGCGTTGGCTTTTTCATCAAAACAAGGGATACCGCTCGGCGTTAGCCGATGTTTCTTTAGAAAAATCCTGCCGCCTGCGGCGTGATTATCAAACACAACTTCAGCTTTTTTGTTCTGCGGCGTGTTTAAACTTTGGGCGTTTTTCTTAGAATCCACTTTTTGTAATTCTGCGTTTTTATCAAAAGTGGATTCTAGGTTTTCAGCCTGTTTTGTAAAGCCGCTGTGGGATTCTAGGATTTGCGATGAGAAATCGGGGCTTTTCGAGCCGCGCAAGGAGATAAGACTTGGCTGTCTATCGACGCAGCGCGGCGAAGAAATCCCCGATTTATCGCGCAAAGCCGAATCCTCATCGCTAACCTCGCCGAAGTTGATGAGCAAGATCCCTACCACCGCACACACAATCCCCGCATACTGCACCAAAGCTAGATTCTCATCAAAATACCAAATCCCAATCAAAACAATACATATAACCCCCAGCACTTCCCACATCGCATACGCCACGCTTACGCTGATTTGCTTAATGGCAAGCCCAATGAAGTAGTAAGACACACAGATGAAAAATGCTGTAACCAAAAAGCCATAGCTCATACTTTGGGCGAGTTTCAAAAAGCTAGAGCCTAGCACCTCTGTGATGATAGCCAGCACCAGCCATAGCCACGCTAGAAGTTTAGGATTGATTGTTGCTAGCATTGCACGCTCCTTTGGTTTTTAGTGAGTTGTTTTTTAGCGCGTAGAAGATGATTAACGCCCCTAGGGCAATCATTATCAAGCATAGAATCTGCCCCATACTCAAAGAGCCAAAAAGCCCTAGCTGCGCATCAGGCTCCCTCCAATACTCCGCGATAAAGCGCATAAGCCCATAGCTCACCCCATAGACGCCAATAAGCGCATTAGTAAGAGGCTTGTATGTAGAGCATAGCACGATGATTATAAACACCACAAACCCTTCAAGGATAGCTTCTAGTAGCTGGCTAGGGTAGCGTAGCACACCATTGACTATAATCCCAATTTTTTGCCCAAAGATGTCATTTTCTCCCACCACTCGCCCAAAAAGCTCTTGGTTTAAGAAATTCCCCACACGCCCAAACACATATGCTAGTGGCACACTTATAGCGACTAGATCTAGCAAGGGTAGTAGGGATATATGCTTGATTTTGGCAAAGATATATGATGCTAGCAAGAATCCCACCACCCCGCCGTGGAAGCTCATACCGCGGATACCGATAAAATTCCCATACGGATCAAAGGGGTTAAAAATCTCTATCGGGTGGGCTAAATACCAGAATCTATCGGGATCGTAGATAAGCACATAGCCAAGCCTAGCCCCCAAAATCACGCCAATTTCTGCCCAGATAAAATAGCTATCTAAAAGCTGCTTTGATATGGGGAAGCGCGTGGGATTTATGCGGATAAAAAAGTGCGCGACAAAAAGCGCGAAAATAAGCGCACATACATACGCGATCCCATACCAATGCACGCTTGCGCCAAATATGCTAAATGCCACAGGATCAAAATGCGCATAGATTGTATTCCACAGGCTATATTGCATCTCCATTGTAGTCCTTATGAGTTTTTGTAGTTGCGCGGATCGTGCTCGACACTAATGGCAAATATCTTGTCAAACTCCACAGATTCTAGTAGCTCAAGCAAGTGGTAGTTGTTTGTGCCAAGGCTAAAGTCATAGTTATTATAGAGCTTTAGGCGTAGCAAATGCCCTAGGGCATAGGTATTGAAAGGAAAGGCATCAAGCAGCATAATGCGCCATTGGCTAAAATCCCTAGAATCCACTTTTATATGCGTGGCGATAAGCTTATCAAGCTTGTTGGCAAACTCCAGATAATCTTCATAAGTCTTCACGCGCCCTTGAGAGCACAGATATAAAATATCATTTCTTTTTGCGGTGCTAAATTGCAAGATATTGTCCTTTGATTACCATTGATATAGTGCGATATTGTGCGGAGATGATCGTAAATCGTGGTGCATTGTAGCAGAAAATTTCCGCATATCGTTTAATGAGCTTGTGTCCTAGATTGTGGTGGTGGGTGGATCCTAGGGGGCTAGGCTGCTTAGATGTATGCAGGCATATAAGAGGGCGTGTGTAGGCAGATGGCTTGCCCTTGGGGTAGCAAAATGCCTTGATAGTAACGGAGTAGCAAAAGCTTAGATGCAATCTCTGGCGATCGCAAATATGCGTGGTGATTAGCAGGGTGTGTGGCGGTGGGGCTGGGGGTGTTTTGTGTATATGCAGTGTGGGGGCATAAAGATCGCATAGCCCGTATTTTAGGATATTTGTGCCTAGCTCAAAAAGCAGGAGATACACGCTATCTCGCCACTTTGGTGCGATGGGTGAGATAGTGGATTCTAGCGCGGACTCTAAGCTAGCAAAGGCTAAAGGGCAGCGGGGCTTCAAAGCTCTCTCCAAGCACACAAATGCGGCTTGAATGCAGCATAAGCCTAGGAGCATTTGCACCGCCATAGAGTGTATCGCCGATGATCGGGTGTCCTATATGGGCTAAATGCACGCGGATTTGATGTGTCCTGCCTGTTTCTATCTGCACGCGTAGCAAGGTCTTTTTGCCTATAATGGATTCTGGGGCGATGTGGGTTAGGGCTTCTAGCCCATCTTTATGCACTTTGCTTTTAGCACTCTTGCCCTTTTTGGTAAGGATTGGGGCGTTGATAGTCGCACTCTCTGGGACAATGCCACTCACAAGCGCGTAGTAGATCTTCTCCACCTTGCGTGCTTTAAAGGCGTTGATAATCTCTAGGGCTGTTTGACTCTGGCTCTTAGCTAGCAGTAGCACACCGCTTGTTTCTTTATCGAGTCTGTGGAGTAGCTCATAGCCTTGAAATCGCGCTTGTATCGCATAGCTTTCTAAAAATGCTGGCTTATTTACCACAAGCAAATCCCCCCTTTGCGCGATTATGCTAATTGGCGCGATGTCTTGGATCTGGAAGTTTGTCTTAGGATCTAGCAGGGCGCGTGCTAGGGTGAGCTTTCTGCCATTGGCACTTACAAGCCCATCATCAATGAGGGATTTTGCTTTTTTGTGGGAGATGTGTTTTTGCAGGCTTAGGAGTTTGTAGGCTTTTTCCATTTGGCTAGTCCTTGTGCGTGGTGATTGCTTGGATAAGCGTGGAGAGGCTTGCTTGTGCGTGCTTGTAGGAGCTGTGCGGTAGGCTTTGGTGGGCTAGGAGGGTGGATTCCAGCTCGCTTGGCTTGCATAAGGTGTAGCCATCAATGCAGGCAAAAAGGGCTTCTTGATTAAATATCGCTTCGCCGCTGATAAGCTTAGTGCCAAAAAATGCCGGCTCAAGGGGATTATGCCCGCCTGCTGGGACAAATGCACCGCCTAAAATCACTATATCTGCTATGACATAGCAGTTGTTTAGCTCGCCTAGGGTGTCAAGCAAGATGACTTGTATATCGCTTGGTGGGCAGTGTGTGAGATCGCTCTGGGAGAATCGCGTGAAGCTAAAATCGCTAGATTCTAGCAATGTGCTTACTTCATCAAAGCGTTCGGGGTGGCGAGGGGCTAGGATTAGTAGGCTAGAATCCATTTTTTGCGTTTTGGGCGATTCTAGCCCACAAGCCGAATCCATTTTGCTAGAATCCACTTTTTTTAACGCGCTAAAGGCTTGCAGCACCAGCTCTTCCTCCCCCCTATGCGTAGAGGCAGCGACAATCACTAGGCGATTTTTGGGCTTAGGGTAAGTGTGGCTTATGTGAATGGGGCTTAGCAGCTTGAGATTCCCAAAGATGTGGATATTGCGCGCTCCCAAGGTGCTTAGGCGATCTGTGTCAGCTTGAGTTTGGGCAAAGACTCTATCAATATAGCTAAAAAGCACGCGATAAAACGCACGGAAACGGCGGTATTTAGGATAGGAGCGCGTGGAGATTCTCGCGTTTATGAGTAAAGTCTGCGCGCCTAGTGCCTTAGCAGTGTGAAAAAGCTCTAGCCATAGCTCCGCTTCGGTAACCACAAGGGCTTGCAGCTGTTTTAGGCGGCGGGCATAAAAGGGCAGGAATATCTCAAAAGGCAGGAACTCCACGCGGATTGTAGGCTCACTCGTATAGCTACTTTGGGCTAGGTCAAAGCCTGTCTGCGTGGTGGTGGTGAGCAAGATATTGCGCGTGGGGGTTGCTAGGGCTTGTATGATTGGCTCTAGGGATTTGATCTCGCCAAAGGAGCAGGCGTGCAGCCAAATATGCGGACAAAAATCCTTGCAAAATCCGCTAGATCTTGGGGTAAAAACGCGCACAAATGGGAAAAATCGCGCAGGGATAGAGCGGCGGTATTTGGGCTTGGTGCTAAGGTAGAGTAGCGGCAGAGCAAGTAGGATCCACGCCGCACCACAAAGCACGCGATATAGCCAAATAGCCATATACGCACACTTAGGCTTGGCTGTCTGCACGATTTAGGATTCTAGGTAGAGGATCCTGCCACAATGTGGGCAGGTGATAATATCAGCACTATGAGAAATATCGCTTAAAAGCTTGTCATTTAGCTTGATGAAGCAGCCGCCACAGGCGTGGCGTTTGATAGGCACGACACTAGAGTTTTTCGCCCATTTGCGGATCTTTTCATAAAAGGCGATGATATTTTGATCCATAGCAGTTATGCACTTTTCTTTCTTGGCAAAAATAGCTTGCTGGGATTGCTTGATCTCTTCTATCTCTCCATCGACTTTTTGCTGCTCTTGGGCGATTTGTGATTCTAGCTCGACTAATTGCTGGGCGATCTCTTGCTCTTTTGGCGCGTAGGATTCTAGCTCTTTATTTAGACGCGCTATTTCGTTGTTTGCGTGCTTTAGCTGCTCTTTTGCTAGGTCTTCTTCAATGGCAAGTCCGCGTGCTTCTCTGTCAGAGCAGCCATCTTTAATGCGCTGGGAGATAGCTTCTAGCTTGGCGTTGTTGTCTGTGATATTGGCTTCGTTGCGCTCTATGGCTATGGCTAGGGCTTCCTTTTCTTCACTGGAGCGAGATTGGCTAGCGATAAGCTCTAGCTTCTGGGCTAGGAGCTTGTCGAGATTGGCGCGTTTCTCCTGCATTACAGGCACAAGTGCATCAGATTCTGTATCAATCTGCGCGATTTGTATGAGCTGTTGCAAATGTTTATTCATAAAAGTCCTTATAGGTAAGAAAATGGGGAAAAGTTAGGCAGTATTGTAGCACTGAGATTCTTAATTTTCAAAAGGCTTTGCAGGATTTTTGTAAATTCTCTCTCGCTCTCATAATGCCCCACATCGATGAAGCTTAGTCCATTGCTTTTGCCAATCATCGCATCGTGGTATTTCACATCGCCGCAGATTAGGCAGCTATGTGGCGTGGTGATCTCCCTAGCGTAGCTTGCCCCAGAGCCACACACGATATAAATATGCTCTATATTCTGCTCTGCTTGCACGAAGCGGATATGCTCTAGGGATAGAGCCTTTTTGCACGATTTAGCAAGCTCTAGCAGCGGTGTGGGCGCGATCTGGCAGTGCTGGGCTATGCCTTGCTCTGTGGTGGCAAAGCCTAGGATCTCTCTAGCAAAATGCGCGTTTAAATGCGTGAGGTCAAAGTTTGTATGCATAGCGATGAGGGCGCAGTTTTTCTGCATAAGTGTGGCGATGAGATTGGCAGGGTAGGTGGCGGTGTCTAGGGACTTTAGAGGGGAGAATATGAGCGGGTGGTGGGTGATTAGCAAGGTGTTTGGCTCTAAATGTTGCGCCATAGTAGAGTCTAGCTCTAAAGCCAGCGCGATAGAATCCACCTTTTGCCCCATTGTGCCGATATTTAGCCCAGAGTTATCCCAGCTTGCTTGCAGGCTGAAGGGGCTTAGGCTATCTAGTAGGGTGTAAATTTCGCTGATATACATTGAGAAAACTCCTTTTGTGGTTTTGTCGATTCAGTCTTGGGTGGGCAATGCGCGTGATTTTGCAAATTTCGGGCGGTCATTACCGCTTAGGTAACTCCCGCCCAAAATTTGCAAAAAACACCCACAGCCCCACCACAATCCCTAGAATCGTGTGAGATAAAACAGGCTTTTTGAAGAAGCCCTTTTTTTGTCATTGCGAGACACTGCGAAGCAGTGGCGTGGCAATCCACAAAAGAAATGGATTCTAGCCCAATACTACCGCAAGAGAAACAAGCCTACTTAGAATCGTTTTGCATTATATCGCACTCCTAGAATCCACTTTTTTAAATTGCAGACAAAAATACAAAGCGTAGCTTCTTTAGTAATCCATACTAGAATCCACTTTTTCAAAAAGTGGATTCTAGGGCTACTCCATCCTTAAGCCCTTTTTGAGTGTGAAAAGGGTGTCTAAAATTTGAGTGATATGTTCTTGCTCTTGGAGTGGCGGCAGGGGGATAGTGAAGTTTTTTAAAATATCTAGCGGTGGAATATTTTTAATAGCTGAACCTTTGCTGTTTTCTTGAGATTTTTGCTTAATAAGAAAATCAAAAAAAATCATAAAATATGGTATCCACTCTTCATTGACTAGCTTGATTTTCATTAAGGCTTGATTGATAATTCCTTTCGGTGCATTTTTTGGAATTCTAAAAATTTCGCCTATCGTCCCCGCACAACTTACAATAATGTCATTTTCAAAAACTTCAAATTGCTTTAGTTTTTCAAAATGTTCTAATGAAATATAGTATTCCCCTAGAGTTTCGCTCTTTTGAATAGCATTTTTTTGCTCGTATATTTTTACTGCATTATTTCCATTTGGGATAAACATATCTTTTGTAATTGCACTCCCAAAGGGACCTTTTTTCATCTCACAAATATCCCCAAGTTTGACCCACGCCCAAGAATTTGGGATAGTAAAGGGGGCTTCGCTAAAGTTTAACGGCGTGATTTCTTTGCATTTTGCAATTTCTTTTTTTAAAATTTGAATTTGGGATTTCAAAAAGGCTTTTTTATCCTTGTCTTTTTCAAGCTTTAATTCTTTTTCACAAATTTTGAGCTTCTTTTCTAAATCTTTGCGTTTTTGCTTTATGTTATCGTTGTAAGTGCTGATTTCATCAAAGGCGGAGAGTGTAGGGGAGCTTCTGCGATAAAGTTTGCTTAAACTGCCCTCTAGGGCAAGTTTGAGCAAACTCTTTTCAATTCTCTTTTCAATTCTCTTTAAATTCTCTTTAGTCATAGCAAAATCATTTGCGAGTGAAACGAGCAAATCAAGTTTTTTGACAATTTCTTGCTGTTCCTTTAACGGCGGCAGGGGGATAGTGAAATTTTTTAACATTGTTTGATTAATATTATTTTGTGCAACACCCCTGCCCAAACTATTAACATAATCTTTCATAGACATTAAACAATACATTAAAAACTTAGTATCATAGTCATAAGTTTCTATAAGGGCGGCTATGGCTTGATTTGTCGCCGCATCTATATTTAAAATTGCAGTTTCACCAAGCGTTGCAAATATCGTATAAAGCAAAGTGCCTTTTTTAAAAATTTTTGCCGATGAATTTTCAAGTCCTAATTCCGTGATAAATTCTTGCGTTTGATTGACGACATTATTTTTCACATCGGCTATTTTTACCCACGGGATTGTGCCGTTGTGCCAATATTCTATTTTATCCCTTGAAGGTGTGCCTCCGCTCACTATCTCACAAATATCCCCGAGTTTGACCCACGCCCAAGAATTTGGGATAGTAAAGGGGGCTTCGCTAAGGTTTAACGGCGTGATTTCCTTGCATTTTGTAAGCTCTTTTTTTAGCATTTGAATTTGAGATTTTAAAAAAGCTTTTTGCTCTTTGTCTTTTTCAAGCTTTAATTCTTTTTCACAAATTTTGAGCTTCTTTTCTAAATTTTTGCGTTTTTGCTTTATGTTATCGTTATAAATTTCAAGCTCATCAAAGGCGTTAAGCCCATTATTTTCACGGCGGAATTTCGCAGTCAAGCTTCCCTTAATAGCATAGTCTAGCAAGGACTTTTTTAAGGTATCTGTTTTCATTTGTAAATATCGCCCCTTGAGTCTGCCTTATAAGCATAGATTAAAATCTCGCTTTCAAGCACTTCGTATAAAAAGCGGTATTTGCTAATTCTTAGGCGGTAGTGGTTTGCTTTGCCTTGCAGTTTTTTAATATCTAGCTTCGCTTCATAAGGATTTTGCGCGATTGTCTCAAAGCTTTCAAAAACTTTGGCTTGTATGTCTTGGTGCTTTTTTAAAAACTTTATAAAATCCTTGTGATACTCTATGTTATAGGGCATTTTGTATGCCTTGCTCTGTTGTATTTCTCCTTTTATTTTCTTGGCTTACAAGCCTTTTTAGCTCTTCGTGGCTTATGGTTTTGCCCTCTGCTAAGTCCTTACGCGCCTCTACCCACGCTTCATAATCCTCTTTTGTCATAATGGTGTCATCATAGTCATCTGCTTGTGTTAGCACTTCTACAAGCTCCACGCCTTTGATAAGGTTTATCGCTGAAATTATGGCGTCTTTGTTGTGTTTGTCAATACTCACTTCTAGCAGCATAGTTTCTCCTTATTCGTTTTCTTTAATTATAGTAGAAATTTGCTTCATTATGGAATCTAGCGTGGCGTTTAGCTTATCTCTCTCGGCTTTGATCTGCTCCATAAGCTCTAGGGGGTCTAGTATCTCTTCTTCTTCGCTCACATAGCCGCATAAGTCAAAATTATAATTCCTAGATTCAAGTTCTTCTTTGGTGTAGGACTTAGCCTTGAAATTCCCACTTTCATCTTGTAAGGCTTCTTTGCCGCTCTGCCACCACGCTAAAAAGGGCGTGAAATGCTCTAGGCTCATTTGCTTTGTTTTGCCAAAAGATTTTATACCCTCTGGCATATCAAGGCGGTAGAAATGCGTCTTTTCCGTGCCGCCTTTATCAGCGTTGAAAAAAAGTAAATTTGTGGGGATAGAAGTGTAAGGGGCAAAAACGCTTTTAGGCAAACGCAAGATAAGATAGAGATTAAAATCACTTAAAAGCTTTCTTTTGAGATTGACTTTTGCATTATCAGCACCAAATAAAAAGCCATCAGGCAGCACGACTGCGGCTTTGCCTTTGAAAGATAGTCGGTGCAAAATGAGAGCCATAAATAAATCTGCCGTTTCACTGCTTTTGTATTCTTGGGGGAAATGTTTAATATCATTACCACGCTCATTACCACCATAAGGGGGATTCATTAAGATGATGTCAAATTTGGGGTATTTTGTAAGATTTATATCAAAGTCTTCAAAATTGCTAAAATCAAAGGCATTGCCGTGCTTTAGGTTTGGATTTTCTATGCCGTTAATGAGTAAATTTGTCGCACAAAGTAGATAGGGCAAGGACTTTTTCTCACAACCATAAAAGCTTGTTTCAAAGACTTTTCTATCGCTTGTTAAACTTACTTGCTTTTCTAAAAAATGTGCCGCAGATATAAGAAAGCCCCCTGTCCCACAAGCTAAATCGGCTACACTCTCGCCTAACTTTGGGCTAAGCATTTCTACCATAAATTCTGTAACGGCACGCGGTGTGTAAAACTCGCCGGCATTTCCTGCACTTTGCAAGGTTTTTAAAAAGCTTTCATAGACTTTGCAAAGCTCTTTAAAATCTTGTCTATTGTGAATCTTAAGGCTAGATTCTATCTCGTTTATCACTTCGCGTAAAAGATAGCCGTCTTTCATATAGTTGTTTAAATCTTCAAAAACATTTCGCACGATGGATTGATTGAGCGGGGTAGATTCTGTGATGTTTAAGGCTTTTAGCGTGGGAAAAAGCTCATTATTGATAAATGTGAGTAAAGGTTCGCCTGTGGGGGACTTCTGCCCTATCGCCCAAGACTCCCAACGCAAATGCTCGGGGATTATAGAGTGATACTCCGTGCCGTTCATCTCATTTAGGGCAGTCCATTCTCTTTCATAATAATCATAAAGCTTTAGGAATAAAATCCACGCGATTTGCTCCATTCTTTGTGCATCGCCATTAACTCCTGCGTCTTGACGCATAATGTTTTGAAGTTTTTTGATATTTAGCATTAGCTTACCTCCTCATAAAGTGCGTTTTTAAGATTTTGCAGCACGGCATTTACTCCGCCATATTCTTTAAAAATCTGTGCGATTGTGGTGAGATTATACTTTGAAGCAAAAGGCTCATTGACAAACACGCTAGAATCTAGCTCATCAATACCCCCTTGTGCGTATTTCTCAAGCAAGAGTTCTAAAAGCTCTTTAGCCTTTGGCTCAAGCTCTGCTAGAAAGCGGTTTGCCTTTTTTGCTCTTTGTGTGCGACTTAGAGCAGGACTGCCTTTGGCAAGGGAGAGTAAAATGTCAAATTCATCGCAGTTTTTAAATTTATCCATTTGCCCTAATTCTTGGATAAAAATGCCCTTTTCTTCAAGCATACTTAAAAGCTCTTCACGCGTGGCTTTATCGCCTGTGCGTAAAGTCTTGAGGTAGGATTCAAAAGCTTTAGTATTTTGAAGTTTTTCACCGCTAAAGGATTCTAGGCTTTGCGTGATGGGTGTCAAAACGCCATTAACATTGCGTAAAATGATGACGGATTTGTCTTGTGTGTAGATTTCTATCTCTTCGCCGTCTATGGTGTGCTTTATCGGTGGTGGGTCTTTTATATCTGGTGGCAGGTCGTTAGGCTCTATTTTATTCTCTTTGTCTGTGCTTTCTGGCTTTTTCTCTCGCTCTCTTACCTCATCTGTGCCGATAAACTCCACCTCGCCATCAAAGTCAGGGTCGTTTAAAAAATCCCTTGCAATACCTTTGAAATCTAGCACATAAAAATGTGTTTTGCCCCTAGATTCTAAAACTTCATTAAGCCTTGTGCCTCGCCCTATCATTTGCTTAAATAGGCTTTTATCACGCACAATTTTATCAATGACTATAACTTGCACCATTTGCGTATCTACCCCCGTGCTTAAAAGCTGGGAAGTCGTGGCGATGACTGGATAGCGTTTGCTTACGCTTTTAAAATTATCTAGCAGGGCTTTGCCTAAATTGTCATCGCTTGTTATGCGTGTGATGTAGTTAGAATCTTTTGCCACTTCTTGCTTGTTTTCATCTTGCAAGGCATCTTTCATCAAAAGGGCGTGGCGTTGATCTTCGCAGAAAATGATAGTTTTAGCGTAAGGATTTTTTAGAGTATGGTGCAAAAATTTGCTCACTTCTTTGGCAACGAAGCGGATTTGAGGTTTTAGGTAAATTGTGCGGTTAAAATCTGGGGAGTTAAAAGTCTCTTGCGGGATTTCTCTGCCCTCTTCATCAAGCTTTCCTAGCTCTGGTGTGTAGCCTTGCATTTCTATATTTGATAAATTTTCTATTATAGAAAAAGGGGCTAGATAGCCATCATCTATGCCTTGTTGTAAGCTGTATTGATACACTGGCTCACCGAAATAGTCTATATTATCATCTTCTCTTGCTTCTAACTCGCCTGCTTCTTGGCTCTCTCTTTGCTCTTTATTGTATTTAGGTGTGGCAGTCATACCAATTTGCAATGCGGAGCTAAAATACTCCAAAATCTCACGCCAAGTAGAATCCGCCCTAGCACTGCCCCTGTGGCACTCATCAATAAAAATAAGGTCAAAAAAGTCTTTATCTAAGGCTTTATAATGCTCTACTTTATCATTATTTTCTTCGCTACCGCTGATAAACTGCTGATAGATTCCAAAATACAAACTATATCCGCTTTTAAAATTACGATTTTCTATCTTATAAATGCCTTTGGCAAAGCTTTTAAATTTATCTGTTGTGTCAGTGTTTATAAGCTCATTTCTATCAGCTAGATAAAGAATTTTCTCTATCTTTTTGCCATTTGGCAAGATTTGGTTAAAAAGGCGATGGGCGATTTGATAGGCGATGAGAGTTTTGCCTGTGCCTGTGGCAAGGACGAGTAGGATTCTGCTTTGTCCTTTTTGTGCGGCGATTAGGGCGGCATTTATGGCGTTATTTTGATAGTAACGCGGTGTTGTTTGGCTTAAATCACAATGCGTTTGTAAAAGATTGTCATTTGTGAGATTTTGCCACTTTTTGTAGGCTTCATAAAGCTTCCCCGGGCTTGGGAAAGCATTAAGGGGTAAATTCTCTTTTGTTACTCCTTTAAAATCTTTTGTAAGCGTGTATTTTACAAAGCCTTTACCACTACTAGAAAAGGCAAAGGGGGCTTTAAGTGCTTTGGCATAGTCTTTCGCTTGTTCTATCCCCTCGCTATCTTCGTATTTATAGGCTTTTGCTTCTAACACTGCAAGGGCAATTCCATTGTGAAAAAGCACATAATCAGCCTTTTTTATAGTGCTTTTATCTCTTTTGCCTGTTTTGATGTCAATCTTGCCTTCGCTAAACTTATAATCTTTAGCTTTTACTCCATATTCCATTTTAATGGATTCAAAATCCCAGTTTGCCTTGCTTAAAGCAGGTTCAATATAACGCTTTTTGGTGTCTTCTTCGCTAAGGTTTTGGCTTTGATTGTGGCTTGGCATTAGAATCCTTTGGGACAGGGGGTTATGACTTGGCTAGCCTCTCTATACGCTCGCTTTCTTGCTCTTTGTAGAGTAGGGCGCATTCTTTAGCAAGCTCGCGGATTTTTAGCACATAGCTTTGCCGCTCGGTTACAGAAATCGCCTTGCGCGCTAAAAGGATATTAAAATAATGCGAAGAGAGCATTACGCAGTCATAGGCAGGCAGTGGGAGCTTGGCAGCTAGGCAGGCTCTAGCTTCATCTTGGGCTTTGGCAAAGAGATCAAAGAGCATTGGTACGCTAGCGACCTCAAAATGATAGCGTGAGAACTCATACTCACCCTGCAAATGCACATCTTTATAGCGCACGCCACTATCATTCCACGCAATGTCAAAAATGGATTCTACTCCTTGGATATACATCGCAAGCCGCTCTAGCCCATAGGTGATCTCCACTGCCACAGGCTCACACACAATCCCCCCCACTTGCTGAAAATAGGTAAATTGCGTAACTTCCATACCATCAAGCCACACTTCCCAGCCAAGCCCCCACGCCCCAAGTGTGGGCGACTCCCAATTATCCTCCACAAAGCGTATATCGTGGATTGTGTTATCAATCCCTAGCAGCTCTAGTGAGGCAAGGTAGAGGCGTTGGATATTGCTAGGACTTGGCTTGATAAGCACTTGGAATTGATAGTAGCTGCCTAGGCGGTTTGGATTCTCCCCATAGCGTCCATCACTTGGGCGGCGCGAGGGCGCGACATACGCCACACTCCACGGGGTAGAATCTAGCGAGCGTAGTAAAGTGGCTGGGTGGAAAGTCCCCGCCCCTGCTGGAATATCATAGGGCTGGACAATCACGCAGCCCTGCTGCGCCCAGAACTCCTGCAAGCGCAAAATAATCGTAGAAAAGCTAAATGCCATAGTGATCCTTTTGGGCTAGATTGGGGCTAGATATTATCCCAGCTGCTATCGCGCTTTTTGGTGCTTTGGGGTGTGGTGGATTCCATAGAATCCGCAGAATCCATTTTTGCTTCTGTGGGGCTAGAATCTTTAGAGCTAGATTTGGGGGCAAATGTGGATTCTAGGCTAGAATCCACATTTTTTCCTAGGCGGGCAGATTTGGGGGTAGAATCCACCTTGTCGCTACTTTTATCACTACTTTTGGAGGATTTAGAAGCTTTGGGTGTGCGGGATTTTGCGCTAGATCCTAGCTGCTGCAATATGTCTGTATAGGCTTGCTCGCACGCCCAAAGTGTCGGCAGAAGCTCGGCTTGAGGTTTGTCCTTTTTGCGTGCATTGGCACAGAGCTTTTGGATATGCGTGAAGAAGACTTGCTGCAAGCTTGCTTGATCTTGCTCCTTTTGCTCGCTCCATAGCTGCTCTAGGGCTTTTGCGCTTTGTGCTAGCAGGGCTTCATCGCTGCTGGATTCTAAGGTCTCAAAGCTTGCATACAGGGCATTAAAATCAGTATTATCAATCTCCAAAAACGCCGCTATATCTAGGATAATGTCTTGCTCATCGTGGTTTAAGTCCTTATCACTCCACGCAAGCATTAAGATAAATCCCACAAACTGCAGCCGCTTCTTATACTCGCCATAAGTATGGTCTAAAAAGATTTCGGCAAGATGAGCGATACTAGGCTGCTCTAGGGTGCTAAAATCTAGGCTAGATCGCGTCTTTGGGGTGTTTAGCGGTGGGGTGTGGGATAGGTAGGCAGGGGCATAGTGGGTGAGTAAATCGCGTAGATTCTGCTCGTATTCTGGCTTCGTGGCGTGGAGAGACAAAGAGCGGATAAACTCTTCTACAAGTCCTATTTGCAAAGGCGTAAAAGTGGATTCTAGTGGGCTAGAGTCTTGCTTGCTTGTGGGCTTTGCTTGCTTGCGCACTCCTGCTTGCAAGATGTAGGCTAGCAGGGTTATGCTAGCACCCTCATAGGAGTCTTGCAGCTTTTGGGCTGGGTCTTGGGCGGTGTAGGGGGTGGATTCTAGTGGATAGGGGGAAGAGGGCTTTGGCTCTTGGGTGGGGGATTGTAGTGGGTTTTTGAGATAATCTTGTAGGGTAATGTATAGATAATACACTACAACGCCGGCAAGAATCAATAGTAAAATACTCATAATAGTCCTTTGTGGTGTGGTTTAGGATCGGTTTTTCATTCGCGCGTGAAATTCTTTTTGCTCTTGGGCTTCTCGGTCTTGCTTTTCTTTTTTTAGTCGTGCGCGCTCTTCTTTTTGCTTTTGGATTATGGCGAGTTTTTGCTCCTTTTGCTTGCGGATTTTCTCGATGTATTCTTCGCGCTTTTCTGGGGATTGGAATTTGACAGGATTCATCAAAAGCACCGCTAGGACAAAGAGAAATAGCACGATCGCTACACCGGCTGATTCGTTATCAATCTGGTGCCAAGTGCCAGCGATAAGAGAGGCGATCAAGATCTTTAGAAAGATTTTCACAAAGTCCCCTATGCAAGTGCTAGATCAAGTGTGCGCATAGTCGCACCTGAAAGCCCCAAGCCATCGCGGACACCTAGTGCTAGCAAGGCTGCTTGCGGAAGCAAAAGTGTAGGTGTCTCGCTCGGGTCTCGCCCTATGCTTTTGGCACTTGTTTTTGCTAGGGTGCTAAATGCCCTAAAGAGTCCAAGACTAGAGACTACAAGCACATCTGCCCCTGCATCAATGCCGGCAAAGCGCATTCTAGCGGACTCTCTCAAATACCCCTCATAATTGTAAGTTTGTAAATGTGAGAAATCCTGCCTGCTCTCTATAATATCTAGCCACTTGCCACCTAGCTTGCTTGCGATAGGCACATAGCGTGTGTGCAGGTCTTTGGCTGCGTTCATAATCTCTTCTTGCGTGAAGTTTGGTCCTGATAAATGCTTAAACACGCTCTTAGGTAGTGCCATAATGCTAGGATCAAATCCATACACCGCCTGCTGATTATCGATACGATCAAAGGCAAGCGTGCTAGGGTAGGCTGCAAGCTTAAGAGACTCTAGGAGAGAATCTCTCCCCCAAAGCTCGCTTTGATCGCTTGAGATGATGTCTTTTATATGTCGCACCGGGCTTATATCATAATCTATCTTGCCATATAATGCACACACTTCATCAAGCAAGGCTTGATCTCTTAGCAACGCATCTTGTGCAAAAAGCGCGGCATAGTAGCTCCTACAATCGCCAAAGACCAAAACCGCCTTTTCTTTATCGGCAAGGGCGAGATTGTAGGCTATGCGCTTGATTAAGTCTTTTGGCTCAAGAATACGCCCAAAATACCCGCCAAGTGGGAGAAGCTTGCCCCTAGGGGTAATGACTTTATAGCCTAGTGCTTGTAGCAAGGATTTTGTGCTAGAGACAAGGGATTTTGCTTCATAATTTGCATAAGCGTCAAAGACAATGAAAGCTTTGTGATCTTGCTGGTCTAGGGCTTTTAGGGCTGTGATAGCAGAATCTGGGATAGGTGGTATGCGCATAGATTCTAGCTCATTGATCCACGCTCTCCCGCAGCCGGGGCATTGCCCAAAGCGTGCGACCTTGCTGATAAGAGAGTGGATCGTGCGTGTGATATGGGGGGTATTTGGCTTTTTTGTATAGATAAGGGCTTCTACGGGTGCGTAGCTCATCACGCCGCTTTGGGCATTAGCTAGAGTATGGATAAGTGTATCAAAGTGCTTGGGATAGCGCGTAAGTAGCCAATCTACATAGAGGAAAAATCCATCGCCTAAGTAGGATTCATCGCTTTGTAGGGAAATGGTGTTTGCCCAAAGGTATTGATATAGCTCATAGCGATCGCTTGGAGTGATGAAGCTATGCTTGTCAAAAAACCACCCATAGCGTGCAAACATCGCTTCTTTATCAAGAGCTAGATCCTTGCTCACATATCTCTGGCTTAATGGCTCAAGGCATAAATCTTTGCCAAATCTGCGCACGAGCTCATAGAGTGGCACATCATCAAAGACACAAAGCCCCTGCACCCTAAGCCCCATTGATGGGTCAAAGCCCAAGCCATCTATGCTTGCAAGTGCGCTAAATAGCGTGAGATTGCTGTCATAGAGTAAGGGGTATTTTTGGAAGTAGTATTCATAGCTTTCTTTAGCACAAAAGCGGAAGATGGATAATTCTAATGTCTGCATATTGACTCCTATGAAGTTGGTATTATAGCAATCCTTTTATAGCTTTGTGTGGCTTTTGGGATCATTTGTTGTGTTTATTGCCTTGGAGCTGGGCTAGCACTTTGGCATTATGGGTGTTTTGCAAGATTATTTGTAGGGATTGCTGCTCTTCTTTGCTGAAAGACTCTTCTGCAAAAGACTCTTGCTCATCGTGGTTTGGAGTATCAGTAGGGAAGATAAGCCTAGAATCCACCCTTGTAAAAAGCGCGCAATCATCATGCGCAGTATCTTTGATAAATATCTGGCGGATCCCTCGCACACGCACGCTTACAAGCTCGCCTTCACCCCTAGGGGCTAGCCCTACGACAAAATGCACCGAGACTTGCCCTAGGGAATCTTGACGGATTTCTAAGGAGTCAAAGGTGCTGCCAGAGATGAGAAACTCTAAGCTCTTGCCAAGCTTTGTTGCTTGGCTTTTAGGGAGCGGTGGGTCAAATCGCACTTTGCTTGCATCGCACAAAAGCCCAAATTGCCTGCCGCTTTGCTGCAAAAATGTCAGCATTTGTGTGCAATAGTGATCATAGAGTATTTCAAATGCTTGCGCGGGTGTGTATTGCATAGTTAGCCTTTATATTTTAGCTTGCGCACTTTGTAGCCACTTGAGCATAAAAGCGCGTGAAATTCTTCTAGCATAGATCGCACTTCTTGCATACCGATCTCCCAAAATGTTTCGCTCTGTATATCAAAGCCAAAGCTTTTGATAAGCGCACTTGGAGACTTGCTCCCCCCAGCACCAAGAAATGCCGTGTATCTCTCTACAAAGTCAGGGCATTGCCCACTTTTATACAGCCCAAAGAGAGCTAGCACAAGCAGCTGCCCATAGCTATAAGCATAGCAGTAAAAGGGCGAGTGGATAAAGTGGGGGATATAGCTCCACCACCGCGCATAGTTTTTGGTAAGCTCGACACTTTTGCCAAACATTTTGGCATTTTCTTCCTGCCAGATTCTATCAAAGTCTGCTACTTGCAGCTCGCCCTCTTCATTGTGGATCGCTCGCTCGAAATTTGTCATCACCACTTGGCGAAAGAGTGTTGAGAAAATATCTTCTAGCTTACCGGCATAAATCCCTAAAAGCTCCTTTTTGCTTAAAGTGGATTTTAGGTGGTCAAAGAGCAGCATCTCGCCAAAGACTGAAGCGGTCTCTGCGGTGGTAAGAGGAGTATCGTGGCTTAGTGTGCCGACTTTTTTGCTTAGCTCTTGGTGGATCATGTGCCCAAATTCGTGGGCTATGGTGAAAGCATCGCGGCGATTGCCTGTCCAATTTAGCAGCACATAGGGGTGTGCGCTAGGCACGCTGCCGTGGCTAAAAGCTCCGCCGCGTTTGTTTGGCATAGGGTGGGAGCTTACCCAGCCTTCAGCTAAGGCTTTTTCAATGATCGCGCCAAATTCTTTAGAAAACTCTTTGTAAGTTTGTGTAACAAGCCTTAAAGCTTCATCATAGCCCATACTTGTAGCACGAGAAAAAAGCGGCGCGTATCGGTCGTAGTCTTTAAGCTTTACCCCCATAAGATCGGCTTTTATGCGGTAGTAATTTTGCACGATAGCAAAGTTGCTATTTGTGGTCTCAATCATAGAATCCACGCTCTCTTGGCTGATGTGGTTGCTTAGGTGGCGTGGGGCTTCTTTGCTAGGATAGTTGCGTAATTTTGTGGTAATGGCTACATCTTTGCGCACCATATTTAGGATATAGCCTAGCAGGTGGCTAGAGTCTTTGAGACTTTTAGTAAAGGCTTTTTGCGCACTCTTGCGCTTGGTGCGTTTGGGATTATGCAGCTCTGCTAGCACTTCTTCTTCGCTTTGCTTATGCTTGCCGATTTTTAGCGCGCTTAAATGCTCATCAAAGAGCCTGCTAAAGGCACTCACGCCCACACTTGAAGTAGCGATCAATGCTTGCTCGGCACTTAAGGAGAGCTGGTAGGGCTTATGCTGTAAAAGGCTTTGTAGATAGAAGCTATGGCTTTTTGCCTGCTTGATGAAGTCTTGCTGGATTGTGGATTCTAGCTCGCAAAACTCTAGCTCGAAAAACACAAGCAAGCTATGAGCTTCATTGCTTTTAAGCTCGTATTGGGCGTAAATATCGCCCTTTTTTGTATCCTCTGCAAAGACCAAAAACGCATAGGTCATCACCTTGCTAATGCGCTCGATAAGCTCCTCATAGGCAAGCAATGCGCTATAAAAATCCTTAGCACTAAGGGTGGCAAGGGTGTTTTGATAGCGCTTTTGGAACGCTTTAGCTTGCTTATGTGTCGCAGCAAGATAGTCGTGTGCTTGCTTAATGCTAGCAAAAAGCGCGTTTAAGTCCCAATTATGCTGGGTCTCTTGTATCTTGCGCGGGGGTTGTGGTTTTGCTGATTTTGCCATTGGGTGTGCCTTTTTATCGTGGGTTGGGATATTGTAGCATAACTCTGCTAGCAAAGATTGCTTGCCCAAAGGCTATACCCCCATCATTGCAAGGCACAAGCGTGTGGTAGCTGTATGTAATGCCGCTTTCTTTTAGCATTGATCCTAAAATCTCGCATAAAAGCTTGTTTTGAAACACACCCCCACTTAGCCCCACGCGTGTGCCATCTGCTATGATCCTTAGGGCAAAGGATTTGGCTATATGGGCTAGAGTGTAGAGAAATTTATAGGCGATATGCGCCTTTGTGGCAAAAGTGGATTCTAGGGTAGATTCTTGGGTGGCAAAGCTAGATTCTAGGGCAAGGGCATCATCACAAATTGCAGCGATCATCTCCTGCCATTGGATAATGCCAGAATGCGTGATTGTATAGGGATAGGGGTCTTTGGTAGGTGCTTCTTGCGCTATGGATTCTAGCAGTGCGCCTGCTTGCCCTTGATAGGTGATAGAATCCACCAGCCCTAGCAAATGCGCCACGCCATCGATGAGCCTGCCCACCGAGCTTGTCGTATGCCCCACAGGTGGCTTTAGCTCTGCTAGGGCGATGAGCGGTGGCTCTAAGATCTGCTCATAGCGTGCTATCATCGCGCTATGCCCTGCGCACTTTGCTAGGATATAGGCGATCCTTTTAGGCTCTGTGATAGCTCTCTCTCCGCCAAGCAGAGCAAAGGGCATAAAATGCCCCACTCGCGCAATCTCCCTACAATCCCCAAGCAAAAACTCTCCCCCCCAGATACTCCCATCTGCCCCAAGCCCGCTCCCGTCCCATACAATGCTCAAAATCCGCTCTGTTTCATCGCGTGCCATTTCGCCCCAGATCGCGCAGTGATGGGCGTGGTGGTGATAGAGACTAAGATGTGTGGCACTATGCTCTTTGGCGAGATTGTGGGCTAGGGTGGTTGTCTCAAAGCGGGGGTGTGTATCGCTTATGATAAGCGTGGGGGCTGGGATATGGGGCAAGAAGACAGAGAGATTATCTTCTAAACGCGCTAGAGATTTAGGGCTTTGCAAGCTGCCCAGATAGGGCGTTAGGATAGCGTGTGTGGCAGTGGCTAGAGTGGGGGTGATCTTCTCTCCTGCGCCTAGGGCGATGATACTTCTAGAATCTAGGGGGGCAGTGTTTGTGCAGGGCAGGGGCGTGATATGTGGGGTCTGCCCTCTTGCTAGGCGGATAGGGCGGATTTGCGAGTCGATGTAACGCACGATAGAATCATCAATGCCGTGCAAAATCTCTCTGTCAATATCTAGCACATAAGGCGTGATATGCGCTAGGCTTGCGGCTTCTTGGGCGGTGGTGATGATAGGCTGGCTTTCTAGATTGGCACTTGTGTAGATGATGGGATTGGGGAAAATATCTAGCAAGAGGTGGTGTAAGGGGGTGTTGGCAAGCACAATACCGATAGTGTTTAGTTCGGGCTTTTGGGGTTTTGGCGTTGGCTTTGCTTTGGATTTTATGCGTGCTAGCACAATCGGCGCAGCAAGCGAAGTAAGCGCATCTTCTTCCTCCTTGCACAAGTCCGCTAGCTCTCGCGCTTGCGCTAAGTTTTTACACATTATCGCAAAGGGCTTGTGTGGTCGATTTTTGCGCTCTCTTAGGCGCGCTATGGCTTGCTCATTTGCACTATCGCAAATAAGCGCAAACCCCCCAAGCCCCTTGATACACACGATCTCCCCTTGAGCCAAAAGCCTAGCGCATAGCTCAATGCCCGCATAATCCCTAGCAAGCACGCTATTTGTCCTAGAATCCACCAGCCTAAGCTCGATACTACAAGCATTGCACGAAATGGGCTGGGCGTGGTAGAAGCGGCTGCTTGGCGTGCGGAAGTCCTGCTTGCAAGCAGCACACAAGGGGAAGTCTCTCATACTCGTGCGCGCTCTGTCATAGGGCAGGGAGTCGATAATGCTATATCTCGCGCCGCAGTTGGTGCAAGCACAGAGGTGGTAGTGGTAGAAGCGTGAGGTGGGGGAGAAAATCTCTTGCAAGCAGTCATTGCAAGTCGCGCTATCAGTGGGGATAGTGGGGAGTGTGGGGCTAATGCTAGGCGAATTGGGCGAGTGATTAGGCAAATGATTAGGCGAGCAAGAGGATAGATGTGTGGATAGATACGAGGGCAAAATGTGAAATGTCGCTTGCAAGGCGGAGAGATCAATAGCAGCTAGGCTTGGGATTATTGAAAAAGCCTTATATAAAGGATAGATAGCAATATGGCTAATGGAAGCAAGCGCAGGGAGCTTAGGGAGCAAGCTATCAAGCAAGCGCATACTAGATTCTAGTGCGCTAGGATCTAGCAAGGCAGTCGCACACGGCAAGGTAGTCGCACACGGATAGAAGCGGACAAGGCGCATAGGCTTAATGGCTCTTAGCTTTAGGTGTTTTTTTGGGCTTATAAGGACAATGGCATTGCTATGGTCGTTATACACCCCTCCACACAGCCCAAGCTCTGTGGCAGTGCGATACACAAGCGGGCGGAATCCCACGCCCTGCACCACTCCGCAAAATCGCAAAACTACCATAGCAAACCACCACAGCTACATCAGTAAAGCTGCATACTCACGCAATGCAAGCTGCCGTGCCACTCAATGAGCGTGCGAGCATTGACCCCTAGCACTGCTCTATCAGGCAAGGCTGCTTGGAGCAGCTGCAAGGCTTGCGTGTCGTTTGGGTCATTATAGAGCGGCACAAGCAGCGCACCATTGACAAAGAGAAAATTCGCATAGCTAGCAGGCAGCCGCTCGCCACTCTCATCATAAATCGCGCTCACAAAAGGCAGGCGGCAGAGTGTATAAGGGCTACCATCAGCTTGCCTAAAGGCTAGGATCTCTTGCTCCATTGCTTGCAGGGCGTGGTAGTGAGGGTCGCTCTCATCATCGCAGCTAATGTAGGCGATCGTATCTGGGGCTATGAAGCGTGCTAGCATATCGATATGGCTATCAGTATCATCGCCTTGTAAAAAGCCATTTTCTAGCCATAGCACGCGCGTTGCCCCTAAGGTGTGGCAGAGGGTGGATTGTATCTCTGCTTTGGTGTAGGTGGGGTTGCGGTTTGGCTCTAGCAGGCAGGTGGTGGTAGTAAGGATCGTGCCTAAGCCATCAGTATCAATGCTCCCGCTCTCTAAGATAAAGGGGATCGACTCTAGCGGAGATGACCCTAGCGCGCCGAGATGATGTAGGGATTTGGTGATTTGGTTGTCAAAATTGCTGGGGTATTTTAGCCCCCAGCCGTTGAAGTGAAAATCTAGCAAGAGGTTTTGCTTAGAGTCCATTACTTCACAGGTAATCACCCCAAAATCTCTCGCCCAAGTATCGTTTGTCGGCACAAAGGCTAGCGTGATGTGGGGAGTAAGTGTGTATGTGGTGTAGGGCGTGAGTGGGGGTATATCTGTGCCAAAGTGCTGGCATAGCACCGCTAGCCCTTGTGTATCGTGCGTATCTATGCACACAAGCACGCGCTCAAAGGCGATAATGGATTCTATGATGTGTAAAAAGCACTGCCTTGCTTGGTCTATCTTGCTTGCCCAATCGCTCCTAGTATGTGGAAATGCAAGTAAGATGGAAGATTGCTGCTCCCACTCTGCTTTAAGTCGTAGTTTGAACTTTTTTTGAGCAGTGTGCTTGGCTTGGTTTTCTAAAGAAACTGCGCGTTGCTTGTTTTCTAAAAAAGCTACGCTTGGCGATTTTTCGGCATTGTTTAAAAAAGTGGATTCTAGGTTGTGCGTTTTTTGTGTGTTATTTGTATGGATTGCCACGCCTTGCTGTCGCAAGGCTCGCAATGACAATAAAAGGGCGTTTGCACTAGAATCCACTTTTTCTAAAGAAGCTACGCGTTGCGATGAGAAAACAAGCAACGCGCTCGGCGCAAGCCGATGTTTCTTTAGTAAAGCCCAATCCCTCCCAAGCAAAGCCCAATCCCCCCTAGAATCCTTATTTTTACAGACAGCTTGCTCCATAATTCTCCTTATAAACAAGGCAAGTATTAGGCGATATTGTAGCAAAGCGCGGTGCGATTTTTGGCGCGGTTTTAAAGAAAAAGCTAGGAAAGCTTTTGTTACAATCTGCTCTTTATTAGACTCTTAAGGACAAGTATGAAGCACGATGATACAAGTGTGTATCTACTCAATGTCGAGCGAGGGCTTATCGCGGCATTTTTGTTTGATGAAGAGATTTTTACACAAGTGCAAGATAGCCTTGTGGTGGGGGACTTTTTGTTTGCCCAGCATCAAAAGATCATCGAAATAGCCCTAGAGCTAAAGCTCCAAAATCTCCCCATAAATGCCGAGTTTGTCGCCTCTAGGATCAAAGCTAGCAAAATCAGTGAAGAAGACTTCGCCCATATCATCGCCACAAGCCCTATCGCCAATGTCTCTGCCTATATCAAAGAGATAAAAACCGCTTCTATCAAACGCCAGCTCGCCTCTCTTGCGAGCAAGATCGCCGCACGCACAAGTGATGTAAGCATTGAGAGTGATGTGCTGCTTGATGAGATTGAGCGCGAGATGTATGCGATCTCTTCAAAGAGTGCGCATACAGAGTTCCAAAGCGTGCGCAATGTGATTGATAGCACACTCCAAGAGATAGAGGAGATGAAAAGGCGCGATTCTAATGGTCTTGTGGGCGTGGATACGGGCTTTTCTAAGCTTAATGACTATACCACGGGATTTCGCGCAGGCGAGCTTATCATCATCGCCGCACGCCCTGCTATGGGGAAAACAACGCTATTTTTAAATATGATCCAGCACACACTTAATCGCGGCGGTGCAGTAGCAATCTTTAGCCTAGAAATGCCCGCTACGCAGCTGATGTTTCGTATGCTCTCTTCTCTCACTTCTATCCCCTTGCAGGATTTGCGGCAAGGCAATATCGATGACATAGGCTTAAGCAAGCTTACAGAAACAACCCAAATGCTCCTTACAAAATCGCTCTATATCGATGATGGCAGCTCGCTTACCATAGCCCAGCTACGCTCCAAGCTGCGCAAGCTTAAATCCCAAGTCCCAAGCCTACAAGTCGCTGTGGTGGATTATCTCCAGCTTATGCGAGGTGGTGGGGGCAGAAGCGATAGTGCAAGACACGAGGAGGTGAGTGAAATCTCGCGCGGGCTAAAGACGCTTGCAAGGGATTTAGAAATCCCCATCATCGCGCTATCCCAAGTGAGTAGGGCGGTGGATTCTAGGGAGGATAAACGCCCGCAGCTCTCTGATCTAAGAGAGTCAGGATCAATCGAGCAAGATGCCGATGTGGTGCTGTTTTTATACAGAGAAGATGTGTATGCCATTAGCACGCTGCGCAACAATATAGAAAAAATCCAAAACAACCCAAAAGATGAGCAAAAAGACAGAGAGAGTCTAAAAAAGCTCCAAGTAAAGCTTGAAGAGCTGCGCACAAAGAGTATCGAGCCAGCAGAAATCATCATCGCTAAAAACCGCAATGGCGAGACAAAAACCATTAGAATCCAATTTAATAAGCCCTTTATCCGCTTTGAAGATGTGGCAAGTGGGGCGCGTGAGCTTCCCTATGAGGCTACGCAAGCCAAAATCGATGTGTCTCCAGATGTAGCTCCTGTGCAAGTTGTGCCAATTTGAGCATAGTCCAACCAAATGGCGCAAAAGACCAAAGGCTCACCTTATGTCATCGCGCTTTTTTCGCCTAGGCAGTGGGTGGTAGCATATCTTGTGCTGTTTGTGCTGCTGCTAGGGCGTGTGGGGCTTGAGTATTATCAATACTTGCAGCTACCCTTTGCCGCGCCCAAAGAGCTAGAAGCCATCGTGCAAGCCCAATATACAAAGACCAAAAACAACGCGACATATTTTGTGCTAAAGCTTAGATATAACGCCCATACACTCTACACCACTTCTAAAGAAGATCTAAAGCCCCTGCAAGGGCGCAGCGTGCGGATCTATGGCAAAATGGGGAGGGATTGTAGCTTTGTGCAGTATTTACAAAGCTGCTTTTTCTTAAACTTTTCTCTAGCGACTCTGCCCAATAGGCACAATACGCAGCCTTTAGTCGATGCGATTTATACGCAGCATACAAATCCTATGCACGCAAGCTTATTTAGCACGCTGTTTTTTGCCACGCCGCTAGATAAATCGTGGCGTGAAGTGAGCAATAAGCTAGGGCTAGCGCATATTTTTGCTATTAGTGGATTCCACTTGGGGATCATTTCCTTTGTGCTTTTTGCCTTGCTAGCACCGCTATATCGCGCGGTGCAAAGGCGGTATTGTAGCTATCGCAATGAGATCTATGACCTAGGCTTGCTTGTGCTGCTAGCACTTTTTGGATATTTGCTTGTGCTAGATTTTGCACCTTCGTTTTTGCGGGCGTTTGTTATGGCGTGTATGGGCTATGTGCTGTATATTTCAGGCTTGCAGATTGTAAGCTTTGCTATGTTGGCATTTGTGGGCGTGGCGTGTGTGGTGCTATTTCCTAGCGTGGCGTTTAATCGTGGGTTTATCTTATCAATGGCTGGGGTGTTTTATATCTTTTTGTTTGTGCGCTATGTCCATATTTCTGGCTCGTGGCTTAGGCTAGGTGTGCAGATTCTAGGGCTTAATTGCGCGGTGTTTTTGAGTATTATGCCTATTGTGCATTACTTTTTCCCATATTTTTCGCTCTATCAATGTGTCTCAATCCCCATAAGCATTGCTTTTGTGGTGATTTTCCCGCTTGTGGTGGGCTTGCATAGTGTGGGCTTGGGCGGGGTGTTTGATAGGATTTTAGATGTTGTGCTTGCGTGGCAGATCCCGTATATAGAGGTTTATACACCGCTGTGGTTTTTGGGCTTGTATGTGGGGGTAAGTGCTTTGGCGATGATCACGCGCTATGGGTATTATGCGCTGCTTAGTTTGGCGGTGGGATTTTATGGGTATTGTGCATATAGGCTATATTTGGGAATGCCTTTTGCTTAGTTTGGCAGAAATTAGCAAGCTTGGGAGTGTTGTGTGCAAAGAGTAGTGAGTATGCTAAGTAGCGTGGTATTTGGGGTGTTTTTGCTGGGCTGTGCGAGCAATCTTATAGAGATGAAATATACTTCTTCAATCCAGCAAGGCTATGGATTTACTATCAATGCCCCTGTGATAATCACCGCCCACAAAGGCGATTTGCTCGCTGCTTCGTATATACCCTTTATCAAGCAGACATTAGAAATGCGCGGATTTAACTCCCTATACACACAAGGACAGATCCCAGAAAAATCTGCCCGCAATATCATCTATGTGAGTTTGGTCAAAGTGATGAGAAGCTATCCAAGCTCTAGCGTGCAGTATATCCCTTCAAAAATGATCGATCGCTCCGCGTGCTTCAACTATGATGGAATGTATTATTGCAGGGAGCAGACTTATCCTATCATCACAGGCTATACCACCTCGCTCAATCTTTTTACAGAATATCACTTCATTATGGATTGGTATGATAACTATATGAAAAAGCGGATTTTATATGTCGATGGCTCTATCCAAGATGGCGCGTGTATTTATGAGGGAATCTATCAAGATCTAATCCAGCACACAATCTCTAGGATCGACTTTAGCAGGGGCGAGAGCTATAGCTATAGCGCACCGCTGTCTTATTATAATTTCAACTGCCTAATTAGCCGCACAAAAATGCTTGGCACAAAGAAATAGGCTTATCTAGCTTCCTATCACTCGGGGCTTGCTATCGCTTGTATTATGGATCGTAGAGGCAAGCAGCCAAAGCCTAAGCACCAAACCTAGAATCCACTTTATGGATTATTACGCGCCTTTGTGTGGTGATGTTTGGGTTGCGCTTTTACAGAATCTTTACAAAAGGGCTTAGAGTTTTTACACGGCGGGGCTATAATCGCACAAAGCTCACACAAAGGCACCTTATGCCAAAAGCCAAATCATCAGCCAGAAAAATCCAAGTCCAATTCCACCTAGCCCAGCGCAATTACAAGCGCATTATTAAGCGTATGCGCACAAGCTTGCTTGATCCCCTTGATCCCATAGAGGCTACCGCGCAAGCTCCAGCTACTTCTGCTACTCAAGACCTTGCGCCTACACAAGCATTTGTGCAATCGTGCAAGCAGCTTTTGCGCACAATTAGGGCAAAGGCGTTGCGTGGGATTGCCGTTGTGCTAGAGATGCCCTATAAGCACGAAGCGCGTGTGGCGTGCCTAGAGTTTGTGATGAGCGTGCTTTTTGCCTTTTGCGCACTTTTGTGTGTGGTGGCGGTGCTTGCGATTTGCTTTTTTCTCTTTGGTAAGGCGGTGCCTACGATTATGGAAGTGGGGGTGTGGGACTTCTTGCTAGGTGATAGGTGGATGCCTACAAGTGAAGTCTTTGGGATTTTCCCGATGATTATCGGCAGCCTGCTTGTAAGTGTGCTATCAGTGATTATGGGGGCGGCTGTTGGCGTGCTAAGTGCGGTGTATCTCGCGTATTTTTGTAAGCAAAGTATGCTAAGGATTCTCACTCCTTGCGTGGAGCTACTTGCTGGGATACCATCGATTGTGTATGGATTTTTTGGGCTTGTTGTGTTGGTGGAGTTTGTGGATTTTTTCGCTGATAATGGTGGGAAAGGCTTGCTGACAGCAAGTCTCTTGCTAGCGATTATGATTTTGCCCACGATTATTTTAATCTCTAAAACAAGCATAGAAGCCGTGCCAAAATCCTACTATGAAGGTGCCATAGCCCTTGGGGCGAGCAAGGAGAGAGCGGTGTTTTTTGTCGTGCTAAAGGCGGCTAGAAGTGGGATTCTAGCGAGTATCGTGCTAGGTATGGGGCGTGCGATTGGCGAGGCTATGGCGGTTATCATTGTCGCAGGCAATCAACCCCTAATCCCAGAATCCATAACCGATGGCGTGCGCACGCTAACGACAAATATCGTTATGGAGCTAGGCTATGCAGAGGGCTTGCACCGCGATGTGCTTATCGCTTGTGGGGTGGTGCTATTTGCCTTTATTTTGCTGCTTAATCTTTGCTTCCGCGCTGTTGCAAAGAGATTGTAGGCAGAGAGGGATTTGGTCTTGAGTAGGCATTCCGCAGATTTTGGGGATTCTAAAAGGGATTCGGCTTTACTAAAGAAACTTGCTTGCGTGTTGTCGCATTGCCTACCCAAGACTGAATCGCTCCGCTAAAATCCTCGTTGTAATACTTCTAAAATCTCCCTATCATCAAGCCACTGCGTATTAGTAGCACTTGAGTATTCAAAGGCTTCTTGCACACGCACGCCCCTTTGCCCATTAGCACTCACACTATAATCAATAGGCGTTTGAAACACAATGCTAGGCTCAATCACATAAAAGCTTTCAAACTCATAGCAGTGCCTTGAGTCATCTTCTGGGATCATCACTTCGTGCAGCTTTTCCCCCGGGCGGATACCTATAAACTTCATAGGCAGGTGCGGGGCTAGGCAGCGTGCTAGATCGGTGATTTTCATACTAGGGATTTTAGGCACAAAGATTTCGCCCCCGTGCATTCGCTCCAAACTCTTTAGCACAAACTCCACCCCAGAATCCAGCGTGATAAAAAAGCGCGTCATTCGCTTATCGGTGATTGGCAGCTCTTTTGCGCCTTGCTCTACAAGCTTTTTGAAAAATGGCAGCACACTTCCCCTAGAGCCTAGCACATTGCCATAGCGCACCACGCTAAATCGCGCCCTCTTGCTGCCTTTGATATTATTTGCGCTGATGAAAAGCTTATCCGAGCAAAGCTTGGTCGCGCCATAGAGATTGATAGGATTGGCAGCTTTGTCGGTGGAAAGGGCGATGATATGGGAGACATCATTAGCTAGGGCAGCTTGGATCACATTGCTAGCCCCTAGGATATTGGTCTTGATACATTCTATGGGGTTGTATTCTGCTATGGGGACATGCTTTAGCGCAGCAGCGTGGATACAGACATCAACGCCAGCCATAGCGGATTCTAGCCTAGCTTCATCGCGCACATCGCCGATGAAATAGCGCATTCTTTTGTCATTAAAGCTCTGGCTCATTTCATACTGCTTCAATTCATCGCGACTATACACGATCACACGCGCTGGCTTATACCGCTCTAGCACCTTAGCGACAAATCTCTTGCCAAAGCTCCCTGTGCCACCGGTGATAAGAATGCTCTTGCCTTCTAGCATAGATACTCCTTGATATAGGGCTTTATGCTATATTGAAGCACGATTTATTCCACCTTATTTATGGTGGTGTGCTTGTGTATCGGCAATCACATAAGCAAAAAAAGTTTAAGCAAAAGTAAGTATAATTTTGTAACATTCACGATAAAGGTTTGCGGTGTATAGAAACACAACACAACTTCAACTAGACCCTACGCAAGCGACCGCGCCTAGCGAGAGTTTGGTGCCACAAGGGGCGTCTATCGCGCTTATCCTTATGGCAGCTGGCAGCTCAAGCCGCTTTGCGCAAAGCTCGCCTAAAACACACGCTATCAAAAAGCAGTGGCTACGCATAGGAGAGAAGCCATTGTGGCTTTTTGTCGCAGATACACTGAGTGCGATGTATCCATTTGTGCAAATCCGTATCACTGCAAGCGAGCAAGAAGCCTCCTATATGCAAAAGCTTTGTTCCTATGAGATTGTCATTGGCGGGGAGACTCGTCAAGAGTCTTTGCGCAACGCACTTCAAGGCATTGAGAGCGAGTGGGTGCTTGTGAGTGATGTGGCAAGGGCTGGGATTGTCGCCGTAGCACGAAAAATCATTTCGGCACTTATTGTAACAAGTTTGGATTCTAGCGATAACGCTCAAACGCAAAGCAAGCAACGCGCAGCTTCTTTAGAAAAAGTGGATTCTAGGGGAAATGTGGATTGCCACGCCGCAGCTCACGCCGCGGCTCGCAATGACAGAGAAATAGCCACTAGTGAAAAAGTGGATTCTAGGGATAACGCTCAAAATTTAAACAACCCACAGGCGGAAGGACTTTCTAAAGAAACTTCGCTTCGCTCGTTTTGTGGCAACACCACAGGGGCTGAAAGCGTGTTTGATAACCACGCCGCAGGCGGCAGGATTTTTCTAAAGAAACATCGCTTCGCTCGTTTTGATGAAAAAGCTGAAATTCTAAAAGTGGATTCTAGGGATAACGCTCAAAATTTAAACAACTCGCAGGCGGCAGGATTGTGCGGCAACAATACAGAAGCTCAAAATGTGTTTTGTAGCCAGCTCATAGGCGGCAGGATTTTTGATGAAAAAGCGGGGTTGTGCAGTGGCGAGCAAGGAGATAAGACTTGGGCGTCTATCGACGCAGCGAGCCACAAACTCCCCGCTTTTTCGCAAAAAGCCAACGCCCAAAACACACAAGTCGATTGTGTTGCGCCGATTTTGGCAGTCCCTGACACTGCCATATATGATGAAAGCTATATTGATAGAAGCAAGCTTTTTAGAGTCCAAACGCCCCAGCTCTCGCGTGTAAGCGCATTACGCGCCGCACTAGAATCCACACAGGATCAAGGCACCGATGAAAGCTCTATCATCAAGGCAAATGGCGGGATCGTGCGCTATATACAAGGGGATAGGGCATTAGAGAAGCTAACGCTAGCTAGCGATATGGCGGCATTAGAGCAGATTCTAGGGCAGGCGCAAAGCTGGCAGCACGCCGCGCCCTTTGCGCCTATGCCGACTTTGCGCGTGGGAAATGGGCTTGATGTGCATAGCTTTGAGGCAGGCAAGGTGATGAAGCTAGGTGGCGTGGTGATAGAGAGTGAGTTTGGGTTTAAAGCCCATAGCGATGGCGATGTGGCATTGCATAGTGTGATTGATGCGATTTTGGGGGCTATGGGGGCTGGGGATATTGGCGAGTGGTTTCCGGACTCTAGCAGCGCGTGGGAGGGGGCGGACTCTGCGAGATTGCTAGAGATTGTGTGGGGCTTTGCTAGAAGTGTGGGCTATGAGCTATGCAATCTTGATCTAACCATTATCGCCCAAAAGCCCCGCCTTGGCGCATATAAGCAGCCTATACGCGCTAGGATCGCTGAGATTTTGGGTGTGCCTTTGAGCGCGATCAATGTCAAAGCCACCACGACAGAGCAGCTAGGCTTTGTGGGTAGGGCAGAGGGGGTGTGTGCGATGAGTAGCGTGAGCTTGCGGATTGTGTCTTTTGCAGAAGTGGCACAGAGTTATCAATTGTATAAAGGATAGTGTTATGAAATTGCTCATTTTAGAAAATGAAGTCTATCTGGCTCAAAGTATCGCAGGCAAGCTTAGTGATGTAGGCTATGAATGCACCATTAGCCAAAATATCCCCAAAGAGCGCGTGGATTATCACGCGATTTTAATCTCATCAAATATCTATAATCAAAATTGCGAATTTTTCATTAGACAGCATAGTGATTCTATCATCATTATGATGATCTCTTATATCAGCGATGATACCGTGAGTAAGCCGCTGCTAGCGGGGGCTAGGGACTATGTGCTAAAGCCCTTTATGATCGATGAGCTTGTGCGCAAGATCCGGCACTACAATGAATTTGCCAAAAATAAGCAAGTGCTGGATTTTTATAATGCGTATTTTGACTTCATACAAAAAGAGCTAAACACCCCAAGTCTCTTGCAATATAATCCGCCTTTCATCATCAAAAGCACTTCCCAGCGCAGCGCGGATATTTATGCGATGAAATACGCTAGGGAGAAAAATATCTTGCTTGAGTTTATTACGCTAAAAGATAAAGACTATAAAAATATCTTCAAAAACACCCCCCAAAAGCAGAAAATCTACTACGCCACCAACCTTGAAGAGCTAAAAAAGCAGGAGAGAAAGGAGTTTTTAGAGCTGGCACATAGGTATCCTTTGATCATTTCATTTATCTCCACAGATAAGGTGAGCTTCCAGCAGGTGATTGACATCTCCCATATCCCAAACACCCAGGAGCTAGGCGGGGATATTATGTCTATACACGATTATGTAAAGACCATTATCGCAAAGTTTGAGAGTCGCTACCCTGATATTGAGCTAGCTAAAAAGCTTGGTATGAGCAGGAAGAGTCTGTGGGAGAAGCGCAAGAAATATGGGCTTTTGCGCAAGAAGTAGGGAGGAGAGATGAGAAAAAGTGTGTTGATGGGGTGTATGGGGGATTTGGTCTTACTAAAGAAACATCGGCTATCGCCGACCGCTTCGCTTGTTTTGGGTAGGCATTCCGCAGATTTAGCAAATTTGGGGACAACCGCAGACTCTAGCTCTGTCCCAAAACAAGCACAGCGCAGTTTCTTTAGAAAACAAGCGACAGCGGTGCAAGGTGGGAGCACGAAAGCAGGTTTCTTTAGAATTCCTAGAATCCTTGAGAAAGACAATCAGGGCGGTTTTGAAAAATCCACCGAAAATCAAAAGCAGCCGCAAAGTAAAAAAGTGGATTCTAGCAATAACGCAAACATTTTAAGCAAGTCGCAAGTTTCTTTAGAAAAGCCAACGCCCAACACACAAAAAACGCCCAAAGCCAAGCTAGCACAGGATTCTAGGATTTTTGCCCAAAACTCCCAAACTCTAAAAACGCCGCAGGCGGCAGGATTTTGCGATGATTTTTGGGGTTTTGGAGCGAAAGGCGAAGAGAGTTACCTTAGCGGTAATGACCGAGCCTTGAGCGAACAATCCCCAAAAAGCGCGCAAAAGCCAACGCCCAAGCCTAGAAAAGCTCTCTATATTGACAAAGAAGCCATAAGCTCCCTAGCCCTAGTCCAAGAAGGCTTGCTCTCTCCCATAGCAAGCCTTGCCAATAGCAAAACGCTAGATTTAAGCAAAGATTCCTATCTCACGCCCTTTGTGCTAAACCCAGCAGGCAAGAGAAATCGCAAAGTCCTAGAATCCACCAAGCCAAATGAAGTGCTTGATATTGTCTTTGAGCAAAGGAGTGTGGGGTATTTGAGGGTTGAAGAAGTGTTCCCTATCGATCGGCACGCACGCACGATCCAGCTCACAGGGCTACAAGGTGGGGCGGAGTTTGATAGGATCTACTCGCGGCTTGGGGATTATGCGGTGTGTGGGGAGTATCAAGTGGATTTCCCGGATATTAAAGAAGCTAAAGCAAGTTTGCAGGAGCAGATCGCCACGCATAATGCCAAGCATATCACAGGGCTTGTGCTTGATGGACAGGTCTTCCACAATGCGCACGAAGCCTTTATCCGCGATGCGCTTTCAACGAGTGATTTGGTCGTGCTATTTTTGCTAAAGCCCTATCGCGATACGCTTATCCACTACGATATGCAAAAGCAATGCGTAGAATTTGCGATGAGGCATTTTCTCGTGAGCGATAGAATGTGCATTATCCCTCTTGATGATACCTATCTCTTTATGGGGACAAATAATGTGCTTTTACACGCAATGGTGGCTAGGAACTACGGCTGCACGCATTTCATCGTCTCTGATAATACCCCTAATCTCTCGGTGTTTTATGAGCGCAATACTTTGTATTCTGTGCTGGATATGGTGAGCGGGATTAGCACGAGTATCAAGGGCGGGTATGTGTATTGCAACACTTGTCAAATGCTTATCAATCGCACGACTTGCCCGCACGGCAAGCACCATCACATCAGCTACAACACAGAGTCGATTTTAGAGTTTTTTAAGGTGGGGCTGCTGCCTCCTAGCGTGCTTGTGCGCCCAAGTATCGCGGCAAAGCTTTTAGCCCATCTCTTCCCCAATCGCTTTAGCAACCTCCAAAAGCTCTACTATGATCTTATGCCATTTGATGAAGGCGTGCTGCTGCCAAAGAGTGAAGAGGACTTCTACCTAGAGCTTATGCGACTCTATGAGCTGCGCAGCAAGTAGGGGTGATGGCATAGATGAGCAAGCGGGCGGAGTGGCTGTGCCTGGGCGTGATTGTGGGCTTGCTGCTGGGGGCTTTGGGGTATGTGAGCTTTAGGCACAAGCTTCCTAGCCCTAGTGTCTTTGCCATAGATTCTAAAGTGGATTCTAGTAATACTCCCATTTTTGCTGCAAAAAATATGGATTGCCACGCGGATTTTCAATCCGCTCGCAATGACAGAAAAAACGCGATATGTGAAAACGCAGTTTCTTTAGAAAGCAAGCAACGCGCAGCTTCTTTAGAAAACAAGCAATACCGCTCGGCGATAGGCGATGTTTCTTTAGAAAAAGTGGATTCTAGCTACTTTGCTATACCAAACCCCACGCCAAGCGCGCACGCAAGCACGATCATCGCCCTTGATACAGCGCGTGTCGCCCCGCATTTGCGCGATAGCTATGGCTTTATGGCTTTGTTTTTTGCTGGGAGTAGGGAGGGGGCGAGAGATGTGGGGATCTACCAAAGCTTTTTTGTAAAAGATTCGCGCGTTAGCTTTTGGGCTAAAAATGGCGATCACTGCGGCGAGTCTGCGCTCATTACCACTCAAGGTAAATCCCTTGACTCGCCTTGCAAAACCCCATTTTTAGCTCCAAAATCTTGCCGCGAGCAGGTTTCTTTAGAAAACAAGCGAAGCGAAGTTTCTTTAGAAAACGAGGATTCTAGTGATGAAGCAATGGATTGCCACGCCGCTGCTAGCGCAGCGTCTCGCAATGACGATAAAAAAGCTTTTTTTCAAAACGAGGATTTTAATAAAAATGCTCAAATTTTACACACGCTGCAAAACGAAGAAGTAGAAAGTGTGTTTGATAAAAACGCAAAAAATTTAAACAAGTCGCAGGCAGAAGGATTTGAGATGGGAAAACAAGGCGTAGCCGCAGTTTCTTTAGTAAATCGGGGTTTTCAAGCTAGGGGCGAAGGGAGTTACCTAGTGGGTAATGACCGAGACCCTAGCGAAGAATCCACAATTTATCGCAAAAAGCCAACGCCAAAAACACAAAAAAAGCCAACGCCCAAGCTACCCCACCATTGGAGCACCCCTAGAGAAATCCTAACCCCATCTCTCCTCTCCCGCCTTAGTGGCAAATTTATCGCCAAGCTTGGCAATCCTGTGAGCTTTGTGGATACTCTAGGGAGGGTGCATTTGTTTGTCGTGGGGGTGAGTCTTGGGGGCTGGGCGACTAGCAGGGTGTATTGGCTGGAGTTTGATGAGTCTTTGGAGCATTTGCGCTTTAGGCAGGAGCTTGCCCTAAGCCCCTTTGCCAATCTCTCATTCCTTGTGCGTAGTCCCGCCTTGCTGCTAGAAGATGGCGGATTTATCTTGCCTATTTATCACGAGCTAGCGCGCAAATACCCCCTGCTTGTGCGCTTTGACTCTGCGCTTAGGCTAGAATCCACTTTTTTACCACTTCCGCATATCGGCGCAAAGTCCCTATCCAAGCTGCAGCCAAGCTTCACCCCCTTAAGCCCGACAAAAGCCATAGGCGTGTATCGCAACTACACACCAAGTGCTATGCAAGTGAGTTTGTGTCAATTACAAGGTGATTTATCATGCCAGCCCCCAAAGCCTAGCAATCTTATCAACTACAACAGCTCTTCTGTGCTTTTTAGCGTAGATGGGCTTGTGTTTTTGCTCCATAATAGCCCCCCCCCCTACGCGCTATCGCCAAAATCTCCTAGCCTAGATTCTATGCTGCAAGGCGCACTTCCGCACTCAAGGGAGCAGCTGCATATTTTCGTGCTTGTGCCAGAGAGCCTAGATGGCTCTCAAGTGGAGTTTGCGCCTGTGTGCTTGCTTGATCGCGTGGAAAATGCCGAAGTCTCCTACCCTAGCGTGGCGCATAATGAAGAGCTCGTGCATATCGCTTATACTTACAAACGCGCCTTTATCCGCACTGCCTTGCTCCCTAGAGCTACCCTTGTGCAAAAGGCTCGCGCTGTGCTGGATCCTAGCTACCCTGCTAGTAGTGCAGGCTGGACAAGGGCGTGTGATGATTAGCGTTGCTCTATGCTTTTTAGCAGTGCTACTTTGGGCGTTGCATACATTGCGCTATGGATTTGTGCTAAGTGTGTGCGTGGCTTTACTGCTCTATGGTGTGGAGATCCTAGGATATAGTGCGTGTGGGTATTATCTCTCGTGCTTTGGGGAGCCAAGCGTGCTTAGTGTAGCCCTTAGCGTGCTGTATTGCGCAAAGATCGCGCTAGTGGATTCTAGCGTATCGCTAGAGCATAGAATCTCTATGGGGGCTATTGTGGCTAGGGTGGCAGGGCTAGCTATCTTGCCTTATGGAGTGATGCTAGTATGGGCGGTGCTTGGGCTGTGGCTATACCTTGGGGCATTGGGCATAGGCTTAGTGGATATTTACCACATAGATTCTAGGGTGCAAGTGGTGATTATATCGGCGTTCATCGCTATATCAGCGGTATTTTCACGCATTTTTGCTCTGCTTGCTTGCGCGGGGCTTTGGCACCAGATTTGCACCGCTCAGGGGCTATATGATGGCGTGCTTGATGTGGGGCTGTGGCTTTGGTGTGTGCTTGGGCTTTTGTGGAGGTGGGGAAGTAGGCTTTTCAAGGGATTCGGCTTGTGGGCTAGAATCGCGGATTTCTTCGCCGCGCTTCATCGATAGACAATCAAGTCTTATCTCCTTGCGCGGCTTGAAAACAAGCGAAGCGGTGCAAGGCGCAGCCGCAGCTTCTTTAGTAATCCATAGACTCTGCGCTAGCAGAAATAGCACTCCTAGAATCCACTTTTTGTAATGTTTGTATTTCTTGTGCTTTTTCTGCTGTTTTTTCACAATTGGATTCTAGGAATTGTGTCTTTGTTTGTGTGGATTGCCACGAAAATCCTTGCGGATTTTCTCGCAATGACAATAAAAAGGCTTGCTTGCTAGAATCCGCTTTTTTATTTTCGGCTGGTTTGTCAAAAGTGGATTCTAGGGCTATGGCAATGTTTAACCGCTATATGCTAAAATAGCGATATTTACGATACATCAAGGGTATATATGAAAGAGCTATTTGAAGGGGCGATTAAGTTCCAAGAAGAAGATTTCGCCGCGCATAAAGATTTATATGAGTCGCTAAAGCAGCACCAAGATCCGCACACGCTTTTTATCACTTGTGTGGATTCTCGTGTCGTGCCTAATCTCATCACCAATACAAAGCCCGGGGATTTGTTTGTCGTGCGCAATGTGGGCAATATCGTTCCGCCTTATAAAGAATCACAAGCTTTGCGCGAGGGCTTTTTGGCTACGACAGCGGCGATTGAATACGCGCTGACTATTTTAGAGATACAAAATATCATTATCTGTGGGCATAGTAACTGCGGGGCGTGCGAGTTTGTCTATGAGCCGCCCAAAAAGCTTGATGAGACGCCGTATGTGAAAAAGTGGCTAAGACTCCTTGACCCTGTGAAAGACAAAGTGCAAGCCCTAAAGCCTAGCTCTAAATCTAAGCGCACTTGGCTTACAGAGCTTATCAATATCGAGCAGCAGCTAGAAAATCTTATGAGCTATCCCTTTGTGGAGGAGCGGTTTGATAGGGGGGAGCTGCGCGTGTATGGGTGGTATTACATCATCGAGACAGGCGAGATTCTCAACTACAATATGATTAAACGCGAGTTTAAGCCCATTGTCCAAAAGGAGAAAAAGTAGTGCCAAAGCCTTATGTGCCATTTTTTGTGCGTTTTGTGGCTTTGGTGCTGTTAGGCTTTTGCCCTCTTGGGGCAAAATCTAGTGAAGCTAGAGAGCTTTTTAATACGATGAATATGCAGGTATGGCTTGATACTACGGCTATGGAGCTACAAGATATGCAGCATAAAGCACAGGTATCAACTTGCTTAAGCCAAGCAAGTAAAAAAGCCTTTAAAAGCACAATGGCAAGGGCGAGAAAATTTGTCCAAAAAGATGGCAAAGGCTTCTTGCTGCACACGCTAGATACCCTCCCCTACAAAGCCGAGCTTTTAGCCGCGCTGCAAACGCCATCTGGCAGAAAACTTAGCGATGCGCTTGCTAGCAAAAATACAAGTATGTTTAGTTGTAGATTCCAGCATTTTGCCGAGTATGAGAGCTTTTGGAATGATGCATTTAGCTTGCAAGATATGCAGGCTTTGACAGAGGAGATTATGCGGCTTGCGCCGAGTTTTGCCAAAGAGTATGGCGAGCTTGCTTCTAGGTTTTTTGACACAATAGGATCTAAGGAGCTAGATTCTATGGCTAGTGAGCTTGCGGGCTGTGCGATTAAGTTTGAGAAGTGCCATTAGTGTAAAGACCTTATAATTGCAGCTATGTTAAATCAAGGATACAAAATGAAAGAGAGAGAAAAACAAGATCAAGCAAAAAATAAGTTAAGCATTTTTTGCGGTCCTTGTGTGATAGAGAGCCGTGAGCAGCTGCAGCGTATCGCTGCTGGGCTGGCGTTTTTGCAGAAGCGCGATGATTGTGAGCTTTACTTCAAGGCTAGCTTTGATAAGGCAAATCGCACGAGCCTTGAGAGCTATCGCGGTCCGGGGCTTGATGAAGGGCTTAAAATGCTAGAGTCTATCAAAAAAGAGTTTGGCTATAAGCTTATCACCGATATACACGAGTCCCACCAAGCAGCCGCGCTTGCAGAGGTGGTCGATGTGATCCAGATCCCGGCATTTTTGTGCAGACAGACAGATTTAATCGTAGCTGTGGCAAAGACAAAGGCGCAGATCAATATCAAAAAAGGGCAGTTTATGAGCCCAAAAGATATGCGATATAGCGCGCTTAAAGCCATTAAAACACGCGGTGGCACAGAGGCTAGCTACCTAGAATCCAGTAAATATGGGCTATGTCTTACAGAGAGAGGCTCTAGCTTTGGCTATGGAAATTTGGTCGTAGATATGCGCTCGCTTGTGATTATGCGGGAGTTTGCGCCTGTGATTTTTGATGTAACCCATAGCGTGCAAATGCCCGGTATGGGCGATGGAAAAAGTAGCGGGGATAGCTCCTTTGCGCCTTATCTTGCGCGAGCAGCAGCGGCTGTGGGGGTTGATGGATTTTTTATTGAAACACATTATGATCCAGCAAATGCGCTAAGCGATGGGGCAAATATGATCGCCCTAGATAAGCTGCCTAGGCTTTTTGATGAGATTTTTGCCATTAGAAATGCGCTTAATATGCGCTAAAATACGCAAATTTATAAGAAAGGATTGATGATGAGAATGCTTGAAGGAAAGATTATTTTACAAGGTGATGAAAAGGTGGCGATTATCTGCTCTAGGTTTAATCACATCATTACAGATCGCTTGGTAGAAGGTGCCAAAGATAGCTTCTTGCGCCACGGAGGCAATGCTGATTTGCTTGATATTGTGCTAGCTCCGGGGGCGTGGGAGCTGCCATTTGTGCTTGATCGCTTGCTGAAAAAGGGCGGCTACCAAGGGATATGCGCGCTAGGAGCGGTGATACGAGGTGGGACGCCGCATTTTGACTATGTGAGTGCGGAGACGACCAAGGGTATCGCTAATACAACCTTGCAGCACGGAGTCCCCGTGAGCTTTGGCGTGCTTACGACTGATAATATCGAGCAGGCGATTGATAGGGCAGGGGCAAAAGTGGGGAACAAGGGCTTTGAAGCGATGAATTCACTCATTGAGCTTATGGATTTGTGCAGGGTATTGTAATGGCGACTAGGACACAAGCGCGTGAAGCTGTCGTGGGGCTGTTGTATGCGTATGAGTGCGGTAATACTGCCATTATGCAAAGCGCGCCACATATCTTGCAAGATCGCAAGATCAAAAACAAGCAGCAAGACTTCGCGCTAGGGCTTTTGGGTGGAGTGCTAGAGCGATTTGAGGCACTAAGTGGCGAGGTGGCAAAGCATTTGAAAGAATGGGATTTTGACAGGCTAGGACAGATGGAGAAAAATATCTTGCGGCTTGGGGCGTATGAGATGCTATATACCCAGACAGATGCGCCAATCATCATCAATGAAGCTATCGAGCTAGCCAAAATCTATGGAGAGGATAATGCCCCAAAGCTCGTCAATGCTGTGCTTGATGCTATCTCTAAGCAAGGCAGACAGATCTAGCTAGATCTATCTAGCTAGATTGTGCCTAGAATCCACTTTGCCTACTTTTGTCTCCACGCGTTTTTGTGTGTTTGCTTCATTGCAGGTGGATTGTCGATCTGTGTAGCTTAATCTGTGTGGCAATGCCTGCACACTAGAATCCACTTTTGCGCAAAAGTGGATTCTAGTAATTATGATCTGCTTGTATTGCGTAGCTCTCTGCGCTTAATCGCTGCTTCATAGCGTCTTTTTTCTACTTTGTTTCTTGGCTCTAGCTGTGGGATTGGCACGGATTTGCCGTCTTTGAAAGCTACCATTGTGAAATAGCAGCTCACGCAATGCATTACAAATCGCTCTTTGATATTCTCACTAATGACCTTGATCCCCACCTCGCAGCTTGTTTTGCCGGTGTGATTTACACTAGCTAGAAATGTCAGTAGCGTGCCGATGGGGATTGGCTGGCGGAATGTAACAGAATCTACACTAAGCGTTACTACACCCACTCCGCAATACCTAGTCGCGCACGCATAAGCCACTTGATCTAGAATCTTAAGCAGCTCGCCGCCGTGCATAAGTCCGCTAAAATTTGCCATTGAAGGGGTCACTAAGATATTCATTGTAAGAGAGCGATTGTCGGTAAGATCCGATAGCGATTGATTATCCATATAATAGCCTTTGTGATTTGGTGAGTGCTGATTGTAACATACTTTGTTATAATCAAGCTTTGATTTTTTATAAAGGCACATTGATGACACTTTTATGCACAGGCGCAGCAGGCTATATCGGCTCACATACGGCTATGGCATTTTTGGACCAGACAGATTCTAGGCTTATTATCATTGATGATTTGCGCACAGGATTTAGGCAAAACATCGCTATCTTGCAAGCGCGCTATCCTGATAGAGTGGAGTTTGTGGAGATGGATTTTGGCAATCGCACTTTGCTTGAGGCACTCTTTAAGCGTAGTGAGATCACAGGTGTGCTGCACTTTGGCGCGAGCCTCATCGTAGGAGAATCCGTCCAAAAGCCGCTTGCGTATTATCACAATAATGTCGCAAATGCTATCGCGCTGTTTGAGATATGCGTGCGCTTTGGGGTGGAGTATTTTATATTTTCTTCCACAGCAGCAGTGTATGGCGAGCCGGATTCTAGGCTTATCCCTGTGTGTGAGAGCGCACCGCTAGCTCCTATCAATCCCTATGGTAGCTCAAAGATGATGGTAGAGCTTATACTGCAAGATCTTGCCAAAATCTCTTCTATGCGCTATGTGGCTTTGCGCTACTTCAATGTCGCAGGGGCTAGTATGGGCAATACCACAAGCCTGCTCGCCCAAGATCAAGCCCTAGGGCAGCGGAGCAAAAATGCCACACACTTAATCAAAGTAGCCCTAGAGTGCGCTACGGGCAAAAGGGCTGGTATGAGTATCTTTGGCGATGATTATCCTACGCCTGATGGCACTTGTATCCGTGATTATATCCATATCGATGATTTGGCAGCCGCACACTTAAGCGCGCTTAGATTCTTGCAAGCAGGTGGGGATAGCGCGGTGTTTAATGTCGGCTATAATCGCGGATATAGTGTCAAAGAAGTGATTGAGTGCGTGAAGCGTGTAAGCGGCGTGGATTTCGCCACGCAGATCGCCCCTAGGCGTGCAGGTGATCCAGCTGAGCTTATTGCTAGCAATGCGTTATTAAAGCAGCAGACACATTGGCAGCCTAGATATGATGATCTAGCTGTGATTGTGCGTAGTGCGTATGAGTTTGAAAAAGCACTAAAAGCCTAGAATCCAGGAGCGGCAAATGGCACTTTGTGGATTTTGCAAGAGATTTAGATTCCGCTTGAGTGATGTTGTGTTTATGGTGATTGCGTGCGTGGGTTTTTATTTTGTCTATACGCAGTATTTTAATGGCATTAAGCAGGAGCGACTAGAGAGAAAAGAGGCGTTTAAAGCCTTGCAAAAGGCTTGCTTAATGGGCGATGATGAAGCGTGCAAAAAAGTTTATGATAATAAGTAAGCAGTAGAATTTAGCGCAAGTGGTTTGCGAGTAGCCTGAATGTTTGCTTTATAGTGTATAATGCTTGGATTCTACCATCTTACAAGGAGTTTATATGCGGTTTGGATATGTGATGAAAGATTCTTTAGTGGCTCTTGCTGCTAGTTGCGTGCTAGGTGTGTTGCTAAGTGGGTGCTTTGCTGATAAAGAAGCAAGTATAGAATCTGCTAAGGCTACTTTGCAATGTGATAGGCTTAATGGTGCTACCATTGAAAAGCCAGAAGTCAATGAGCTAAATATCTCAGCAGATCACATCGCGCTCGCGCTATTTCCAAAGGTCGATGAGATTTGTAGCAAGCTTGATAAGCGATATGCACTTAGCGTGCAGTATGAAACAAAGCTTGATGAAGCCACTAGCACGACAAAGCTCACTGCTAAAGAGACAAAAACAGCTATCGTGCGTGTAATACTTGGGCTCACTAATCCAGAGCAAGAATACACATTTAAAGGCGCAGCGCAGCTAGAAGCTAGTGGCAAAAAGGTGCTTGACATTGGTGAGAGTGTGCAGATTGACAATAAAGACAAGAAAATGCTTGTAGAGCAAGCCGTGCAAGCTGCTATCAATGAGGCAAAAAAGGTCTTTAAAAAAGACATAGAGCTTGAGCGGTCAAAGGATTGATGATGAGACAGATTGTGGCATTAGCCCTTGTGGCAAGTGTGGTGCTTGGGCTTAGTGCGTGTGCGAAAAAGCCTCGCGCACAAGGGAGCTTTAGTGCGAGTGAGTGCAAAAGTATCTGTGATAAAAACGGCTGCAATACACGCTGTATCAGCGCAGATGGTAGCTTCAAGTAGATTCTAACTTATGCAAATACGCATCTACTACGAAGATACGGATTGCGGGGGGATTGTCTATCATACAAATTACATTAAGTATTGTGAGCGTGCGAGAAGCGAGGTGTTTTTCCGTGTTGGAGAGCTGCCCTCAAGTGGGACTTGTGGCTTTGTCGTAAGTGCGCTAGAGGCGAAGTTTTTAGGCTTTGCTAGGCTTGGAGATGTTTTGTGGGTGCAAACACAAATGCGTAAGCTAGGGCGTGTGCAAATTCTCTTGCGTCAGCGGATTTATGTGCTACCCACGCAGACTAATCGCCCACAAGGGCTTAATGACCTGCCAAATCTCCAGAATCTAGCTAGCCCACAGCCCAAAGACTTTGGCGAGAGTTTAGGGCAGACCTTAATGCAGGAGCGATGTGTTTTTGATGCGCTTGTGCGTATGGGCTATGTCGATGTCGCGACACAAAATCCAGCCCAGATTCCGCAGAAATTCATTGATTTACTTACCCTACTTCCTAGAGATTCTTAAGTATAATTTTTACTACATTATAAATTTTAGCATTATAAAAGCTAGGAAATAGCATAATGCACGCGGCCTTCCAATTTCATACTTTAAGGAGCTTTCAATGTCTTACTCTACTCGAATTCTTACGGCTTTAAAAGAAAAGAACCCTTCACAAAATGAATTTCATCAGGCTGTGGAGGAGGTGTTGATTTCGCTTGCTCCTTTATTTGATAAGGAAAAAAAATACGAGAAGCACGCGATTTTGGAGCGTATTGTCATACCAGAGCGACAAGTCATCTTCCGTGTGCCTTGGGTTGATGATAGTGGGAAAATTTGCGTAAATTATGGCTATCGTGTGCAGTTTAATACCGCCATTGGACCATACAAAGGTGGGCTTAGATTCCACCCTAGTGTCAATCTAGGCGTGATCAAATTCCTAGGCTTTGAGCAGATTTTGAAAAACTCTCTTACTACGCTTGCTATGGGTGGCGGTAAAGGCGGAAGTGATTTTGATCCAAAGGGCAAGAGTGATAATGAAGTAATGCGCTTTTGCCAAAGCTTTATGAATGAGCTCTATCGCCATATCGGTGCGCATACAGATGTCCCTGCTGGGGATATTGGCGTAGGCGGACGCGAGATCGGCTATCTCTTTGGGCAGTATAAAAAATTGACAAATCGCTTTGATGGTGTGCTGACAGGCAAGGGACTTAATTGGGGTGGCTCACTTGTGCGCCCTGAAGCTACCGGCTATGGCTGTGTGTATTTCGCCCAAGAAATGCTAAAAGAGCGAGGTGAGAGCTTAGAGGGTAAAGTCTGCACGATTTCTGGGGCTGGCAATGTGGCTATCTACACGATTGAGAAGCTCTATCAAGTCGGCGCACTTCCTGTAACTGCGAGCGATTCTAAGGGTATGATTTATGATAAAGAAGGCATTGATGTGGCATTGCTAAAAGAGATCAAAGAAGTCAAGCGAGAGTCCCTAGAATCCTATGCTAAGATCAAAAAGAGTGCGCAATACACACCTGTAAGCGCGTATGAAGAGGGCTGCAATGGTGTGTGGGCTATCCCTTGTTTTGCGGCATTCCCAAGTGCTACGCAAAATGAGCTAAGCCAAAAAGATGCCAAAATTCTGCTCCAAAATGGCTGTAAATGTGTAAGCGAAGGTGCTAATATGCCTTCAACCAATGAAGCTATCGAGCTATTTTTGCAAGCGAAAATCTGCTATGGACCGGGCAAGGCGGCAAATGCTGGAGGCGTGGCAGTGAGTGGGCTAGAGATGGCACAAAATGCAAGTATGAATCCATGGAGCTTTGAAGTGGTGGATTCTCACTTGCATAGAATTATGGAAAGCATTTTTGCTAATGCTAGTGCAACAGCAAAAGAGTTTGGCGATCCTACAAATCTTGTGCTTGGTGCAAATATCGCTGGCTTCCGCAAAGTGGCAGATGCGATGATTGATCAAGGGGTTGTGTAAATTTATGGCACAAGCACACATAGTATCTGTCGCACGCGTGGGTATTGTGTGTGCGCTGCTAGGGATTGCTGGGCTGTTTTTAGGCTGTGATGATAGTGCCTCCAAAGAGTCAAACCCCACCGCAACGCCTAAAGAGGCACAAGCACTCTCTACCCCAGAAAGCAAGCTTATAGAACTAGCTCCCATACAAAATGGCGAGATCACTACATATCTTATCTATGAAGTTACATCTAAGACCGCAATCTCCCCCACTACGCGTCAAGCCAAAGCAAAAAGCCCAAGCCCCTATCGTGCGAGACTCTATATCAAACGACAGGATTCTCGTATCCTTAGCGCGGCATTTTTAGCTAATGGCAATCGATTTTTATGCGATTTGCACAGCACATTAGAAACAAACGAGCTTGGGGTGGCTAATGGCACGCTTGATTGTCAAAAGCTTTTTACTGCAGTGCTTGAGCAAGGAGAGCTGACAAGCCCTAAGCTCATCACCCAGAATCTAGCAAGCCTTTTGCCTCAAAAAGACATTAGCGATATTGCCAATGCCACCACACCTACAACCGCGAATTTGCGCTTAATCTCATCATTTAGCACGCGTGCTTATACTTTCATACAAATAGATTCTACCAATACGCGGGGCATACGACTTGATAGTATTTGCTCGCTAGATCCCCAGATACAAAAAATCATCAATTCTTCAATGGCGGATTATCTTAAGCTTTTGCGTATCCCAGAGCCCAAATCCTGCACCCAAGCAAACGCTGCTTTTGTGCAAATCACACAAGCTATGCTAAAGCAACTTACTAGAGAGGCTCGTGGGATACAATATTATGGCTATGGGGTGGATTTTTTTGATGAGAGATTTTTGCAAATGTATAAAAACACCTATGTGGGATTATCATCTGCTACGCTTGCGCACAATATCAAGCATTTGCTCTATTACCAAAAGGGTAAGTCCGTAGCCCTAGATAGCGAGCTATTTGTTAAGGGTAAGACACTTGATAAGCTCCACCAAATCCTAGAATCCAAATATCAGCAGTTTTTGCGATCCAATCCACAATGCCAAGCTATGCCAGATTTGATTCGCACATATCGCCCAGATGTAGCGATGAGTGATGATGGGCTATCTTTCATCTATATGCCTTCTAATATCACTACGCACAAGTGCAATACAATCACGCTAGATTTTCATCTATATGAATTACGAGATGCGATCCCACAAACAAGTGTTATATATGCTTTGGTAGCGCGCTCTAAGGCTCCATTGCCGCAGGAAAACACTCTTGATACTCTCTATCTTGAATGCGGAAAGTGCGCACTTATGACCAAACATACACAAAAGCAGATTCTAGCCTTGCGCAAGGCTCTTAATGATGAGCAGTTTTATGAAAAAACAAGCAAGAAAGACATTGATAAAGAGCTTTTAGCTCACTATGATATTAGCCTATATTCATCAATCTATAATGGCGATTATACTGCTATTGATTTTAATCACAAGTATTTGCTTGATCTAAGTGCGTTAGATTCTACAAATGCGTATTATATTCTCTATACAGATGGGAAAGCTCCGTATTGTATGCAAGATACTAATGATAATGCAGAGATCATCAAGTATTTTTCCATTAGCGATACGATAGAGACAAAGGGGCGTAGCGTGCCTATTGATACATATTTGCAGCAAAATCACATTGATATGCGCGCTAATCCCTGCACCAAGCACGCAAAACCCATCTAAGCTAGATTCTAGTGAGTGCTAGCAATGGCTATATCGTGCGGATTTTGGCGATTTCATCGCGGATTCTAGCGGCTTCTTCAAACTCTAGTGCCTTGGCGGCTTGGTGCATTTTGTGCTGTAAGTCTTTAATGATTGCTTCTTTTTCAGCTTTAGGGAGCTTGCGTAGCTTGCTCGCTTTTTCATAAAGTGTGCTAGAGCTCTCTAGGCGTAATTCTTCTTCGACACCGCGAGCGACACTTCTTGGCGTGATGTTATGCTCCTTGTTAAATGCCTCTTGTTTAGCTCGGCGATAGTCTGTGATGTCAAATGCCCTTTGCATAGAGCCTGTGATTTTTTTCGCATATAAAATCACCTTGCCATTGACATTCCTAGCTGCTCTCCCCATTGTTTGAATGAGGCTTGTTTCACTCCGCAAGAATCCTTCCTTATCCGCGTCCATTATGGCGATAAGGCTCACTTCTGGTAAATCTAGCCCCTCACGCAAGAGATTTATCCCAATAAGCACATCAAACTCCCCTAGCCGCAGTGAGCGGATAAGGTGGTTTCGCTCAATGGCGTCAATATCACTATGCATATACCGCACCTTGATTCCAAGCTCCCCATAATACTTGCTTAACTCTTCTGCCATTTTTTTTGTCAGTGTGGTGATAAGCACGCGTTCATTACTCGCTACTCGTAAGCGTATCTCATCATATAAATCAAGCACTTGATTATCACTATCTCGCACTTCATAGAGCGGATCTAAAAGCCCTGTGGGGCGGATAATCTGCTCGGCAATATGACTTTGACTAAGCTCTAGCTCTAGCTTTGCGGGCGTAGCAGAGACAAAGAGAAAATGTGGAGCTTTGTTAATAAACTCATCAAAGCGCAAGGGGCGATTATCCAGCGCGCTAGGCAGGCGGAAGCCGTATTCCACAAGCACTTCCTTGCGGCTTCTATCGCCTGCATACATTCCGCCAAATTGCGGCAAACTCACATGAGATTCATCAACGATGATGAGATAGGGTCTGCCCTTTTGCTCAAAATAATCTAGCAAAGAGTAGGGCGTCTCCCCCGGGGCTTTGCCTGTAAGATGTCTTGCGTAGTTTTCAATCCCCTTACAAATGCCTGATTCTCTAATCATCTCTAAATCAAACTCCGTGCGCCCCTTTAGCCTTGTGTATTCCACCATTTTATCTGCTCTCTCAAATTCCGCAAGCCTAGAATCCAGCTCTGCTTCAATATTGCTCAAAGCCTGCTGCAAGCGATTTGCTCCTACGATAAACTGATTTGCCGCATAGAGCACGATACTTTGTGTATCGCGGATTTTGACTCGCTCTAGCTCGTCCCATATACTAATGGATTCTACCTCATCGCCAAAAAACTCTATCCGCACAAACTCCCTCTCATTATACGCAGGAAACACATCAATACTCTCGCCATTTACGCGGAAGTTACCCCGCTCAAACACCACATCATTACGGGTATATCCCATATCCACAAGCTTGGTCAGCAAGGCTTTGTAGCTTCGCTCCTGTCTTGCTTCTATTTTTTCTATCATTGTGAGATATTCTTGCGGATTGCCTAGCCCATAGTTTGCTGATACTGAAGCTATCACAATCACATCATCATAGGCTAGCAGTGAAGTCGTGGCTGAAAGCCGTAGCCGCTCTAAGTCATCGTTAATACTAGAATCCTTTTCTATAAACAAATCTCGGCGTGGGATATAGGCTTCTGGCTGATAATAATCAAAGTGGCTGATGAAATACTCCACTTTATTGTTAGGGAAAAAGCCCTTAAACTCGCTATATAGCTGGGCGGCTAGGGTTTTATTGTGTGTCATTATGAGTGTGGGGAGATTGAGCTTTGCGATGATATTTGCCATCGTGTAAGTTTTCCCACTGCCTGTAACGCCCACAAGCGTGGAATACTTCGCACCCCGTGCGATAGAATCTGTGATTTTTGCGATGGCTTGAGGCTGATCGCCTGCTGGAGAGTAGGGAGAGTGTAGGAGAAATTGCGCCATTTGGGATAGCCTTTAGAGAAAAATTGGTTACAATTATAGCTAAGTGTCTATAATGCATACCATTTCTTTAAGGAACACCAATGCCATCAATCACCCAACTTGAAGAAAAAATCTCCGCTCTGCTTGCTGCCTATGATAGCGCGATGATCGAGCTAGAATCCTTGCGCAAGGAGCTAAACACACTCAAAGCAGAGTCCAGCCAAAAAGATCTGCAAATCTCTGCACTTTATGAAGAGATCGGCAATCGCGATCGCGCCGTAGAATCCTTGTATGACAAAATCTCCACCACGCTTGCAAGCAAGCAAACTCCAAAGGCAGATGATGAATGAGCAGCTAGAGGTGCGGATCTCTGGGAGAGGCTTTGGCATATCGCTTAAGGGCTACAATGAGCAAGCAAACAAAGAAATACGCGAGCTATTTGCCAACAAGGGCGATACGGATCTGCTCGCACTTTTGCGGGCGTATTTAGATGTCGTGCATAAAAAATGCGAGCTAGAGTATAGAATCCAAAAAGTGGATTCTAGGATTGATATGAGTATGCAAAAGCACGCATTATTAGAGCAAGCCAAACAAGAAGCATTGCAAGAGGAAATAGTCAAAGAAGAAATAGCCCAAGAAAAACAAGAGCAAGTATCGCAAGAAACAATCAAGCAAGATTCTGCACGCGATATTTATCAATCTCACAAAACGCTTGATATGCCTATATCCACGCAGAGAGCGATAAGCTTGTTTGATGAGCTTCCTAGCACACAAGAGCATCTCGCGCACAAAGACACCATAGCCTAATGTTTTTCTACCATATCGCACCGCTTGGGGTGCGCTCGCCTTTACTCACCTACACGGCTAGGACACCGCTTCTACCCGGCACGCTTGTAGGCATAGAGGTGCGTAAGAAAATCTATGATGGCGTAGTGATTACACAGACACAAGCACCAGATTTTACTTGTAAAGATATTCTTGATGTGCGGGGGTATTTTGGCAGTGTGCAGCGATTTTTAGCGCGTTTTATCGCCTACTACTATCGTGCAAGCCTGCCAGAATCCTATAAGCTCTTTCTTGCTTTCACGCCCGCGCCTGCCTCTATACCAAAGCCCTATAAGCACACTCCAGCCCCAAATGCGCTGCGATTTTGTGAGCTGCCTTTATGCGCTAGGCTCTCTGTGGCACAAAAGCAGCAAATTGTATCTGCGCTACCTAGTCTAAATCCCCAGCAAGAAAAAGCCTATGCATTTATAGAATCTAAGCCTTTGAGCCTGCTCTTTGGCGATACAGGCTCTGGGAAGACAGAGATTTACTTCCACTGCATAGCACAAGCTTTATGTCGCGATAAAGCCGCCTTGTTTCTTATGCCAGAAATTGCTCTAACTCCACAGACTTTAGCAAGACTGCAGAATGTGTTTGGGGATTGCGTGGCACTCTGGCATAGCAAAATCACCCCGAGTAAGAAAAAGCAGATTCTACAAGGCTTGCATAATCAGCAGATAAAAATCATCGCCGGAGCCAGAAGCGCGCTATTTTTACCGCTTGCACGCCTTGGGGTAATCATTGTCGATGAAGAGCACGATGATGCGTATAAATCAATGAGTAATCCACGCTACAATGCTAGGGATCTGGCTATCTTGCTTAGCAGGCAGGCGGGCATTAAAGTCGTGCTAGGCTCTGCTACCCCAAGCCTTACAAGCTACAAACGCGCCAAAGATGGCGACTATCTTTTCCGCTTAAAAGGTGGATTCTACCGCGCACAAAAAGAATTTATCCTAGAATCCACTTTTGCACAACTAAGCTATAACTTACAGCAGCATATAAAAGCTGTGCTAAAGCAGCAAAAGCAAGCTATCATCTTTGTCCCTACACGCGCGAATTTTAAGGCATTGCTATGCTTGGAGTGTGGCTATGGCTTTGTTTGTCCATTTTGCAGTGTGAATATGAGCGTGCATTTATCGCGTGATATGCTATGTTGTCATTATTGTGATTATAAAGAGGTGTTGCCCAATCTTTGCCCTGAATGTAAAGGAAACAATCTTTCAAACAAACGCATTGGCACAGCACAGGTTGCTGCTGATTTGCAAGAGCTCTATCCGCAAGCAAGGATTAGCATATTTGATCGAGATCATATTACCACAGCAAAGAAGCTTACAGATGTGCTTAGTGCGTTTAAGTCTAGGGAGATTGATATTCTTGTAGGCACGCAAATGTTAAGCAAAGGGCACGATTATCACAATGTCGCATTTGTGGGTGTGGTGGGGATTGATTATATCTTGCAGGGTGGGGATTTTCGTAGCCTTGAGCGAGGGGTGAGCTTGCTACATCAAATCGCTGGACGCACTGGGCGCAAAGATAATGGCAGGGTATTTATCCAAAGCTTGCAAAGTGAGTGGCTTAAAGGATTTTTGGACGATTATGAGGTGTTTTTACAATGGGAGCTTATGCATCGCAGCACGGCGTATCCGCCCTTTAAGCGGCTTGCTATGATCCATTGCGATCATCGCTCTCAAGCAAAAGCGCAAGAGAATATGCTGGCAATTTTGCAAGCTTTGCAGCAGCGCAGCGAGAGCGCGGCTACAATCCTAGGGTATGGGGCAAATGCGATTGAGCGCATAGCGGGCAAGTGGCGATTTCATATTTTATTGCACGCCCAAAAGCATAGTGATATTTTGCGTGTGTTAGAGAGTTTGGGCGACTTGGAAGTCGATATTGATTGCATTGATACGCTATAGGGATATTTGGTTAATCAAAGATTAACTTTACCCAACCAAAAAGCAAAATTTAAGACTACAAAAGGGAAAAATAAGCTAGAATAATCGCAATTTCTTACAAAAAGGAGAGAAAATGCAGAGCAATGCGGTCTTAGAATATGACTATTCTATAGCAAAATTGTTTTTATACTCCACCTTGGCGTTCGGGTTTATCGGTATGCTTATTGGTGTAGTTCTTGCGTTTCAGTTGGCGTTTCCAGATCTAAACTATATTGCTGGTGAATATGGTATTTTTGGTAGATTGCGACCATTACACACAAATGGGATTATTTATGGTTTCACGCTAAGTGGGATTTGGGCAGCTTGGTATTATTTGGGGCAAAGGGTGCTTAAGATCACTTATCATCAACATCCGTTTTTGAAATTTGTGGGCTTGGCGCATTTTTGGATCTATATCGCACTGCTTGTGCTAGCGGTTATTACATTGTTTGCTGGGATTACGCAGTCTAAGGAGTATGCGGAGCTAGCGTGGCCACTTGACTTGCTTGTAGTTGTGGTTTGGGTGCTTTGGGGTGTTAGTATGTTTGGCTCTATGGGTGTGCGCAGAGAAAATGTGATTTATATTTCTCTGTGGTATTTCATCGCTACTTTTACTGCGATTGCTGTGCTTTTTATCTTTAACAACCTTGCTATTCCTACTTATTTTGTCGCTGGGACAGGGAGTATTTGGCACTCAATTTCACTCTATGCAGGAAGCAATGATGCGCTTATCCAGTGGTGGTGGGGACACAATGCCGTGGCATTTGTTTTCACATCTGGGATCATTGGTGTGATGTATTATTTCTTGCCAAAAGAATCAGGGCAGAGTATATTTTCTTATAAACTTACTTTGTTCTCATTTTGGAGCTTGATGTTTATCTATATTTGGGCAGGTGGGCACCATGTGATCTACTCCACCGTGCCTGATTGGGTGCAAACGCTTGGTATGGTGTTTTCTGTGATTTTGATTCTGCCTTCTTGGGGGACTGCAGTTAATATGCTACTTACTATGCGTGGGCAATGGCATCAGCTTAAAGAATCACCATTGATAAAATTCCTTATGCTAGCTGCTACATTCTATATGCTCTCCACTCTTGAAGGACCGATTCAATCTATCAAATCTGTCAATGCACTTGCACACTTTACGGATTGGATTGTTGGGCATGTGCATGATGGTGTGCTAGGCTGGGTAGGATTTACCATTATTGCAGCTTCTTATCATATGCTTCCTAGAATGTATAAGCGAGAAATTTACTCACGCAAGATTATGGATATACAATTTTGGATTATGACAATTGGTATTGTATTCTACTTCTCAAGTATGTGGATCGCTGGTATCACACAGGGTATGATGTGGAGAGATGTGGATCAAAATGGCTATCTTGCTTATCAATTTATCGATACAGTAAGCGTGCTATTCCCATACTATTTGATACGAGCAATTGGTGGGACAATGTATCTTATTGGTTTTGTGATGTTTATCTACAATGTCATAATGACTATCACAGCAGCAAGACAACTAGAGAGTGAGCCTAAATCAGCCTCACCTATGGCTGCATAAGCGTGTAAGGAGAAAATATGTTTAGTTGGTTAGAAAAGAATCCATTCTTTTTCACGGTGGCGTTTTTGATCGTATTTTCTATCGCTGGGTTGGTGGAGATTCTCCCAGACTTTTCTAAGTCTTCACGCCCTCTTGTTGGGCTTAAGCCTTACTCTCTGCTAGAGACTGCAGGGCGACAAGTTTATATTAATGAGGGTTGTTATAACTGCCATTCACAGCTTATTCGCCCATTTTTAGCAGAAACTGATCGTTATGGTATGGCAAGCATAAATGGCGAGTATGCTTATGATCGCCCATTCTTGTGGGGATCTAAGCGCACGGGTCCAGATCTTCATCGTATTGGTGATAGCAGAACAACAGATTGGCACGAAAAGCATATGCTTGATCCTAAAAGTGTTGTCCCTGCTTCTATAATGCCAGCATATAAACATCTCTATGCCAAAAATGCGGATTTTGAGACAGCGTATGCTGAGGCTTATACACAGATGAAAGTTTTTGCTGTGCCGTATAACACAGAAGGTGGCGTTGCCATTGGGGAAGATATTGAAGAAGCTAAGAAAATCTACCTGCAAGAAGCCCAAGCAATTGTCGATGATATGAAATCTCAAGAAATCAAAGAAGCTTTGGAAAAAGGCGAAGTGAAAGAGATTGTGGCATTGATCGCTTATCTTAATAGCTTGGGGCAAGCGCGTAGGACAAAATAAGCGGGGTTGATATGGAAGCTGAAACTATAGAATATTTACGAGCAGGCGTATATTTTGTCGTAACGATCTTTCTTATCGTGTTTTTGTATTCTTATGCAGTTTCTATGTGGAGACGCCAAGAGCGTGGTATCCGCGATTATGAGAAGTATGGTGAGTTGGCTGTGCGAGATGATCTAAATGATGATCTTATAGAGCCTAGAATTACAGAAAAGGAGCAGAGATGAATTGGTTGAGTGATAGTGTCAATATTATTGCTTTATTGGGTGCGTTAGCTATTTTGGTGATTACTATCTATGTGGTTGGTTTTTATGTCAAAAAAATGAAAACAGCCAAAAACGATGGGGAATTGACAGAACACGATTGGGATGGGATCAAGGAGTTTAAAAATAATATCCCTATGGGCTGGCTTGTGATTTTTATGCTGCTTATTGTTTGGGGATTTTGGTATATGTTTTTTGGTTATCCGCTAAAGAGTTTCTCGCAAATTGGGCAATACAATGAAGAAGTCAAAGCTAACAGCGAGAAGTTTGAGCAGCAATGGCAGAATCTAACCCCTGAAGATAAAATCGATATGGGGGAAGGAATCTTTTTGGTGCAGTGCTCTCAATGCCACGGGCTTAATGCAGAAGGCATCAATGGTCAAGCACAAAACCTTCGCGCTTGGGGTAAAGAAGAGGGCATTATCCATACTATTGATGTGGGTAGCAAAGGGCTTAATTATATCGCTGGAGAGATGCCACCGGGGCTTCTTACTAGCGATGATGAAAAACGACAAGTTGCAGCGTATGTGATGAAGACTTTTTCTCCTAGCAAATCTACAAAGTATTCACAAGCTGATGTAGAAGCAGGCAAAGTTGTGTATCAAAATGTTTGCGCCACTTGCCACGCCAACGATGGAAGCGGTAATGCAAATGGCATAGAAGGCTTTGCTTCAAATCTCAATACTTATGGAGACTATGTGCTTGTAGAGCAAGTCTTGAAAAATGGCAAGAAAGGCTTCATAGGCAAGATGCCATCTTTCAATTACGCAAACTTTAGCGAAAGACAAGTTGAGGCATTGACTGCTTATATCAACTCGCTACAAGTTAATGACTAAGTAAAGGAGTAGGTGATGAATGGACTATTTGGTATAAATGGGCTTTTGGGATATTTGGTGGCTGTTGTGCTTGTCGTTGTTCTTGCGATTGGTTTTGGCTATGTTGCTGTAAGTGTGCAAAGTGCCAACGCGCAAAATTACTATGAGTTTAAGGACTACAAGGGTATCAAGGCACAAAGCGTGGAAAATAAAAACTTCTTCCAAGATGCACAATAAAGGAGAATCTATGTTTACTGCAGCAGAAAAATTATTAGGTGCTTTGCTGGTTGTTTTGGGTGTTGTTTCTATTGCTATTGCTTTTATTCCCGATGGGCTTTTGCATCTTGTTTAAGGAATAGCTTGAAGCCTTTTTTTAAGCGCATTGTCTTTGCGCTGTTTGTTGCCCCCCTATTATATGCTGATGTCGGTAGCCCAATATCTAGTGGCTACATCATCGGCAATACACATCAAACTCTCGTGCCAAAGACACAAGAGATCATACGGCTTCTCTCGGCAGAAATTTTTCAAAAAACAGGCATTAAAATCTATATCGATATTATCGATGAGATCTCTATCTCTCCAAGGTATCCAACAAAACAAGCGCGTAAAGATTATCAAGCGACATTTTATTCGCGATTGCCAGAGCCGTATGTTGTCTTGTCTTTGTTTGTGCAAGAAAGAAAATTCGATCTTGTTAGTAGTGATGATTTGCAGGCATTTCTTAGTGCTAAAGTATTGGATTCTGTGTATTTTGACTATATGGCACCACTTATCCCAGAAAAAGAGCAAGACATCACGCCCGAGCGACTTTCTGCGATTTTGCTCAATGGCTATGCTGAGATCACAGACATCATTGCTCGCCACTATGACATAAAGTTTGAGCATAGTATTAGCACAGATGAGCAAGGCGTGCGTTTTTTTGTGCGCTTTATTCTCTATGCTATGTTGCTTATTTTGCTTGGACTTTTTGTGCTTGCTCAATTTTCTCGTAAAAAACCTTCTTCCTAGGAGAGAGTATGAAACCAAATCCCATCAGCCCACAAGACTCCAGCACAACTAAGGCGCGTAATTTATGGCCCTATGGTATTTTGCTAGCGATATTTATCGGCATTATTTTGATTTGTATCTCTGTGTATATTTCTGTAAAACATCCAGTCTATGATGATCGCTCATTTTTCCAGAAGCATACCGACACAGATAGTGCGATCAATCAGCTTTTAGAAGACACTGATACGCTGCAAGAGTATTATGACTTTTATCTCCAAGCAAATACCAAACCCACAAAAGATAGTATCCTAAAGCCTAGCTCCCCTTATTTTCGTGCTTCTCATCGTGATAAAGTAGAAAATAACTCGCCAAATATCTTGCTCATCAAACAGCTTAATACACTCTATTTGCTTGCAGATACACTAGATCATAAATCTAATGACCTGCAAGATTTGCGCATTCAGGTCTTTATGCAAAAAATAGGCGATCCCAAAGAATTAGAAGTGCATATTTATGATTCTAGCAGTGGATCATTTAGCAAGAGTGTGCCAGAGCATAAGGGAGGGCAGATTCTCATTGGCACAATGCTTTTTGACCCAAAGGAGCAGGTATTTGTAAGCCCATCGTTTGAGATAGAGGCAGAGGGGCGGTGGATTGTTGCTTTGCAGATTACAGGTAAGATAGCTCAAACTGCTCAAGACACTCAATCTCAAGGGAATACGCAGGAGCATAGGGATCTTTTTGTCGTGCTAGAAAAGGAATTTTTCAGTATGCCAAAGCCTCAAATACATACCGATAGCCAAGTCAAAGCACGCTAAATGCTAGCCCAAAGATTCGCTAAAGCCCCTAGCTTGCAAGCGCGCAAAACTGCCACACAGGTGCTTTGTGCGTTTGTGATGGTGGAGCTTGTGTTTGCGCTTGTGGTTATTGGCGTGGCGTTTGGGATTTTGGCGCATTTTTATCGTGAGCGATCAATGACCGCGGAATTGCCCGTAGCTGAGCTAGATGTCGTGCAAGAAAAAGCACTCCAAGAGCTAGAATCCAAAATCGCACCAGCACCGCATATCATAGTCGGTAGCGATGGACTTTCTTGCCAAGGTGAGCTTTTTAGCACTACGCAGTCTCAAAGCACCTTTAAGCTCTTTATCCCACAAGTATGCGACAAGTCAAGCACACCATAGCTAGCCACGCGCGAGCATTTGTGCTACTAGAGCTAGTGTTTGGTATCGTGATTTTATCGCTTATTGTTATCACGCTTGTGCAAGTAGCTCTCTCACTCCAAAGACAATCCATAGCAAAAAGCAGCATAGCTCTCGCGCAAATCTCCCTATCCAATACCGCCGATATTATCCGCAATCATTTAGAGACAGAATCTAGCTTTACATTTGTGGATTCTACCCTGCAGAGCGGATCGCACACGATCATTTTGCGCGATCATTCAATATTCCTTGATGGCGTGCTGCTGGGGCAAGATATTACACGATTTGATGTGAAATCCTTGCCCAATAACGCCTTTAGCATAGATATATGCACAAATCTGTCTCACAAGATATTTTGTGTCAATCGTGTAGGCTGGCTGCGGTAGCTATGGGTGCGTTGCGATCATCTTATAAATCCACATCAAAAGCGTATGCCTTGCTATATGCCATTATGCTTTTGCTACTTATTGGCTTTTTTCTCACAAGCCTTCGCACAAGCACAGGCATTACACTAGATAGGCTCACAAACTCGCACATAAAATTCCAAGGGGCTTTATATCTACAAAGTCTTGAGCAAGTAGCTAAGCTTTGCCACGCTGCACAGATTGCTTCTGGAGATTTTGTGCTAGATGATGATTATAAGGGCGGATTTGAGATTGTTGGTGATAGGGTGTTTTTGTATATCGAAGCCATAAATCGCCGCACCGGACAGATTTTGCGCAGCACAAAAGACATCGCTTTACCATAGCACTGCTTGGTAATGTTTTCCTAGAATCCAGCTTATGCGTTATCGCGGATTCTATGCTAGCAGAAGCGTGGCAAAAAGCGCGACAAGACTTTTAGCAGCCACAAGCACACAACATAATAAAGTAGATTCTAAGCCACATCAGTGTCAAAGGCGGTGGATTAGTGATCGTGCCATTACTAAAGCCCAAGTATAGCAATGGCATTCTGCACTTATTTGGCAAGTGTGGAGCGCAGCTTATCGCACGCGCCATCTTCGCCATTCTCACAGGCTTGGTAGTAGTAGATCTGCGCTTTTTGCTTATCTCTCGCCACTCCCCTGCCTAGCCAATACGCATCGCCCACTTTCGAGCAGCTCGCATAGCTATTTAGGCGCAATCTATCCATATAGCCCGCGCGCTCAATCTCAAGCACATCACACGCCTTTTTATAGAGCTGGGCTTGCTCAACGCTTCCTTTAGATTCTGGCTTCCTAGATTCTAGCCCAGCTAGCACAGCACAGCTCTCGCTATCATCACGCGCGCAAGCAAGCTCGGCTACCGCACGCAGGCTATCTCTATATTTCTTAGGGCTACCATAGACTTTATCATAAGAGCGCATAAGTGTCCTGCACGCGAGATTTGAGCCATCTTTGCACACCTTTTCAAACTGCGCTAAATCCGCCTTTGTCAGCTTGCCATCTTCATAAATCACTTTGAGCATAAAGGTCTTTTGCACTTCTAGGATTGCATTTGCTTTTGTTTTATTACAGCCTTCTAGCAGGTATTCTAATGGCGCGCAAGCACTTGCTACAAGCTCTTTGGCAGAATCTACAAGCTTGGCTGCTTCATATTCTTTAGCGCGAGCGAGAAGCCCCAGGCAGCCTAGCTCCTCTCCACGCGAGCAAGCATTTTGCAGCAAAGGCAGTGAGCCGGCTAGATCACGCGGAAGCGATGAGACATCAAGCCCCTTGCTTGCAAAGTGCTTGATCTGCTCTTGCTTTAGCGCAAGCAGCTCACCTAGCATAGCATACGAGCCGCTATGCCCTAGCTCACAGCCCTTTTTGCTAGCTTCTAGCACCTCTGCAATGCCCACTTTACTCCCCTTAGCCTTTTTTGCGCCCTTTTTTGTATCTCTGCCCTTTGCTTCATCTTTGCTTGTTGCTTGCCCTGATAGCACTAGCTCGCTAAACATCGCGCAAGACTCCCCCACCCCTGCCTTACAATTTGCTAGCAAGAGGTGTAGATCTTTTGTGCGAGCAGCGGTGATTTGGCACGCCTTTATGCTGCCTTTTTGGCATAGCTCGCTGATTTTTTCACTTGAAAGCTTGCTGAAGTCTTGCAAGTCAAGCGCGAAGCTTGGGGATTGTATGCGCGCTAGGATTGCTTGCTGCTTAGGGGATAGCGCGAAGTCTGTGGGCGTTGGAGCAGGCGGCGCAGGGTCTTGCAGTGATTCTTCTAGCGATTCTTGCGCAAGCTTTTGCGCGCTTTTTTGGAGCGTTTGACATATCGCGCTGGTGCTTGTGGGGCTTGGGATAAGGCGCAAATGTGCCTTATCTTGCTCATAGTATAGCTCTAGGCAATTTTGCCTATCTTGCAGGAAAAAGACTCGATTGCCCATTACCATATCTGGCAAATCACTCTGTGCTATATGCGCGCTTTGCTCGCAGAGCTTTTGAGCTTGCTTTGGCAAAATGGTAGAATCTAGGCAGGGGGCAAGCCCATCTTGTGCCATAGATTCTAGGATCTGCTTGGTTTTGCTTTTTTGTGTGTAAATGCGCAAGAGATATTTAGCGCGGTAGAGTCTGGAAAGATACTCGTGCGCAAAATACCCCACAAATGCCCCAAGCCACGCGTTATCCTCAAAGCCTTGCAGCTCCTTTATCAGTGGCTTAAGCTCCTTGCTAGGATAAGCACGCAAGCTATCAAAGCCCAAGTCCTTGAATAGCTCACCAGAATCTTGGATACTAGCAACTAGAGCAAAAAGCGCGAAGCCTTGTGTGCCATATCGCAAGACTTCTTGCAGCTGCAAATCTTTGCTTTGAAGCGAGCGGAAAGCATTGACAAGATTAAATAGCTCGGTTTCGTGCCCACAGCCCCCGCTGACACAAACCTTTGTCGGCTTATAGCCGCTAACAAAGTGGAAAAACTCTCCCCCAAAGCTTAGGATAAAGGCATTTTGCTCTGCCAAAAAGCTCTCCCAAGCAAGCTCTATCTTTTTGCGTGCGTGCTCTTCTTTTGGCTTAACGACTTTAGATTCTGCTATGGAATCTGTATCTAAGAAAGCAGCCAAACCGCCATTATCACGCACATACTCTGTGGCAAAGCGCAGCAATGCCACGCGCAAAAACACTTCATACGCTTTGATGAAGTCTTTTTGCTCCTGTGTTGTAGCAAGAGATCGCAAATGCGCAATCGCAGGAGAAAATTGCTCTACATACTGCGCACTTAGATCCCACAACCGCACTTGGGGTGTCTTGCTAAGCGGGGGTAGTGTAGCTTGGGGCTTGGCATTGTGAGTTGCATCTGCTTTGCTCTGTTTAGATTCTAGCACCAGCGGCACAAAGCGTTCAAGCGTAGCTGGGGCATTTGCCATAGAGAGAGTGCATAAAGCCCCCACAAAGCCACATAAGCATACAAGTAAGCGTATCATGCATATCCCCCTATCTCACCACAGAGAACACACCCTTGCCATCACGCACGATCTCAAGGAGATTTCCTGCTTTAAACATATTGCACACGATGATAGGTAGGCGATTATCTTTGGCTAGGGCGATTGCTGT
>NZ_JANURN010000008.1:0-107419 GCF_030249855.1 Helicobacter zhangjianzhongii
AGCCTATATCCTTCTGTGCTGGCTGCTTACTTTTAATTGTGTCAATATCGCTTGGGTGTTTTTTAGAGCTGAAAATGTGCAAGGAGCAATCAACCTGCTTAAAGGAATGTTTGGCGGAGAGGTGGTGTGGCTTAGGCTCACAGACTCTGGCACAGTTAGCACAAACTCTATCGAAGTGTGGGGGTGGATTTTCCTAGCGTTTATCCTAGCTCTAGCGTGTAAAAATAGCATAGCCCTAAGCACGCATATCAGCAGGGTGGGCGTTATTTTTGCTGGTGTGGGCTGTGCGATTTGCTTGCTAAAAATCATCGGCGATAGAGGTGCTAGCTCGCCGTTTTTATACTTTAATTTCTAGGGGCGGTTATGGAGTATAAGCGATTGGTGATAGGTTTTGGTATATCTGTGTTGGTGGCTGTGGTGGGGTATTTTGCTATGCTGGTAGTTGGTGTGCGCTACCAAATGCCACTGCTAAAAAATGCTGAAGTGTGGCTAAAAGATGTCTATGCGATGAAAGATAGGCTAAACAAAAAGCCCACACAACGCCCGCGCGTGCTTATCTTTGGTGGGTCAAATGTGCTTTTTGGCTTTAATGGGGCGATGATAGAGGCTAATGTCCCTGTCCGCTTTATCAATTATGGCACACACGCGGGGCTGCCGATCAACTACCAAGTGGATAAAATCCTACACACAGCAAGGAGTGGGGATATTGTCTTCTACTCGCCTGTATTTAGCGCGTTTTTTGCCACAGAGCCTTATGAAGATTTATGGTATGTCCAAAATATGATCTCTTGGGATAAGGAGTATGATAAATTCATCACAAAAAAGTCTGTATTCCTAGCATATCTTTATAATGATCCTATGCGGATATTTCAAAATCTAGCCAAAATCCTTGTGCGCTCTCTCCTTAAAACCAAAGAGCCAGCCACACCTAAAGCCACTGCCACCCCCACTAAAAAGTTGCTAAAAGATGGTTTGCAGATTGTGCCTTGTGGGCAGGAATTTTACGGATATAGTTATAGATCGCTTAGTGCAAATGGGGATTTTTGCTCGCAATACACCGCTACAAGCTTGGCGGCAAATGAGCCATATATCTATGCTGAAGCCACGCTCTCGCGCTTTTTTATCCAAGAGTTTTCGCGCTTGCAAGACTTTGCTAAACGAAGCGGTATTAAGGTGTTTTTGCTCTATCCTGTGAGTATGGAGAATCCACTCTTTAGCCATAATGATAGCAAGACACTAGAGAAAATAAACCGCCTAGAATCCCAGCTTTTAGCGCGTGGCATAGGCTTTGCAAACTCGTGGAAAGATGCGCATTTTGATCGCAAATATTTCTATGATACAGGCTATCATCTTAACAAGCACGGCGTAGAGCTACACACCATAGCCTTTATCAAGCTACTGCGATCTATCTTGCAAGCAGAGGGCTAAAATACTATAATCGCGCTAATTCTAGGGCGGAGGCAGTATGATCGCGCAAGAGTTGCAGAAGTTTGGATTCTCTCATTTGCTAGAGTTAGCGACCTTTGCCCCATATAGTTATGAAAGCACAATGCTTATAGATGATTTGCGTAGTGGCGCACAAGGCGTGCTTGAAGTGCGGATCCTAGCCCATAGAAGCTATGCCAAAGTGCTGCAAATCTCTGCTTATATGCTTGCTTTCTCCCAGCCCATCACGCTGACCTTTTTCCACCCAAAGCCCTATATCAAAAGGCTTTTTCCGCTAGATTCTGTGGTGTTTGTGCAGGGAGCTTTGCGCGATGATGGGGGGAGATTTTCGATGATCCAGCCAAAGACTATCCGCGAGATCAATGCCATAATCCCAAAGTTTAAGACCACGCATAAAAATGCAGATATGATAAGCCTAACCCAAAGCCTAATCACACAAGAAGCCCTGCAAGAGTGCGGGCTACCTAGTGATGTGGCAGGCTCTCTTGTGCGGATTTTCCACCCGGATAAAGAGTTTTTCCACGCTTTTTGTGCGCATAAGGGCTTTGATGAGAAGAGTCTTTATGCGCTGAAATTTTGCGAGATTTTTTATCATCTGTCGCGTTTGGCAAGTAAGCGCAGGGACTATCCGGCTAAATACTCTTGCACAGGGGATTATCAAAGCTGGGTAAAGAGCCTGCCCTTTACTCTCACTAATGCCCAGCAGCGTGTATGTGCGCAAATCGCCAGCGATCTTGCCAGCCAAAAAGCGGCTAAAAGGCTTGTGATGGGCGATGTGGGCTGCGGGAAGACTATGGTGATTTTGGCAAGTGTGATGATGAGCTATCCTAAGAAGTCCTTGCTTATGGCACCTACAAGCGTGCTAGCAAAGCAGCTTTATGAGCAGGCTCTGCTCTATTTGCCAAAATCGCTCAATATCACCTACATTAGCGCGGAATCTAAGCAGGATTTACAGGGGCTTTTTGCTTCTCAAGTGGATTTTATCATCGGGACACAAGCCTTGCTCTATCGCGAGATCAGCGCGGAAGAAGTCGCGCTTGTGATGAGTGATGAGCAGCATAGATTTGGCGTGAAGCAGCGGTATTATCTCGAGCAGCTTGCGCAAGTGGATTCTAAGAGCAAGCCCCATATCTTGCAGTTTTCTGCCACGCCAATCCCCCGCACAATGGCTATGCTAGAATCTAAAATGATTGATGTAAGCATTATCGATGAGCTACCTTATCCTAAAGACATTACCACCACTATCATAGGCAAGCCACAATTCAGCCAGCTACTCGCGCATATCCAAGCAGAAGTGGCTAAGGAGCATCAAGTAGCGATCATTTATCCGCTTGTAGAAGAGAGCCAGAGCAGCCAATATCTCTCGCTAAAAGAGGGCGAGGGCTTTTGGAGGGCGCGATTTGCGCGCGTGTATAGCACTTCAGGGCAGGATAAAGACAAAGAAAAGGTGCTAGAAGAGTTTGCGGCAAATGGCAGTATATTGCTCGCTACTACGCTTATAGAAGTGGGGATCTCACTGCCAAAGCTCTCTACCATTGTCATCATCGCCCCAGAGAAGCTAGGGCTAGCGACTTTGCACCAGCTAAGAGGCAGGGTGAGCCGCAATGGGCTTAAGGGCTACTGCTATCTTTATACGCACGCGCTAGAATCCACGCGGCTCCAAGAGTTCGCAGCGCATTTGAGTGGGTTTGACATAGCTCAAATTGATTTGAAATACCGCAAAGGTGGGGACTTGCTTGATGGTAAGAGGCAAAGTGGAGCGCAGTGGGTGTGGGCGGACTTGAGCCAAGATGAAGAGATACTTAAACGCGCTAATGAGCTGCTAGATAAGAAAGGCGATGTGTAAAAAGTGGATTCTAGGAAGCAAGCCCAAATTCTGTCATCGCGAGCCTTGCGCCACGCTACCCCCTCTGTCATCGCGAGCAAGCGCGGTAGCGATTGCGTGGCGATCCACATATCCGCGCAAGCGGATTCTAGGAAATGCTAGGAATGTCTATTGTGCTAGCGCAAAATTTATGGATTACTAAAGAAGCTGCGCTACGCTTGCTTTGCCGCGCGGATTTTCAATCCGCTCGCAATGACATAAAATAGGCTTGCTTCCTAGAATCCACTTTTTGACTTGCCGCGTTTTTCTGTCATTGGCACACCGCTTGCACCGCGTGGCGATCCACACTAGAATCCGCTTTTTGTATTTTGTGTGTTGCCACGCCGCTAAAGCGGCTCGCAATGACAGAGTGGGGGCGTTGTTTCAAAAATGGATTCTAGCAATGCGGCTATTTTTTCAGCGCGATTGCTTCTTTGACCAAGTCATCGCCGGTGTTAAATGCCTTGGCATTCATCGAGTAGCCACGCTGATAAAGAATAAGATTTGTCAAAGCATTGCCCACATCGACATTGCTTGTCTCTAGGTATTTATGCTTGATTTGCCCAAATTTGAGATTCCCTTCATTGTTCCAGCCTAGGATTGGATTGCCACTTAGGACTCTGTTTTGCCCGCCAAGGGCATTTGTCCCTAGGCTATACACATTATCGCCCATTTTTTTCAAGCCCTGATCATTGACAAACGCCACCACACCAAGCCGCCCCATAGGCTCGCTCACGCCATTACTAAAGGCTAGGAAAATAATGCCATTTTCATCGATCCTAATATCTTTAAGCGAGCCTTCTGCCTTGCCATCTTGGCTTGCTTCAAGCATTTTAGAATCCTCATAAGGCAGATTCCTTGAGGTGTATTTATCGCTGCCTGTGATTGAGTAGGTGATCTTAGAGTCTTTGAAGTCAAGCTCCATAGGGGCGGACTCTGGCTTGCCGTCTTTGTCAAAGACTAGCTCTTGGGTAACAGGCTCTTTGCTTATCATAAACTCACCACTAAAGTCATACACTGCGCTTTGCACAAGCCATCTTTGCGGGATTGGCGGTGTGCCGGTAGGATCGCCAGCGTCCATTAGATAATACTCACTCTTTAGCAAAAACTTCCCCCCATCTTCATCATAAATATCAAGCGAAGTGGAGTAAGTAGCGATCTTTAGGTCTTTGGATTGGATATGCTCATCTTGAGCTAGGGGGATCGCAGAAGTGCTAATGCCTATGCGATTTGAGAGCGCACCGCCAATAGTTACTTCAAGCTTTTGGGCTTGGGGGTTTTTGACACTAAAGGCTAGATTCCCCCTTGCCCCAAGTGTGGGGCTAAGCTCTAGCCCACTTTTGCTAAAAAGCTCCATAAGCTCACCTATGGTGCGAAACTCATTAGCACTAGCTCCGCCGCTACCATAGCTAAAGCGCAAGGTCTCTTCACTCTCACTACCTTCTTCACCCTTTTTGATAGTGATGATGATGTCCCTAAATGCACGCGGGTCAAAGGGCTGCCCATCATCATCGGCAAAGGAGGCGACATCTTGGCTTTTCACACGCGATTCATCAATCACGCCATTTGGCACGAGAAATTCCTGCGCACTCTTGAAGTTGGACTTGGCATTGAGATTGACCGCTACATCGACTTTGGTCGTTACTACGGGGTGGAATTTCAGCTCTTGGGGGATTTGCAAGGGGTGCATTTGCCCTGTTGGCAGAGAGGAGAGATCTTGCTCGCTAGGATTTGAGGTAAAGACTCCATCTTTGATCTTATCAAGATTCACACCATAGACATACTGCCCGCTAGAAGTTACCAAATATCCATCAGAGTCGCGATTAAATCCGCCATTGCGCGTGAAGTAAATGGGCTGGGGCATTTCATAGCCATCTTCTTTGACTTCAAAGCTCCCATCTTGCTTCTCGCCCACGACAAACCAGCCTTTCCCCATATACGCCACATCAAACTGCCCATCACTTGGGTGGTAATTGCCATTTTTGGTAGAAATGGCATTGCTAGCTCCTGTCGCGCCATAGGAGCGGTCGTTGTTGGTGATGGTGCTGGAGTTTAGGGTGTCCATTTGCGCACTAAAGAGATTTTTAAACTCAGGGATATTTTCTTTAAAGCCATTGGTATTGACATTGGCGATGTTATTAGAGATAGAATCCAGCCCAAATTGGTGGGTCTTCATACCGCTATAAGAGTTTAAAATCGTATCATTCATAGCCATACTTGCTCCTTTACGCGCCTTGCCCTAGCGCACTAGCTCTTTATCTTTGTCATAAAACTCAAGCGCAGCACTAAGCGGCAAGATCAGCTCGCCCATACGGATAAGCGGCTTGCCCTTGTCAAACAGCACGCTTTGGATCTCGCCTCGCCCCACACGCGTTGTTAGGTAGTGATTGGTCTTTGGGTCAAGGTTGTATTCTGCCTCCACAGAGTAAGAGCCAGAATCCATCTGCTCGCCCCTGTCATTTAGCCCGTCCCAGCTAAAGTCCAAATAGCCTTGCTGCCCATTTTTATCATCAAGTGCGATTGTGCGCACCAGCTGCTTAGACTCATCAAAGATCTGCACCACTGCCTTGCCCTTGCTCGTATCAATGGGGCGATCAAAAAAGAGCGAGAAATGCACCTTGCCTTCTCCTGTGTAATTCACGCCGCTCACATCAGTTTCAGCGATCTTGCCTACCATAGCCACACTTTGGAACGCCGAGCTTTGCGCCATTTGCCCTGCTGCTTCAATGCTATTATCCACGCCTTCTCCTAGCTTATCCATAGTCTCTTTGAGTGTGGATTGGAAGTTTTTGAACTCTTCATTGCTCTCTTGCATAACTTTCATAGAATCCACCATTTCTTTCATCGCTTTTTTGTTTTCTTCTTGCATTTCGACTTGGGTGAGCTGGGCGGTTTGGGTGATGATTTTCTCCGTCTCCATAGGCGCGGTGGGGTCTTGGTTTTTCAACTGCTCTAAAAAGAGCTTCATAAAGGCATCTTTATCTAGTCCATTGGCGATTTTGGGGGATTTTTCTTGCGTTTTTTTTATCTCGCTTGCCTGCTTTGCCCCTGTAACTTCTGCTAAATCAAGTGCCATACTCTCTCCTTACTTCCTTGTTTAAATGCTACGCATACAGCGGTAGGGTGATTTCCATACTAGGCTCGCTAGAATCCTTCGCCAAAGGCACAAAGCCTTGTTGATTGTCTCTAGCGTTTTGATCTGCGCCATTGTGGCTATCGCCACCAAATCCACCTTGTGAGCTAGAATCGTGCGAGAAGCTTAGATCTATGCCATCAAAGCCTTGGGCGATAAGGTTTTGGCGTAAATCTAGCTGATTTTGCGCAAAGATATTGATCACTTGAGGGTTTGATACTACGCTTATATGCAAGTTATTGCCCCTTTGCGTGATTGTAAGCTCGATATTGCCTAGCTCTTTGGGATTAAGCTCTAGGGAGATCTTATTCATCGGGGGCTTGAATTTTTTCACCTCTTGGTCAAATTGATTGACAAATGAAGTGATCATCTCTTTAACCTGTGGCTTGCTTAGCTCTTGCTTCATCGCACTTGCCCCCAAAGCCGCACTTGCAGCAAGCTTAGATTCTGGCTTAGAATCTAGCTTTTGCTCGCTAGCTTTATCAGTCTTTTGGGGTTTGCCAAGCTCTTGGAGCTCTTTAGGCATAGGCTCAAGCTCTTGCATAGGCTCTGCTAGGCTAGATTCCATCTCCATAGCGCGGGCTAGCTCCTTTTGCACACTAGATTCTGGCTCTGGGCTTAGGACTCTAGCTTCTTTGCCTGCTTGTGCAGTGGGGCTGGCTTTGTCTTTTGCATTAGTCACAGCCTTTGTGCGTGCGTTTTGATCCTTTGGATCTTTGTTGGATTTTTGGGATTCTTTTAGGGCTTCTTGCGCACTTTGGACCAAAGCTGGAGCAGCCATAGCTGCACTAGCACTTGCGAGCCTTTGGGCAGTTTGTGTGGGCTGGGATAGCCCTTGTATAGGTGCTTTTGGGGCTATATCACTCTCTTTGCTAGCAAAAAGCTCAGCTTTAATCTGCTCTAAGTCCAGCTCCCTGCCTGCGATAATGTCTTTTTGTATCTGCTCAAAGACTCTTTCTTGTCTCTCGTTTTTAATCCTAGATTCTGTGATATTTTTGGGCAGTGTCTTGCCGCGATTGATGATAGCAATTTTCTCACTTTTGCTTTCAATGGCGTATTCTATGCGATTAGCCTTGCCGCTTCTGCGTGCTGCTGCATCAAGGGCATTTGCCGCACTAAGCATAGAAAAAAACGGGCGCAAGCTCATCTCATCTTGCTTGTCAAAAAACTGCTTGATCCCTTCACTTGCTGGGGCTTGGCGCAAGCCCGTGCGTGCTTGCACAGAGTTTTTAAACTCATCTTCTTGCTGGGTAAATTCTGCTTTGCTAGGGTTTAGCCCGAGATCTTGCGCCTTTTGCACCACATCGCCTAATGTCGGGGCTTTTGCAGTAGGGTTGGCAGGGGTGGGGGCATTAGATTTTGGCGCATTGGCTTGGGCATTGGCTAGAGGGCTGCCCCCGCCTGCGCTAGATCCTACACTAGATCCTGCGCCTATCTTGCTAGAATCCTTGATCGCCATATCTTGTGCCATAGCTGCAGCAGCCCCGCTAGCTTGCAAAGCGGCTATGCCAGATTGCGCTACTTCAGCCCCGCTAGAATCCACTAGGCTTTGAGTAGGGGCGTTTGTGGGAGTGGGGGTAGCAGGAGTGCTAGAATCTGCCTTATTGGCATTTTGCGTGATTTTTGATAGGAAGCTCTCTTGTGGCTCTTGCTTTGCCATATCATTTAAGCTCTTTTTCTGCGGTGCTTGCGGACTAGAATCCACTAGGGCAGGGGTTTGGGGCTTTAGACTTTTTGCAAGGCTAGATTCTAGTGCATCTTGCTCGCTTTTAGCTTGCCCATTTTGAGTGGGGGATTTGGGTGCATTGCCAGAGACTTGCCCAGAGATTTGCGATGCAGAAGCCTGCAGCGCAGCCCCCAAAGGATTGCTTGCTTGCGGGAGATTGGCAGAAGTGGCTTGAGTAGGGGCGTTTGCCTTATTGGCAGGCGTATTTGGGCTAGGGGGCGTGCTAGGTGGTGTGGAGATAGATTGCGCTTGAGCAGGAGTGCTAGTGGCAGGGAGATTTGGGCTAGGTGTGCTAGATTTTGCATTTGCCTGTAAGGCAGGGGTTATAGGCTTAGTGGCTTTGGCTATGGACGCATTTGCTGGCTTTGCTTGTGGGGCTGTGTCTTGGGCTTTTAGTGATTGCTCAAGCACACTTTTAAAATCTGGCACAAACTCAGCCTTAGGTGCGGCTTGCTTGGGGGGATCCACAGGAAACGGAGTCTTTTTAACAGCATCAATCTTACTTACTTGCTCTAGCACTTCTTGATCCTTGCTTGAAGATTTGACAATCCTAAAGCAAAAAGGATTCCATATTGAAAGCTACAATTCTAGCAAATCTTAGAATCCTAATTAAGCGAAGTGTAAAAAGTGGATTCTAGTAAAAACGCCTCAATCTGTCATCGCGAGCCTTGCGCTAGCAAGGCGTGGCGATCCATAACACAACCCTAGAATCCACTTTTTCAAAAGCTTGTTTTACTTCAACACGATTCTAAGGGTTGCGGTGGGGACCGTGGTTGTTTTACGCTATTTTTAGGGCAGAGCAAGACTAGAGGTCTGCGGTTGTCCTAAAAATAGCGTAATCAATCGCATTGCTTACCCAAGACTAAATCGCCCAAGACTGAATCGCTCAACCGCAACGCCCTACTGCTTAAACGCCCAAAACTTGCTGATAATATACCCACTTGCTGTATAAAACACCGCGGCAATAATTTGTGAGAGATATTTATCTACCAAAAAGACGCGATGGCACACAATCAGCACGCCAAGATTGATGAGATAGGCTAGCCCCATAGCCACGCCAAAGCGGATAAGATCTTGCTTGTGAGAGTTGGTAGATTGAAAAGTAAAGGTCTTATTAAGTATATATGAGTTGGCAAATCCCACCGCATAGCCAAGGACATTTGCCACTTCTGGGATCACGCCAAACCACATTAGCACAAGGATCACAACCCAGCACACAAGCGTATTGATCCCGCCGACAATGGCATATTTCACCGCACTCATTTGTAGCACTTTTTTCACATTAGCTCCTTTCATCGTTGCATTGCCACCGACCCTTTTGACCGCCTATTGCAAAGTGGATTCTAGGCGTGTGCTAGGCGGTCGCGGATTTGCAGCAGGGCTTTATAGCGGTGGGATAGGGAGTTTTTCACTTCAGAGGGTAGCTCTGCTAGGGTTTGTGAGAATCCATCTGGGATAAACATCGAGTCATAGCCAAAGCCATTATGCCCCCTCTCTTTATTGATCACTTCTCCTTCACACACGCCATTTGCCACATACTCCACATACTCGCCGCGCGATCCTATGCCTACTAATGCCACGCAAGCTACAAACTGCGCCCTAGAGCTAGTAACCCCTCTTTTCTCTAGCTCGATGATAAGCTTGCAGCGGTTCGCGCCATCTTCGGCATTTCTATGTGTAGTGCTTGCATAGCGCGCGCTTTTAACTCCGGGCTCTCCACCTAGCGCATCGACACAAATCCCGCTATCATCGGCTATCACAAACACACTATACAGATTCCCGGGCAGGGCGTTGAACACAGCTTTTGCCTTGATAAGGGCATTGTCTTTAAAAGTAGATCCCCACTCTTCAGGCTCTAGCAAGATATTTGCATCCTTTTGGCTAATCACCTGCCCCAAATCCCCAAGCATTTCGCGGATCTCGCGGATTTTGCCATTATTACCACTAGCGACAATAAACTGAAACATCTGCACTCCTAAATGATGAAATACTCTCACAAGCACAAAGCCAAGCTTTGATAAAAACCAGCTATAATAGCAGATTTAACACAACTTAACTCAAGGATTATCCAATGTTCAAGGCAATTCTCCCCCTAAGCTTCGTGGTATTTTTGCGATTTTTGGGGCTATTTATCGTGCTACCTGTGATTTCTTTGTATGTTGCAGAATTTGGCGAGACTTCAGCGATCTTGCTAGGGCTAGCGGTGAGTGGGGCATATCTTACGCAAATCATCTTCCAAACGCCCTTTGGAATCCTAAGCGATAAAATCGATCGCAAAAAGGTCGTTATGGCAGGGCTTTTGATTTTTCTTATCGGCTCTGTTATTTGCGCATTAGCCGATAATATTTATACGCTTATCCTTGGGCGATTTATCCAAGGAGCAGGTGCGATAGGCGGTGTGGTAAGCGCGCAGATCACTGATCTTGTGCGAGAAGAGCAGCGCACAGGGGCTATGGCGATTATGGGTGGGGGGATATTTGCTAGCTTTACACTTGCTATGCTTATTGGTCCAATCATCGGCGGCTATGTCGGCGTGGCGTGGCTCTTTTGGCTTACAGCACTACTGACAGTTATCTCAATGATCTTGCTCCTTGTAGTCCCTGCTACACCTAAAATCTCCTACTCTTTTAAGCAAAAACCACAAAAAAGCGCGCGCAATCTCAATCTCACCATTATGAATTGCAGCTCCTTTTTAGAAAAAATGTTTATGACGCTTATTTTTGTGGTGATTCCTCTGTGTTTTGTCAATGAGCTAGGATCGCACAAAGAAGATTTATGGAAGATCTACACTCCAGCGGCACTTTGTGGGATTTTCGCCTTAGCACCTGCGAGTATTTTGGCAGAGAAGTATGGCAGGGCGAAGCTCGTGCTAGGCTATGGTGTGGGGCTATTTTTGATCGCATATATGCTGCTTGCCATTGGTGGGGCGGAAAACTACTTATGGCTTTTTGTGGCTGGGATCACGCTATTTTTCATAGGGTTTGCGACTTTAGAGCCTATAATGCAATCACTCACAAGCAAGTATGCTAAGGCGCACGAGAGAGGCAAGGCATTAGGAGTTTTCACCACTTACGCGTATGCAGGGTCGTTTGCAGGTGGGGTGCTAGGGGGCGTGCTATACCACCATTTTGGGATTATGTGGATAGGGATTATTGTCTCAATCATTTGTGTGCTATGGCTAGGCTCTTTGCTCTTCCTAGCAAACCCCACAAAGCAGAAAAATCTCTATCTCCCCATAAGCGAGTATGCTAGCGACAAAATCGCTACCCTAGAATCCACAAATGGCATTATCGAAATCTACACCAACGACACAGAAGGCGTGATTGTTTTAAAATACAATAGCGATATACTTGATACGCACAATGCCCAAGCCATAGCCGACACCATAAAGAAGCCCCAATGACAGCCCCTATAATTAGCAAAAAAATCCTAAACATCGTAGGGCGAACCAATGCCAAATACAAGCTTATACAAGAGGGCGATAGAATCCTACTAGGGCTAAGTGGAGGCAAGGACTCTATGCTGCTTGCTACAATCCTTGCGTATATGAAAAAGCACGCGCCTTTTTCCTTTGACTTTAAGGCAGTTACGATTGATTATGGCAGAGGTGGGGAGTATGACTACATCATCAAGTATTGTGAGCAAAACAATATCCCTTATGAGAGAATCCGCACAGATATTTATAAGATTTTAGAAGAGCATAAACGAGAGGGCACGATTTACTGCAGCTTTTGCTCTAGAATGCGCCGCGGCAGTCTCTATACGCTTGCACTAGAAGGCGGCTTTAACAAAATCGCCCTAGGACATCACTTAGATGATGCGGTGGAGAGCTTTTTTATGAATCTTAGCTTTAATGGTGCGCTGCGCTCTATGCCGCCCATTTATCGCGCGCAAAATGGCTTATATGTCCTGCGACCGATGATTTTCGTGCGTGAGCGACAGATCCGTGATTTTATCGCTCATAACAACATCTACATAGCCCCTGATTGCAACTGCCCGATAAATTGGCTGCCTGAAGACAAACGCCCCAAATCTCGCGCCAACACCAAAAAAATGCTAGAAACCCTAGAGCTTGAGAATCCACTTTTATTCAAATCGCTAAAAAATGCCTTTAGCAATATACACGCAAATAGCTTTAGTGATGAGCGATTTTTAGACCCGCAAGAATCCTAGCTAGAATCTATATCTTCTCATCGCTAAAAATAAGCCCATCATTATCAAGTCGCATAGGGATCACGCGAAAATGCTGGAATCTATCTTGCAAGGCTTGAAGCAAGCGGCTCATATCGCCCTCTAAACAGAGATTAAAAAAGCTACTCCCACTGCCTGAAAGTGTGCTCATTAGCGCGCCATTTTCTAGCGCGCATTTTTGCACGCTAAAAAGCACAGGATATTGGCGCATTCTGCGCTCTTGGTGGAGCTTATCTCTGCTTGCTAGCCTTAGCAAATCCCACTTTTCTTGCATAATCGCCGCGCTTAAGACACTTGTGTGCGACATATTGTAGATGACATCTTGGCTAGCGTATTTTTTAGGCAGGCTTTGGCGAGAGTATTTAGTCGAGATAGAGCGATTGGGGATCACCATAACCGCGCGTAAATATGCAGGCATAGTATGCGTAATGACACTTACCTTCCTAGAATCCACTCTGCCCCCTAGCATAGAGATAGTAAATCCCCCAAACGCCGCTGGAGCGATATTATCAGGGTGTGGCTCATAAACTAGGGCTTGCTCTAAAATATCTTGCTTGTTTATAGGGAGATTTGCCACCTTATAGGCTGCTGCGATCGCCCCCACAATCACTGCCGAGCTGCTGCCCATACCCCTTGATACAGGGATTTTGTTAAAAAACTCAAAGCGGAATTCTCTCTCATCTACCCCCAAATGCTCCAAGGTCTTGCGGAAAATTTTTACAAACATATTATCCGCTAAAAATCGCTGCACCCCCTGCCCCTCTCCATAGATCTCCACGCTACTCTCACGCGCCCTTGTGATATGAAACTCATTGCGAAAATCTAGGCTAAGCCCAAGCACATCAAGTCCGGGTCCCAAATTAGCACTTGTAGCAGGCACACTAAGAATCATTTATCCCCTTTAGTTTTTAATGCAATTATAGCAAAGGCTAAGTTTTTCGATAGACTAAGATTAGCCCCCCAAAGACAATCGCACCAATGCCAAGCAGCATTAGCGCGCTAGGCACGCCATCAAACGCCACGCCAATTAGCACAGAAAACACCACATCAAGATAGCTCACGCCTGCGACTATGCCAGCCTTTTTGGCTACACCATAGCTTTTGGTAATGTGGATTTGATACAGCACGCCAATAATCCCCATAGCCCCGATAAACACCCACGACTTTACATCTGGCATAACAAAAGGCGCGATGAAAAAATCCAGACCACTAGGGGCGTAAAATGCCCCTATCATCATAGAGCAAAGTGGCAGAATCGTCCCAATAGCGATAAATGAAAAGGCGATATACTCTGTGGGATAGAAATTGCGCAAGCTACGCACACTCGCAAGAGCCAATGCGGCAAAAAACCCACTCACCACACCAAGCATAGCATTTTTGCTATCAATTTGTATTAGGCTAGCATCAAAGGGCTGGAAAATACACAGCACCCCAGCAAACGCGATGAAAATCCCCACCCAACCGCGCAGCCCTATGCTTTCTTTAAACAAGAAAAACGCAATAAGCGTGATGAAAATAGGCGAGGTCTTTTGAAAAGCAAATGCCCCACCAAGCGAAATATGCGCGACATTATAAAAAAACAAATATAAAGAAATCGTCCCCACAAGTCCTCGAAAAAGCAGTAAGAAAAAATGCCCCCCAGCCTTGTGGATTTTGACTTTACTTAGCAGATAGAGCATAAATACCATTCCAATAGCATTGCGGAAAAACATAATCTCAATGCTAGGCAACCCCTCTTGACTTAAAATCTTTGCACACATACCTATAAGAGCAAACTCTAGGCAGGCAAGCACCATAAAATACACGCCAAGATTATGTCTAATCACTGCAAACATTTCACACCTTCTGGATTCTACTATGCTTCACGCACGGCTTTTGCCGCTTGCAATCTCTTACAACCTGATCTCTTACACCTGCCATAGCTAAAAGTGGATTCTAGTAAGCAAAGCACTGCAATCATCTGCCTAGGCTATGGATTGACTAAACGCTCGATCCTAGATTGAATGCTCACGATATTATAACGCGCTTGGTTGATGTTTGTCTGCATTGTTGTAAGCAGTAGTTGGGCGTTGATTAGCTCGGTGTAAGTGGAGAGATTTTGCAAATAGCGGTTGTTTGTGATGATGTAGTTTTCTTTGGCTTGGTGGAGAGAATCTTGCGAGATAGTAAGCTGGTGCTTGGCATTGGCATAATCACGCAAAAGCCCATCGATTTGCAAGCTCGCATTTCTCTCATACTGCAAGAGATTTTGCCTAAGCGCGTATAAATCATACTTTTTGACCTGATAGGCAAAGCCATCGCGCAAGCCGTTGAAGAAATTTAGCGTGAAGTTTAGCCGCACTTGTGATTGCAAGCCGTAGTAGTTGTTTGCCCTGCCTGCGCCATCGATATACCAATGTTTAATGCCTGTTAGATCAAGCTGGGGGAGAAACTGCGCCTTTGTCATTTGGAAGGCTAGATCCGCGGATTTGACTTGGGATTTGACTAGGAGATAGTCAGGATTGCGCTCTAGAATCTCTGCGATTAAATGCTGCTTGTCATAAATGTGTAAATGCACCTTTTGTATCTCTTCTATTTGCTCTGCTTGCACACTCTCCCCAAGCAAATTCTCTAGCTCATTAAGCGCGTAGGTTAGATTCATCTTGGCATTTTCTAGGGAAATATTGGCATTGGAGAGTTGTAGCTGCATTGTAAGCACTTCATTTTTGGCACGCAAGCCCTGCTGATAGAAAGAATTTGCCTTTTTAAGCTGCTCATTAAGCAAGCGGGCGGATTCTTGCGCGGTGTTTAGCAACGCCTTGCTCTGCAAGATTTTGATATACGCAAGTCTAGTGTTTAGGATAATATCTGCTTTAGCACTATGGAGCAAAAACTGCTGGCGGACAAGATTTTGCTTAGATTCTGCGGTGGTCAAATAGTCTTTAAATCCACGGAAGAGATTTATACTCGCGCTTAAGTTTATGTCGTTTAAAGAATAGTGCGGCGAGAGACTTGGGGCATTGTAGCTATATGTATAGCCGCTACTAAGCGTGGGCAAAAAATTCGCGTAGGTGGAGTATTTGTTGTAAGTAGCAGCAGAGACATAGTGCATTTGGCTCTGCACTTTTGCTGAGTATCGCAGGGCTTTATCGATGGCTTCTTCTAGCGACAATCCGCCCAAAGCCACACAGCTAAACACAGCATAAACACACAAACTTCTACATAATATCTTCAAACATTATCCTTGCATATCTAGGGAATATCATAGCGCACAGCCTTGATAAACTTAGGCTTCCAATAGCTATGAGAAAGACTAGCAATTTTCGCGCCACCTTTTGCTGATAGGTGCAGAAACTCGCCATCTTGTAGATAAATCCCCACATGATAGCCAAGCGCACCTCGCCCTGTTTTGAAAAACACCAAATCCCCCGCTTGTAGCTTGCTTTGCTTGATCTTTTTGCCGCCTTTCATTTGATCAATCGTGGTGCGAGGGAGCTGTGTCCCAAAGCTCTCACTAAACACACTTTGCACAAAGCCACTGCAGTCTGCTCCGCTCCTTTTCACACCTCCAGAGACATAGGGCGTAAATTTCCAGCGACTCTGCTGGGAGAGGAGCGCGCCAACCACACTAGAATCCACTTTTTTATTGTCGTTTTGGGATTCTAGGATTTTAGCTTGTTTTTCTTCACGGATTCTAGGGATTGCGGTGGGGCTAGTGGGGCTTTTTAAGGATTTTAGGGGGGAGCTAGACTGATGGTCTGCAGTTCCCCTAAAATCCTTAAAATCGCCGCTATGCCTACCCAAGACCGAATCCTTAGAAACATAGCCTGCTTGGCGGGCGTGTGCATTAAAGTCTTGCAAAAAGCAGCCCTGCACATACACACCACAAACACCGACACAAACAACAAACCTCAAGGACACTACCGCTCGCATAAAGGCTCCATTATATGCGACTTAGCTGGGCATTAGACTCTAGGCGATTAAGCCATACAAACACTCTCACCACCGCTTCATACAGCTCCACTGGAATCTCGCTTTCAATCTCTACTTGCAAAAGCATATCCACTAGCTCTTCATTAGCAAACAAAGGGACATCGTATTCTTTAGCCTTAGCGATGATTTTTTCTGCGATACTACCCTTGCCGCTTGCTAGCACCTTTGGGGCGCGATCTTGCTGGGCGTTATAGGCTAGGGCTGCTGCTTTTTGCATACGCGCTAATACCTTAGGGCAATATCATCAAGCTCGCTCCAGCTTGGCTTTGGCTTAGTGTTTAGGGCATTTGCGGCAAAGGCACGCATAGATTCTGCATTGCTCATTTTGGCAAGGATATGTGCCACTGATCGCACAAGCACATCTGTTTCAATATTGACCCTGCGCCCTACGCGATAGCTTGCAAACAAGGTGTTTTGCATTGTGTGGGGGATAAGTGTGAGTGTGAAGCTATCGCGCTGCACGCTAGAAATCGTTAGGCTAATGCCATCGATTGTGATAGAGCCTTGTGGGATAGCAAGCTGCAGTGTAGGCTCATCTGCTGCTATGGTAAAAAGCGTTTGATTAGCGTGGGGATTTATGGCGGTGATTGTGCCAATGCTATCAATATGCCCCTGCACGAAATGCCCATCTAGCCGAGAGTCCGCTCGCAGTGCAGGCTCGATATGCACACACTTAGTGTAATTCTCCATAGCTACGCTTTGGGCTGAATGCTTAGAAATCTCTAGGGAAAAGCCATCGCTATGAAGTGCGATCACTGTCAAGCACATACCATTGACCGCGATACTATCGCCAATTTGCGGTGTATATGTGCTCTCAAGTCGCAAGATGTTGTTTTCTAACGCACGCACCTTTGCGATCTCTCGCACCAATCCACTAAACATACTAGAATCCTAATGTGTAATCTTGATAAGTGTGGATTGTAGCAAAACTTTGTATAGCAAACTAGGCAGTATGCAAATTTAAGCTACAATACACAAAAACTTCAAGAGAGACACAATGCAAGCCACAATGCCACTATTTATCGATACACACTGCCATCTTGATGATGAGCGTTATATAACAGATCTAGCGCAAGTTATAGCACAAGCCAAAGAGCTTGGGGTAAAGGCGTGCATTATCCCAGCTGCTAGCCCATCTACGCTTAATCGCGCTAGAGACATAGCCCAGCAATATCCGCATATCTACTTCGCTTGCGGACTGCACCCTTGCGAGATTAGCCACGAGAATGCTAGCATAAGCAATCGCTCCACCCTGCAAGAGTGCTTTAGCCTACTTGATGAGCCACAATGTATCGCCATAGGTGAATGTGGGCTAGATTATTACCACTTCTTAGAATCCACTTCTAAGCAGGAGCAAAAGCGCAACCAAGCAGAAGTTTTTATCGCGCATATTGAGCAGGCAATAGCGCGGGATTTGCCCCTAATTGTGCATATACGAGAAGCAAGCAATGATGCCTATGAGATTTTATCCCAATATCCAAAGGCACGCGGTGTGCTGCACTGCTACAATGCCGATGAGATTTTGCTAAAGCTTAGTGATCGCTTTTACTATGGCATTGGTGGGGTGGCGACATTTAAAAATGCTAGAAGACTCCTAGAAGCCCTGCCTAAAATCCCATTAAATCGCATTGTCCTAGAAACTGATGCCCCCTATCTCACCCCCCACCCACACAGAGGGCAGCGCAATAGCCCAGAGTATATCCCGCTAATCGCCCAAAGAGTCGCAGAGATCCTATCAATCACACAAGAGCAGCTAGCAGATATTAGCACAAGTAATGCCTGCACTCTCTTTGGTATCCAAGCAAGCTAGATAATGCGCCATTTATAGATTGCTTAAAATTTTTGCTATAATCGCCACTTTTTAAATCCGCATAGATTCTAGTAAATCCATTGCCATATCTAAGGAGTGCGCATTGTCGCTTGTATCATCATTTTCATCAATAGTATTACACAGATTTTCACCCTTAGTGCGTGTGCGCAAGGCTTGTTGTAAAGGATTCTTGCTTGCTAGCCTAATGACAAGTGCGCATAGTGGGGGCTTTATCCCTGATAATCACACAGCTTCTACACTGCATTCTCTAGGTGTTGGCGTGGAGTTTTTAAGCTCTTTGCACTCTAATGCTATCTTGCAATCTGCTAGCACAGATACGCGATGGACACGCTTTGTGCAGCAATTTGATGCAAGCTATGAGTTTATCCCCATTATCCGCTCAATGATCGTGCAAGCGGGGATTCCGCAGGAGTTTTTATTCCTAGCGATGGCGGAGTCTGGATTCTCATCAAGAGCATATAGCAAGAAACGCGCGGTAGGGATTTGGCAGTTTATGCCCTATACGGCAAAGGATTTAGGGCTTGTGATAAACGACTATGTCGATGAGCGTAGAGATCCTATCAAAAGCACGCAAGCAGCGATCAAGTATTTGCAGTTTCTCTATAACGCCACAGGGCAGTGGTATCTCGCAGCAATGGCGTATAACTGCGGGCTTGGGCGACTCAAAAAGGCGATTGAACGCGCTGGAAGCAGTGAGCTAGAGGTGCTACTTGATGAGCGAGAAAAGTATCTACCCGGCGAGACGCGCCAATATATCCGCACGATATTGAGTATGTCCCTAGCCTTTAGCAACACGCAAAAAATGCAAGCCGTTGATAGAGAGTATCTCCTAAATCGAGGGGCATTTGATACCCTAGCCCAAGTGCAAATAAAGGGCGGCACACTGCTAGCAAGTATCGCAGCAGGAGCTGGAATGAGCCTAGCAGATATTAAAAAATACAATCGCCACTTAACTTATAATTTCCTCCCAAAATCAAGCAAGCAATACGCCATTTATATCCCTTATGATAGGCTCGCGCATTTTAAGCAAAACTACGATCCAAACGCGCTGCCTAGCGCGAACTTCATCTTTCACAAGGTCAAAAAGGGCGAGAGTCTTGCCTCCATTGCTAAGAAATATGGCATAAGTATGGAGGAGCTAAAACTTAGCAATAATTTCTCAAGCAAGCAAACAATCTTTGCCAATCAAAAAATAGTAATCCCCATATTGCAGCAAATCGCGCAAAACTAAAATGACAGCACAAGCCCGCCCCATACTGCTACTACAAGCATTCAGTGCTATGATTCTAGGGCTTTTGGCTATGCTTGGGATTTTAGGCTGTGCGAATGAAAGCGTATATCGCGGAGGGATTGGGGCATTTAGCGATTATGATAGCTTGCAGTCCTATCGCTCCACAAGCTCTCCTACGGCAAACTATATCAATCAAGCCTTTGGTGGCGATGTCTTCACGCTTGGGAAAAATGGCAGTAACTTTAGCGCGAGCAATGCCCCAAGTGATAGCTTCAGCGGGTCAAATGCTTCACTTCTGCGCGGTATGCGAGAGAGCGAAGCGATCCAAAGAGCGACTATGCGCCCTTACCAAATCGCTGGGAAGTGGTATTACCCCACGCAGGTCAAAGTAGGCAAGACTTTTGATGGGATCGCTAGCTGGTATGGTCCAAACTTCCACGCCAAAGCCACTTCAAATGGCGAGACCTACAATATGCACGCTCACACTGCTGCTAGCAAAACCCTGCCGATGAATACCATTGTAAAAGTCTTTAACAAAGACAATGGCAAGACAACGATTGTGCGTATCAATGATCGCGGTCCATTTGTCGATGGACGCATAATCGATCTCTCCAACGCCGCAGCAAAGGACATTGATATGGTGCAAAAAGGCACGGCAAAGGTGCGTATAGAAGTCATAGGCTTTGGGGGCAAAGTCGATAAGCACTATCAAAACACCCTTAATGTCTCAAATGAAGCGATCCAAGATGAATTTGAAGTAGGGAGCGATGAGAGTCAAGCAGTCTCTGGGGGGTCATTTTCACTACAACTAGGTGTGTTTAAGCAAAAGGGTGGCGCAGAATCCACTAAGCAAAAATACAGCGACACAAACTATAATGCCATAATCAAAGAGCAAGACGGCTTGTATAGGGTATTTTTACAAGGATTTCAAAGTGAAGAAGAAGCCCAAGACTTCGCCAAATCCCATAGTCTAAGTCCCGTTATCGTGCGCGACTAGAATCCACTTTTACACTACAAGGAGCAATATGCAGCACCTAGAGCGATCGACCAAAGAAACACAAATCACTGCAAGCCTAGAGATCTATGGCAGCGGCACAAGCACAATACACACAGGTATTGGGTTTTTCACCCATATGCTTGAAGCCTTTAGCAAGCACGCGCTTTTTGACATCACACTAGAATGCAAAGGCGATATAGAAGTGGATTTTCATCATAGCGTGGAAGATTGTGGGATCGTGCTGGGCAAGCTTTTAGCCCAGAGTATTTACCCTGTATCCAGTATAGAGCGATTTGGCAATGCCGCTGTGGTAATGGATGAGGCGTGTGTGGAGTGTGATATTGATATTAGCAATCGCGCGTTTTTACACTTTGATATGGGAAAAGCGTATTGTGGCAAGGTGGGGGAGTTTGATGTAGAGCTTGTAGAAGAGTGGTTTCGTGCGATGTGCTTTAATGCCAATTTGAGCGCACATATCGTGCTAAAAAGGGGCAAAAATCTCCACCACATCACAGAAGCGGCATTTAAGGCATTTGGCGTGGCACTGCGCAGGGCATTAAGCAAGAATGAGCGCGTGGTGATCCCTAGCACAAAGGGCTGCTTATGATACGCTTGCTGCTACTTGATGTCGATGGCACACTGACAAATGGCACAATCAACTTCCTTGAGCTAGATAGCGGCATTTATGAGTCTAAGTCCTTTCATATCCACGATGGCTTAGGGATTGCCGCGTGGCTTAAGCTTGGGCGAGAGGTGGCGATCATCTCTGGGAGAGAGTCTAAAGCCTTGCGGAAGCGAGCAAGTGAGCTAGGGGTTACTAGGATTTTTATGGGTGTGCAGGATAAATCTGTCATCGCTAGAAGTATCATCTCTGGGCTTAATCTCTCCAAAGATGAAGTAGCCTGTATAGGCGATGATATAAATGACTTAGGTATGTTTAGAGAATCTGGACTGCGCTTTGCCCCAGCCAATGCCAATGCCTACCTACGCTCACAAGCAGATGTCTTGCTCACACATACCGGTGGCAATGGGGCTGTGCGAGAGATGATAGAGTTTATCTTGCAGCGCAATGAAGAAGAATATCAAGAATTTTTAGCCCTCTATGAGTAAGATTCTAGCCCTAGCACGCAAGATTATTGATATGCTTAAGCCTTATTGCAATGCTGATTATAGTGTGCATTGGTTTTTTGCTTTCATCTTTGCTGGGGTTTGTCTTTTTATCATCACTTTTGCCAAAGATACGCAAGCCATCTTGCTCAAACAAGCCCAAATGCCCCTTGTAGAACTCTATGATTTTTCTATCTATCAAACCACCGACACAGGCGTGCAAGTCCATATCCAAGGCACAAAAGCCCTGCGCTATGCAGAATATGAACAAAGCTTTGAAACACTTTTGCGTAAAATCTCCCCCAAGCTCCGCAACACCCCACGCATAGTAGAGTATCTCTATGGGCAAGAAATAGTGCGCACAAACAACATCTACACATTCAACAAAGGCGGGGTCTATGCTAAAAATAGCGGCGAGGTCTTTTATAGCAAACGCGCGAAATACGATCTATCAAGCGAGATTTTCACAGGGATTGGGGCATTTTGGGCAAGCTCGGTGGAGGGCAGCATAGAAGGGCAAAATATCATCTATAACCAAAAGCTTCAAACCACAACTGCCAGCAATATCACCGCTACAATCGATCTACAAGCACATAAGGATAGCAAATGAAATATTCTTTTACACTAGAATCCACTTTTGCATATATATGCGTATTTTTGGGGCTATGTGTGGCTGCGGCAGCAGAAAATCTTGATATACAAGCCCAGCAAGTTTTCGCCGATGAGAAAAAGGGCATTACCACCGCTACGGGCAAGGTCAAAATGGTAAAAGGCGAGGACAAGCTCAATGCCGATAAAGTCAATGTCTATGTCAATAAAAATCGCAAGCCGCTTAAGTTTGAAGCCATAGGCAATGTAGATTTCCTCTTACTCACCCAAGATGGCAGAAGGCTTAAGGGCAAGAGCGATACGCTTATCTATCTCATAGAAGCCAATGAATACCAGCTAATTGGCAACGCTCAAGTGCAAGAAATCGGCAAGCCCAATTTCTTAAAAGGGGAGAAAATTGTCTTAAACAACGACAATGGCATTGCCAATGTAGAGAGCAATAGCAATGCCCCTGTGCGTGTCATCATCGATCTAAACGATATGCAAAATACCCCATCCAATAGCCCAAAATCCCCAGAATCCAAAAAAGTGGATTCTACCCCATCGCAATGATCACAATCACAAACGCGCACTTTCTCACTTCTGCAAGTAAGCTTAGCGAGTGTCCTGCCCCTACGACAAGCGAGATTGTTATGCTAGGGCGAAGCAATGTAGGCAAAAGCACCTTTATCAACACGCTCCTAGAATCCAATCTTGCTAAAAGCTCCTCCACACCGGGCAAAACACGGCTTATAAACTTTTTCACATCAATATGGCACGATCAAGAAAAGGACCTGCATATCCCTATATCGCTTATCGACTTGCCTGGTATCGGCTATGCCAAAGTCTCTAAGCAGGAGCTTACTCTCTGGCAGCGCAATTTGTGGGAGTTTTTGCAGCAAAGAAGCAGTATCAAGCTCTTTATCCACCTAATTGATGCCAGACATCAGCAGCTTGCCATTGATAGCAATCTAGCCAGCCAGATTCAAGCAATATTACGCGGCGATCAGATTCTACTCCCTATCTATACCAAAGCCGATAAACTCACCAAAAACGACCTAGCAAAGCTCAAGCAAAAAGCAGCACTAATCACCACAAATAACGCTACAATAGCACGCACAATCTATCGCCCAAAATCCCCACAAGATCCAACTCTCCTTGATATGATAAGAGAGCGTATCTTTTACGCGCTTTTAGGCGATATAAGCACCGATATGCCAAACAAGGGATAGCTATGATCCAAGAGATGAAGCACAACACCTACAAGCAAATCGCCAAAGTCGCTTTGCTGTGTTTTGTCTTTTTCATCTGGACTATGTGTAATCGCATATTTTTGTTTTTGCCGCCGATGATCGGGCTGCTTTTTATCATTTTTATGGATGTTTATCAGCGAAAAAATCTCATTGCTACCATTGGGATTCTCATCTGTCTTGTGATCTTTGAAGCCCAAAACCAGCTCCCGCTAGGGATCTTGCCTTTGGTATTTCTCATCGTGCGCTATATCATCACAGAAAAATTTAATTTAATCTTTGGGCATAACGCGCTTTTTGTCTTCTGGTATGTAGGCGTGCTATATCTTAGCTACTTTTTTGTGATGTATATTTTTGAGATGTTTGGCTTTGGGCTTGAGTTTAAAATGCATAGTATTTTTATCGTGTATTTTGTGTGTGAGTCGTGCTTGGGGCTTGTGTATGAAAAGCTCAAAAAGATAGCGAATGAAAAATATTAGTATCCCTTATAAAATTGTCTTACTCATTTTTGTGCTTGTGTGGATTATCCTAATACTGCGCATTTTTATCCTAACAATCCAGCGACACGACCACTATGAAAGAATCGCCAAGCGCAATATCTCTAAGCAAGAAGTGCTTGTGCCAGCTAGGGGGCTGATCTTTGATAGAAATGGCGAGCCCTTGGCGGTCAATGAGCTGTTTTTTAGCATTTATTTAGAGCCACTGCTTAGTGATAAAGACTTGCGCAATGCCATTGCAATGATTATCAAATATCTCCCGGATCAAAATTTCGATGAGCTTTTGCAAACCTACACAAAGCAAAATTCTGCCTATAACCACGATCTAATCAAAGTCATCGACTATATCCCAAGCAACGACATACAAACAGCCTATGCAGCTCTTATGCAAGAAGACAATATCCGCGTGCAGCCTACCTTCCGCCGATTTTATCCGCACAGCTCGCTTGCCTCGCACATCATCGGCTATGTCGGCAGAGCGGATAAAAATGATGTCTTCTATGATCCGGTTAGCAAATACACTTCTATCATCGGCAAAGAGGGCATAGAGCGGCACTATAATACGATCTTGCAAGGGCAGCTAGGCTATCGCAATAGTATTGTCAATGCCTATAATCAACGCGTATCCAAAGCAGAAGAGTTCTTCCCACAAACGCAAAACAACATCACCCTAACCATCGATGCCAAGCTCCAGCAAACAATCGATGAAGAATATAGCGAGCAAAATGGCGCGGCTATCGTGCTTGATGTGAAAAGTGGCGAGATCCTTGCGGCTGGAAGCTACCCGGAGTATGACCTAAATGACTTTGTAGGAGGCATTAGCGTGGCTAAATGGCGCGCCCTTACTGATAATCCACACACTCCACTTATCAATCGCTTCATCAATGGGCAATACCCTCCCGGCTCTGTCATCAAAATGGGCGTAGCAATGGCGATTTTAGAATATGGCGATGTCAATGAATACACCAAAATCGATACGCCTTACTCTGTCAAAATCGGCGAATGGCAGTTTCGCGATTGGAAGCAAGGCGGACACGGCAGCTCGGATATGTTTAAAGCCTTGCGAGAATCTGTTGATGTGTATTTCTACAAACTCTCACAAGTGGTAGGGATTGGTAATATGACAAATGTGCTTGGGACTATGGGCTTTGGCGAGCGCACGGGGGTGGATTTCCCGGGGGAGTCTAGCGGGATACTTCCCACGCCAAATTGGAAAGCGCAGCGATATGGGCTTACTTGGTATGTGGGAGATACCGTGCAAACCTCCATTGGGCAGGGCTATTTCTTGGCTACACCTATGCAGATCGCACGCTACACCGCCCTGCTAGCAAGTGGCAAGCTCCCCACGCCACACTTCCTAAAAAAGCAAAATAATGATGACAATATCATAGAGCCAGAAGATGTCCTAAATGACTTGCAAAAATCTAAGCTAGGGGCTATCCAAAAAGGTATGATAGAAGCCTGCAATGCCCCGGGTGGCACAGGCACGCGCCGAGTCTATGGCTCACAAGTCAAAATCGCTTGCAAAACCGGCACCGCGCAAGTTACTTCTATCCCGCAAGAAGTAAAAAAACGCGCCAAAGAAAGTGAGCTAGCCTACTTCCACCGCTCACACGGCTGGATGACAGCCTTTGTCCCAGCGCAAAATCCCCAATACGCCATAACGATCCTTATCGAGCACGGGCAAAGCGGCGGTAATGCCGGACCTGTGGTCGTGCGCATAGCCAATGAGCTCTACAAGCTAGGCTATATCAAATAGTCTAGCCTAATAATCGCTCTTGCAATCGCGCTAAAATCGCGCGATCTACCCTTTTCTCACACGCTTGTATCGCGGTAGAAAAAGTGGATTCTAGGCTAGAATCTAGCCGCTCTTCTTGTAGCAGTAGTGCTGCTATGGTAAGTATGCCTTCTCTATGGTGTGTGATAAAGTCCATAAGCGTATCTAAAACTTCAATCCCACTACAAGAAGCGTGAAAGATAAGGGTATCCCCCACATTCTCTTGTGTGCTAAATAGCCCAAGCTCCTGCCCTTTTGTAACTAGCTCACGCGCCTTTTGATAATCGCTACCAAACACGCCAAAGCTATCTTTGCATAGAGTGCGCACCGCCCTATCGCCCACAAGGTAGAATCCAATATGCCGCAATAGCTCCGTGCGACTTAGTGTATCAATGCTAGATTCTAGTAGCACACTCTCAAACAAGCTTACCTTTTGCATACTAAGCTGATAAAAACGCCCATAGAGATATTTGCTCGCGTGGTAAATCGCATACACATCGCGCAAGCTGGATTCTAGTAGCGGTAGCCGCTTTAGCCCGCTATGGATCTTGCTATACACAGCATCAAAATCACGCATACTGATTTCTTGAGCGTGATTGCGCAGGGCATTAAGCGCGGCTTCATTGACAAGCGTGGCAAGACTCGCACCGCTAAAGCCTGAAGTCTCACTAGCGATTTGGGCGATGTCTTGGTGGAGATTATTAGGCTTGCTAGCAAGATACATTGATAGGATCTGCTCTCTTTCTTGCTTATTAGGCAGCTCGATGAAAAGCTTCCTATCAAATCGCCCACTTCGTAAAAGTGCCGGATCAAGCACATCGATATGATTAGTCGCTGCAAGCACGACCACGCCGCTATTATCGCTAAAGCCGTCCATTTCCACTAGCAGTTGATTGAGAGTGGATTCTCGCTCGCTATTATTGCTACCCTCCTTGCGCGCCTTGCCTATGGCATCAATCTCATCGATGAAGATAATACAAGGCGCACTAGCCTTTGCCCTGCTAAAAAGCTCTCTTACCCTCCTAGCTCCCACGCCCACATACATCTCCACAAAGCTCGCGCCACTTTGGTAGAAAAATGGCACGCCACTCTCGCCTGCAAGAGCCTTGGCTAAAAGTGTCTTGCCGACCCCGGGCAATCCGCTAAGTAGCACGCCTTTTGGCAGACTAACGCCAAATCGCTGGTATTTCTGCGGATTTTTGAGAAAATCCACAATCTCTAGCAGCTCTGCCTTGACATAATCAATGCCTGCCACATCGCTAAATCGCATACTAGAGTGCAATGGCGCAAAAGTGGATTCTGGGGGATCTTTAATTGCAGCAGCGTTGATCGGCGTGATATGCACGCGATTTTTACGCGATGCAACTAGAGCTATCCCCACCCCACACACAAGCAGGATAAATACAATCACAATCCCCCAAATAAACCACTTCGTGCTTGTTTTATCAATGGGCATTGTTTTGATAATGGCGGGATTGACTTGAGAGAGCAGGATTTTATACACTTGGCTATCTTTGGCTTGGGCATAGAGGTAGTCATCTCTCTCCCAAAGCTTTATGATGAAGTTTTTTTGCAAGGCATTTTCTAATGCAGCAGCTGAAATAATCTTGGCATTATCCTTTAGCACAAGCACCAAGCACAAAAGCAGCACGATCACCACTCCGCTAAGTCCCACCCACAAATGCTTAGATTTTGGCATAGTTATGCTCCTTAATGTCATACTCTGTGATCTCCACCCACTGCCCTAGCTCTTGGGTGGATTCTATAAAGATCTTATTGAAATGCTCATCAAGCCCCACATATACGCCGCCTAATTGCTTCTCAATCAGCACTTGCAAGGGCTTGTCTTGTGCCTGTCTTTTGCGGCGGAAGGCAAGATTTGCTTCTTGTATATGCGTATTTAGACTATGTAGCCGCTCTTTAGCAACCGCGCCATTGACACGATCACTCATACTAGCAGATGCTGTGCCAGAGCGGATAGAATACACAAAAGGGTGGATATGTGTAAGCGGGAGTGTGCGGACATTGCTAAAAGCTTGCTCCCATATCTCTTCACTCTCTCCGGGGTGTCCTACAATATAATCTGTGCCAATGGCATAGCCTAGATCTGCGATTGTGTGCAAAAGCCTAGAATCTTCTTCAAAGCAATTAGCACGATTCATTAGTTTTAGCATTGCATTGTGCGTGTGCTGCAAGGCAATATGCAAATGCCGCTCTAGCTTAGGGTGAGCTAATAGCTCGCAAAATTCTTCATCAATTTGGCTTGGCTCAAGGCTGCCGATACGCACGCGCTTTAGATCAGGGATAGCAAAGAGTGTGTGCAAAAGCTTTGTAATAGAGCTATTGCTATCCTTGCCATAGCTACCGACATTTGTGCCTGTAAGCACGATTTCTTGCACCCCAGAATCCACCAGCACTTGCACCTGCTTTACAATCTGCTTTAAAGGCAAGGAGCGTGATTTGCCCCGCACTGAAGGGATAATGCAATAACTACACGCAAAATCACAGCCCTCTTGGATCTTGATAAAAGCACGCGATTTGCCCACAAACTCACTCACAATACTAGAATCCAAATGCGCTAAATTATCTTCATAGAAAAACTTCTGCCCTTGTGCTAGCTTGTCTAAAGCCTGTGCGATAGACTCTTTATGACTATGTCCTAGCACGCCATCGACTAAGCCCCTTTCTAGCAGCTCTCTGCCTTGAGTTTTCACTCCACAGCCTGCAAAGACCACGGATTTCCCTAGATCTCTTGCTTTTCTCACATAGCTGCGCACGCTTGAGTCTGCGCCATTTGTTACCGTGCAAGAGTTGATTACAACAATATCTGCTTGCGCCTCTTCTAAAGTATGGGCAAAATCGCCTAGATTCTCGCGCATAATCTGTGTGTCATAGAGATTAGTGCGGCAGCCAAAGGTTTTGAAAAATACTTTTTTCTCTTGTTTTATCTCTTTCATACAATGCTTTCTTAGTGGGATTTATCGCCAAAGCCATCATAAGGCGTTTGGACAAATTTTGTCGTCTCATAGGCGATGAAAATATCTGGCTCTTGCAAGATAGCCTGCATAATTTCTAGCGATATTTGACTGCGGAGTGTGAGCGTGGCATAGGCGTTTGTTTGATACCACACAGAAATGACAAGCCCATTTGTAGCGATAAAGCTATACACCCTAGGATCGACATTGGCGTGTTTGAGCGAGTAGCGATCGCGCATTTTACGCAAGCGACTTTTGGTAAGCTGGGTGTAGGATTTAGAATGCTTGGCTGTAATATCAAGCGCGATTTGCTGGGCTTTTTGCGCATTAGAATCAAAGGTGATACAAAAATCTATCCCGTCCCACACTGTTTGCATACCATTATGCGTGTAATTAGCAATCATCATCGTAAAGACAAAGTTATTAGGGATAAAGACAATGCGTCCGGCGCGGCGATTATGCGCGAAGCTTGTGAGCGTTACATCTTCATACATTGTAATGCGTAGCATAGAAATATCTAGCACATCGCCTACATAGATACTGCCATCTTTTTCTACCCGAACTCTATCACCCACATGCACACTGCCTCCAAGCACGATCACAAACCACCCCAAAATACTCATAAACAAATCTTTCATAGCAATCGCAAGCCCAGCAGAGGCAAAGCCCAGCACCGCGACAAGATAAGTAACATTCTCCAAGTAAGCAAAGAGCAAAATAAGCACGATAATAGTGATATTAAAAAAATTGATAATTTTATTTGCTGTGTAGGTGCGCTCATTATCAGTGATATATCGCTTGATTAAAAGCTTAAGCCCCAGGGCTAGCCCGATACTAATAAGAATCGCCAAGGCGATATACATAAGCTTGAAGGTTTGCTTGTGGATTTGATGAGAGAGCAAGGCATAGACCTCATCATAGCGTTTATTATAAATATCAATGCTAGTGGAGATGATATTATAAGCACTTTGAAACTCTAGCAATTCTGCTTGGACAAGGGCTAGCTCTTTGGCATAGTTTTTGTGGCTTTTACTAAGCTGCTCAAGTAGGCTATATTTGCGCTCAATGAGTGTCAGCACGATCTCTAGGCTCTGCTTATTGCTCTCAAATGCCGCCTTTGTGTTTTGCAAATTGTTGATAAAAGATAGCCCACTAATAATGGCAAAAGGATTGGTGATATTAGGGAGATCGCCTATCTCTGGCTTTTGGATTAGGTCTTTAAAGGGATCACTTTTAGCGTCCTTTAGCAAATCAAGCTGCCGCTCTAGTGTTTCTATGGCTAGACGCTTTTCATTAAGCGCGCTAATGTTTGTAGCATCTATATGCAAAATCTCATCTTGCAAAGTGTGCATTTGGCGCATTATGCGATTGTAGTTTGCATAATCTGTGTAGCGTTTAAGCCAAGGATTATTGCTCTGTGTCAAGGTGGTATTGATAGATACTAGCTCATCTTGTAGCTCTTTTTGCGACATTGTAGTAGAGTCTTTATGCTCTGTGTTAAGGGGATTTATCAGTGTAGAAGCTTGCTCTGGCGCAGCCTGCGCCAAAGAGCTACACAAAAGCCCAAGCACTAGAATCCTACAAACTCTCTCACACCACGCTTTCACGCACAATCCACCTTTGCATAAATAAGCCAAATTATAGCAAAACTCGCCAAATCAGCACCCTCTAGGGGCGATATAGGCATAGCCACTATGCGGCAAGATACATATATACTTTGTATATGCGCCCTTTTTTAGTGCGATTTGCATAGGGGCTTGCAAGGCTCTAATATTTCTAGCGCAAAAGGGCTTGCCAAATCGATCAAAGCCTATGCGAAATGTATTGATCTCTTGGCAGGCAAATTCGGATTCTAAGATGATAGATTCTACCCCAAAGCTCTCATATAGCCGCACTAAGATCTCGCTATTATTGCGGCACTCTGTGGCAATATTATCATTACTATATCCTGATAGACACCGCCTATTTTTGCCATTTATTGCGATAATATCGCCGGGCTGGGGCTGATTATCTCTATCTGTCGTAGGCGAAAATCTAGGCGTGTCAAAAAACACACTAAAGCTATTTAGCGTATAGATTCCACTTTGATGAAATTGGATCTGCCAAAAATTCTTACTAGAATCCAATAATTTATGCGGATCAATAGAAGGGTGCAATGCAGTAAGCGTAGAAGTCTGCTTAAGCGTGGCAAATTCTAAGGAGCTATTTAGAGCTAGATGCTGTGTATAGCGGATATAGGCTAGGGTGGTTAGGGCAGCTTGGTGCAATGCGTGCTTAGAGCTTGGCATAGCAAAGCTTGCAAACACACCTAAAATCACAATAGCAATAACTAGCTCAAGCACACTAAATGCGGCACGCATTACTTCTCACAAGCTTATATCTCGCCACGATCTTGCCTAAATACGCGATTTCTATCATCTCGCCTTTATGTGATATGGGCGTGGATTCTTCATACAAACACGCCGCACTACCTGCTTCAATCCCATAAAAGCTAAGGCGCAGAGCTAATGCACTATTTTCTACCTTTAAATGCTCTATACCTCGGCTTTTTAGGGCGTTGGCGACATCTTTTGCTATGTAGTAGGAGCGTGCGAAGTTGGGCTGGGGGCTAAAGAGATAGGTGATCTTATTGCCAAAGAGACAAAAGCTCTCAAAGCATAGCACCAAAAAGACTAGCCCCATACGCACCCTAAAGCGCGTGCGATACATTTTCAAGCGCACACGCATATCATTGTAGAATCCATACACCAAAACAGGTAGCCCCACGACACATAAGGGCGCGAATTTGGTGATGTCAATTTCTTGACGCAGGGATAGAAGCAGGCTAAAGATAAGCCCGCTCACACTAATTAGCACCATTAGAGAGTAGTCTTTATGCCTTGTGATAGCCGCATATAGCGTATAGATATAATACAAAAACAAAAGCGGAGAAAAGAGCATAGCAAATGCCCCTAGCACATCAAGCGCATACGCTTGTGGCACACCAGCAATAGAGCTAGAATACAAAAACATATTGACCCCAAAGCCCACAAGAGAGGTCAATAGCATCTTGCTCTTTCTATGCAAAATCGCATACACACCAAGCGCGATAAACAGCACGCAAAACACTAGATCCAATAGCCCAGCCAAACAAATAAGCACATAAGGGATTTTCTTAAAACGCAGCTGCACAAAGCAAATAGCTAGCAAAACAAAAATAATAAACCCACTCTCATAGAGCAGCAAGGCTGATAGATTCACACCCGGCAAAAGTGCATATAACAGCACTAGAAAGAGACTATCGCGCCTTTTACGCAAGTAGATTCTACCTATTAGATACATTAGCGACATATTGCCTATATGCACGACAATCAAGCTAAAGCGCAAGGCATAATCACTACTCCCAAAAATCTCTACACACACTCGTAACCACACAAAGAGCCACGACTCACTGCTATGGAGCTTAATGAATTCTTTATAGCTGATAGAAATCTCGCTAATCATATACACCAGCAGCCCCACGCTAGCACACAGCACTAGCAAAAACCCAAAATCCACCACATCATATTTACGCCACTTGATATGTGCATATCTATGTAGCCACAAACGCATTTGCAAAGCTGCACGCGCAAAATGCAAGCGCATAACACTAGAGAATTTCTGTAAAGTCATAGCCATTTGCACGCAAGCAATCACAAATTGCCTGCTTGTGTTCTTGCCCCTTAATTTCAAGGGAAATGATCACATACGCATCGCCATAGGCGAGATTTGTGCTAGTCCTGTCGTAATCAATTTGCACGATATTTGCTCCTGCTTGGACAAAAATATCGCTTAATGCCTGCAATGCCCCGGGCTTATCCACAAGCAGCACTTGGAATTGGAATTTACGCATAGTTTTGACTAAGCCCTTTTGGATAATCAAATTAAGCATTGTTACATCAATATTCCCCCCACTTAGCACCACGCCCACGCGATCATTGGCGTTTAAGGCAAGCTTGTTGTGTAAAAGAGCTGCCACACCCACTGCCCCAGCCCCCTCTACCACAAGCTTTTGATTTTCTAAAAGATACAAAATCGCTGAAGCGATCTCTTCGTCATCGACTTGTATAATATCACTCACTAATGACTCTACATAGGAGAAATTTAGCGCATTGACATCGCGCACAGCGATACCATCGGCAATCGTGCGCACAGATTCTGCATTGTGCATACTGCCAGATTTAAAGCTCTCTGCCATAGCGGGCGCACCCTTTGCCGTTACGCCTATGATCTTAGTAGTGGGGCTTAGGTAATGATATGCTGCAGCGATCCCGCCGATAAGCCCTCCTCCACCAATAGGCACAAGCACTATATCTAGCTCCCTTTCTGCAATCATCTCAAGCGCGATAGTTCCCTGCCCCGCCATAACAGCTTCATCAGCAAAGGGGTGGATAAAGCTTAAGCCCCTATCTTGCGCGATTTGACACGCTTTGGCATAGGACTCATCATAATTATTGCCGTGTAGCACCACTTCTGCGCCTAGCTCCTTGGTGGCTTGGACTTTGAGCAAGGGCGTGGATTCTGGCATCACAATCACCGCAGGGATAGAAAAATGCCTAGCAGAATACGCCACGCCTTGGGCGTGATTCCCAGCACTTGCGGCGATCACACCCCTAGCGCGATCCTCTGCGCTCATAGAAGCGATTTTATTAAACGCGCCGCGGATTTTAAACGCTCCTGTGCGCTGGAGATTTTCTTTTTTCAAATAAATATGTGCATCAAATCTCAAAGACAGCTTAGGAGCAAGAGAAAGCGGGATATACTCAATGATTGGCGCAAGCCGTTCTTGTGCCTGCTGCAAGGCTTGTAAGGATAGCATTTAGACTCTTTGTTTGGGATAGTGTAGATGTGGTGCTATTGTAATGCGCCAAGCTTAAAATCAAGCAAGATAGGCGCAAGTTATGGTAAGTGCCATCGATGAAAGTATGGCAATTTATACTTTTGTGGGTTATAATAATCAATCTTGATTTACATAAGTATCCCGCAAATTATTAAGAACAATACTAAAGGATAGATTCTATGTCGCACGCCACAAGCCCTAAGCGCACTCTTACTATCGCGCTTGTAGGACAGCCAAATGTCGGCAAAAGCTCGCTGATAAATGCCCTTAGCGGCTCGCATTTAAAAGTCGGGAATTTTAGCGGTGTAACGATTGAAAAAACCCAAGCAAGCTTCACCTACCAAAACACGCATATAACCATAATCGACCTGCCCGGCTCCTACTCGCTCAACCACTACTCCCCAGAAGAGAAAATCACCAAAGACTTCCTAGAATCTAGGCAGTATGACATCGTGCTAAATGTGCTAGATTCTACCAATCTCGCGCGTAATCTCGCACTTACAGGGCAGATTATGGATCTTGGGATAAAGATCGTGCTAGGGCTAAATATGATCGATGAAGCGCGAGATGAGCAGGTTATAGTCAATCACAAGCTACTAAGTGAGATTCTAGGTGTGCCTTGTGTGCCTATCTCTGCTAGCACAGGCGAGAATCTATCTCTCTTGCTTGATACGCTCCTATCCTATGCGCAAAAGCCCCTGTGTGCGCCAAAGCGCGTTTATAATGACAAGATAGAAAAAGCCATAGCCCAAGTAGAGCAATTTATCACGCAAAAGTCTTTCTACGAGCTACACGCCTATCCCAAAGCCAGCACGCCTTTATCTGCTAGAGGGCTTGCGATTTTGCTCATCAAGCAAGATGGCGCATTATATGCCTACTTGCACGATAAGCCCTGCTACCACGAGATTGTGCAATATGTCAATGCCGCGCGCAATGAACTCTCCCTAGCAAGCGATGAGCAAAATATCGCAAGGCTTTTCCACCACGATGCCATAGCCTATGCCCAAGGTGCCGCGCAAGAGACTATCACCTACCCAAAATCCACTTTAGAGCAGACAAAAAATGTGGATTCTATCTTGCTACATAAACGCTTTGGGATTCCTATTTTTCTTGTGCTGATGTTTGTGCTATTTGAAGCGACCTTTTATGTGGGCGGGTTTTTTAAAGACTATATTGAGCTAGGCTTTGAGAATCTAGCAGAAGTGATTAGAGAGCATATTGTGGTAGAGGCATTTGCCTCCTTGCTGTGTGATGGCGTGATCGGCGGCGTGGGGACGATTCTGGCATTTTTGCCACTGATTGCTGTGCTGTATTTTGGGATAGCACTGCTAGAGAGTAGTGGCTATATGGCGCGCATAGCCTTTTTGCTCGATGGCTTTTTTCATAAATTTGGCTTGCACGGCAAGAGCTTTATCCCGCTTGTAGCGGGCTTTGGCTGCTCTGTGCCAGCCTATATGGCTACAAGAACGCTCAAAAATCGCAATGAGCGGCTTATCACGCTCTTTGTCATAGGCTTTATGAGCTGTAGTGCTAGACTGCCCATTTATGTGCTATTTATCGGGGCATTTTTTGATCAAAAGCACGCCGGGCTCGTGCTTTTTGGGATCTATCTTTTTGGCGCGATCATTGCACTACTACTTGCCAAGCTGCTAAAGCTCTCGATATTTACCGGGCACGAAGAGCCATTTGTAATGGAAATGCCAAAGTATCGAATGCCCAATTGGCGTGTGGTGTGGTTTAGCGTATGGAGCAAGGTGGTGATGTTTTTGAAAAAGGCGGCAGGATTTATCTTCCTAGGGTCGATATTGATTTGGTTTGCCTCTCAATACCCCAAATCCCCAGAGCTAGAAGAGCAATACACCGCTAGCCAAGAAGCCCTAATGCAATCAAAGCAGTTTAAGGCCCTAAGCAAGCAAGATCAGCAAGAAGCTCTATGGTATTTGCATAATGAATACAACGAAAACTTCTTGCGCCAAACCTACTCTGGCAAAATCGGCGAAGCCTTGCGCCCGATTTTTGCGCCGCTGGATTTTGACTGGCGGCTCTCTATCTCTCTTGTAGCAGGCTTTGCGGCAAAGGAGGTGGTCGTCTCTACACTTGGGATCCTCTACGCCCTAGGCGATGATGTCAATGAAGAATCCACCTCCTTGCAGCAAAACTTGCGCGATAATATCTCCTTTCCCACGGCGATTGCTTTTATTGTCTTTGTGATGTTTTATATCCCTTGCTTTGCAGCGACTATCACCTTTGGCAGAGAGGCAGGGGGGATAAAGTTTGTGGCATATCTCTTTATTTTTACAAGCATTGTGGCGTATTGCTTCGCGCTACTTGGCTACTACTGCGCTTGGCTTGGGTATAAGTTTTTTATGGGCTAGATAGAATCCACTTTTTGCGTTTAAGCGATTCAGTCTTGGGCGAGCAATGCGATTGATTTTACAAATTTTGGACGGTCATTACCGCTAAGGTAACTCCCGCCCAAAATTTGTAAAAAACACCCACAGCCCCACCGCAACCCTTAGAATCGTTTTTCCTAGAATCTACTTTTTCAAAAGCCTGTTTTACTTCAGCACGATTCTAAGGATTGCGGTGGGGGCTGTGGTAGCTTTGCGGCTTATGGTAAAGGTTAGCGAACTTGGCGTTCGTGCCTTTGCCATAAGCCGCAACACTGCCGCATTGCTCACCCAAGACTGAATCGCCTACCACCTAGAATCCACTTTTACGAGTTGTGCTACAATAAGATCATTCACTACAAGGAGTTCCTATGCAAACGCTACTACTTTTTTCACACACATTTTGGGACAATTCTAAGGTCAATAAGGCATTACTAGAATCCGCAAAATCTCTCCCCAATCTCACTATCCACAATCTCAATGTAGCCTATCCAAATGGCACAATCAATGTCGCTAAAGAAGTGGAGCTACTTGAAAAAGCACAAAAGATCATTTTCCAATTTCCGCTTTTTTGGTTTAGCACGCCAGCCCTTATGAAAGAGTGGCAAGACCGCGTTTTGACGCATATCCTCTATGGTGAGAATCCAAAGCTTCTGCACGGCAAGAGCTTTCAAGTCATCACGACTTTGGGCGGGAGCAAAGATAGCTATGATGGACACCACGGATATAGCCTAGAGACGATTCTAACGCCGCTTACAAGCACCTTTAGCTATTGTGGCTGTGAAGTGCTAGAGAGCTATGCGATCTTTAGCGCGAAAGTGGATTCTATCCCCACGCAAGAGTATCTCTCACTTTTAGGCTAGTCGCGTGGATTTGGGGATTGGCTGGTATATCACGCTTTTTATCGCCTCTGTTGTGGGTGGGCTAGTAGGCTCGCTCTCTGGCGGAGCTGGTATGGTAACAATGCCCTTGCTTTTGCTTAGTGGTATAAGCCCCTTGCAAGCCCTAGCGACAAACAAACTTCAAGCCTGCGTAGGCTCTTTTACAAGTGCGGCGCATTATTATCACGGCGGCTTGGTGGATTTTAGCCAAAGTCGCGTGCTTATCATCATCGCGGTGGTGTTTGCTGGCATTGGGGCTTTTAGTGTGCAGTTTATCTCGCTGGATCTGCTGGCAAAGGCATTGCCCTTTGTGATGATAGGGCTTGGGATCTACTTTTTGCTCTCATCAAAAATCAGCGAGCAAGATCGTGCGCAATCTATCAACAAGCCCTATCTCTATGGCTCTTGCGCGCTTGCTAGTGTGTATGGCGGATTTATGGGGGTGGGGATTGGCTCATTTATCCTAGCGATACTTGTAGTAGTGGCTGGCTATGGACTTAGCAAAGCTCTAGCGCATTCGCGCTGGATAGTCTTTAGTATCAATCTCTCTTCTACGGCATTTTTCTTGCTAGGGGGGCAGGTATTGTGGATTCTGGGGATTATGATGTGTGTGGGGCAGATGATTGGCGCAAGCCTAGGGGCAAAGCTTGCTATCAAGCACGGGGCTAAGATTATCCGCCCAGCAGTGATCGTGCTATGCTTTGCTATCTCTACACAGCTACTTATTAGAGAGTTTTTCTAGCTTGCTCTTTGGTGTAAAATAGCGCGTAGATTCTAGTAGCAGATTAAGAACATAGCAATTTGTAACAATATTTGCTTGCAAGGCATAATTTTATAGCATTATGCTAGTTCTGTGTGGTTTTATGTGCTAGAGTTTCGCAATTTCCCCACCAAATCAAAACCAAGGATAGTCGTGATCGAGCTAAAAAATGTCAATAAATACTATGGTAAGCACCGCGTGCTAAAAGATATAAATCTCACAATCAAAGATGGTGAAAAGCTTGTCATCATTGGACCAAGTGGCAGTGGAAAAAGCACTACAATCCGCTGTATGAATGGGCTTGAAGAGGTAAGCTCTGGTGAAGTGATTGTCGGCGGTATCCCGCTTAATCACAAGACAAAGACAAAGATATGCCGCGAGTATTGTGCTATGGTGTTTCAGCATTTTAATCTTTACCCACATTTAAGCGTGCTTGAGAATCTAACCCTTGCGCCCATTAAGCTACGAGGCAAGACAAAGCAAGAAGCACAAGAAATTGCCTACAAATACCTTGAAGTTGTCGGCTTAAGAGATAAAGCACAAGTCTATCCAGCGACACTTAGCGGAGGGCAGCAGCAGCGCGTGGCAATCGCTAGAAGTCTCTGCACGCAAAAGCCCTATATCCTCTTTGATGAGCCTACCTCCGCGCTTGACCCCGAGACGATACAAGAAGTCTTAGATGTTATGCGTGAGATCTCACATCAAAGCAATACGACAATGGTTGTCGTAACGCACGAGATGGGGTTTGCCAAGGAGGTGGCAGATAGGATCATCTTTATGGAAGATGGTGCTATCGTGGAAGAAAGCGTGCCTAAAGATTTCTTCGTATCGCCAAAAACCGAGCGTGCGAAGACATTTTTGGGTAAAATTTTGAGCCACTAGGCTAAATTTATTTTAAAGGAGTCGTAATGAAACTAGGTTTTAAAGGAATGCTAAGGGTAGCGGGTTTGCTTCTTGTATCGGGACTTTTTGCTTTGCAGGCAAATGCAGGAATGCTAGATGACATTAAAAAACGCGGTGAGATTGTTGTGGGTGTGAAAAATGATGTGCCGCGTTTTGCCTTGCTTGATCAAAAGACAAAGCAGATTCAAGGTTTCGAAGTTGATGTAGCAAAGCTTTTAGCAAAAAGCATTTTAGGTGATGAGAAAAAGATTAAGCTAGTGGCTGTAAATGCTAAGACAAGAGGACCATTGCTTGATAATGGTAGCATTGATGCAGTTATTGCGACCTTTACGATCACGCCAGAGCGCAAACGCACTTATAATTTTTCACAGCCATACTATAAGGACGCTGTGGGCTTACTTGTGCTAAAAGAAAAGGGATATGCATCTATCGCTGATATGAAAAATACGACCATCGGTGTAGCCCAAGCAGCAACTTCAAAAAAAGCTATTGATGAGGCGGCAAAAAAGCTTGGTGTGAATGTGAAGTTTAATGAGTTTCCAGACTATCCAAGTATCAAAGCAGCCCTTGATGCAAAACGCGTAGATGCCTTTGGCGTGGATAAATCTATCCTTTTGGGTTATGTTGATGATAAGAGCGAGATACTACCAGATAGCTTTGAGCCGCAAGAATACGGCATTGTAAGCCCTAAGAAAGACAAAGAGTTTGCTACATTTATTGACAAATTTGTGCAAGACAATAAGGCGCAAATTGATGAGCTAGCTACAAAGTGGGGACTATAAAAAGTGGAGAGTGTAGGCTTGGATACTGCAATGGCAGGGAGTGAGACTTTGGGGGAGGGTCTCTTTAGCTTCTTAGAATCTGTGGGTTTATACGATGAGGACAATCCTAGCTCAAATCCATTTGCGTTGTGGAAGTTTGCAGATATGCTTTCACACGCTGATGAGTTTCTATCAGGCTTTGGCTATGCCTTATCGGTAAGTTGCCTTGCTCTTTTGATCGCGCTTATTTTTGGCACGATCGGTGGCGTTATGGCGACAAGCAGATTTAAGATTCTTCGAGCCTACACACGCATTTATGTTGAGATTTTTCAAAATACACCGCTTGTGATACAGATATTTTTCTTGTATTTTGCCTTGCCTCCGCTTGGGATTCACCTTGATGTGTTTAGTGTCGGTGTTTTGGGCGTTGGAGCATATCACGGCGCGTATGTGAGCGAGGTGGTGAGAAGCGGGATACTCTCTGTCCCAAAGGGGCAGTTTGAAGCTTCTGCTTCGCAAGGATTCACCTACACGCAGCAAATGCGTTATATTATCCTGCCACAAACGATTAAAATTATCTTGCCTCCATTGACAAATCAAATGGTCAATCTCATCAAAAATACTTCTGTGCTTTTGATTGTAGCGGGCGGGGAGATTATGTATGTGGCTGATAGCTATGCTGGAGATACGAGCAATTATGCTCCGGCTTATCTTTTTACTGCATTGCTGTATTTTATCGTGTGCTATCCGTTGGCGTATTTTGCAAAATTTTATGAAGATAGGCTGAAAAACGCCCATCTCAAGCGTTAAGGAGATCTAAAATGGAAAATGTATTTAATGAGACCAACTTCCACTTTCTCCTTGATGGCTTGTATTTGACACTTATTGTAGCGGTGGCTACTTGTGTGATTTCTATCATTCTTGGGACATTTCTTGCCATCACGCGTAATTATGGTGGGAGGGTCGCACGCACTCTAGCGGCTATCTATATAGAGGCGTTTAGAAATACACCCTTGCTTTTATGGATGCTAACAGCCGTGTTTGTTTTGCCAAGCTTTTTTGGCAGGGCTGATCCTGCGGTGTGGGGGACGATAGGCTTTTCACTTTATACAAGCTCGGTTATGGCGGAGATTATCCGCGGTGGGCTAAACTCTATCCCAAAAGGGCAGTTTGAAGCGGCGTATTCGCAGGGATTTAGCCAGTTTTTTACATTGTTTTATATCATCTTGCCCCAAACTTTTAGAAAAGTTATCCCTTCACTGCTTTCACAAATTATCACGACATTTAAGGATACTTCATTTCTTGCTGGGCTACAAATCGCCGAGCTTACCTATCAGTCTAAGATTATCCTAGCACAGCTTACAAGCTTTGAAGAGATTCTTGTGATGATTGGCGTGGTGGCAAGCATTTATTTTGTCGTGTGCTTTAGCCTATCTGTGCTTGTGCGCTACCTTGATAAAAAAACCGCGTATGTGGGGTAGATCTGCTAGAATCTGTTGGTGTCTATTTGGATTCTAGCAGGTTTTCATAAGTAGTTTCAAAGTATCCATAGCTCTTGCATTGCTTGTGATCTCTGTGCGATTGCTAGCAAATCTCCCTATATCTTGTTTATTGTGCTACCTTTTTACTCATAATCTCGCTTTTACGCCATTTTTCTCGCATTTTTACAAAAAAAAAAAAAACGACCTTGCGTTAGAATCCAAGTTAGATTCTATATAAAGGAGTATGTATGACTTTTCAATCAGATCAAAAATACATTGCAGAAATGCTAAGCCATAAGGGCGCAAAATTTATTATCCCACCATATCAACGCCCATATAAATGGGGGATAGATGAATGCGAAACATTGTGGAACGATATTATTAATGCCTTTAGAGAGAATGAAGGCAGAAAAAATGAATATTTTCTAGGCTCTATTATTGCTTTTTCAAATCCCAATTTCAAAAATAAATTTCAAATTATTGATGGACAACAGAGAATCACGACTTTTACCCTACTTTTTCGGGCATTTTATGAATGTTTTGAAACAGAAAAAAAGAAAGAGGATTATCCAAGAGAGTTTGGCAGTTGCGTATGGGAATATGTAAATAATAAGGGACTCGAATTTACAGAGCGACATTTACAGAGCGAAGTTGCCACAGATAGAGAGAAAGAGAATCTTAGTCAAATTTTAAGTGAAAAAATTGATGAAAAGTTCCTAGAAGAAGATAATAAGAAAATAAAAAATAATCGCTCGCCTTATGTCCAGAATTATTTGTATTTTTTGGAAAAATTACACAGCTTTAAGCACGACCAAAGTAATAGCTGGGGAGAGTTTTGTGATTTTGTTTTAGAGCAAAATTTATTTGTGCTATTTGTAGTATGCGATAGCCAAGAATCTGCAATGACAATTTTTAACACACTTAATTCTCGCGGAATGCCACTCTCCAATGCTGATGTGCTCAAGGGATATTTATATAAACACTACAAAGAGCAAGGCAATATCGATGGCTTTATTGATCAATGGAGTGAGATTGAGACAAATATAGAGAGTGTGGAGAGCAATAAAGATGTAGGGCTTGATTTTCTCTTTTTGCAGTATATGCACATTATTAGGGCGATAAATAAAGACTTTAATACGACAACAATAAAATTTTTAGACTTCTTTACTTCAAAAGATGAGTCTAAAAAAATTGGGAACAAAAAAATACAAATCTGGGGATCATCGCAAAAGTGGCTTTATAAGGATGAAACAATGCCTTTTATCGCTTTACTTGCAGACTTTTGGCTACGACCACAATATTACTTATGCGGTAAGTCTCTTTACTATATGAATGTGCTAAGTATTTTTCAAAATAAGGGCTGGAAATCATTTGTGAGCTGCTTGGTATGGAAATATAAGGAGCTATTGTTTCAAAAAAATATTGACAAAAATGCAATTAGCCAATCATTTGAAGCAGCATTACTAGAATTGCTTCAAAAAATAAGTTTGCTCTTTTTGAGATTAGAAGCCACTAGCAATAAAATTGATCAATTAGTATTTAAACTAAACGCCAATCTGCTAAACAATGAAGCTATAACTAAAGAAATAGATGAAATTCCTTACCCATCATTTGAGACTTTTATTGAAAATATGTGGGAAAATAGAGCCAATAAAGCCAAGTATATTCTCTATCTTTATGCGTATGTGTATGATGATTTTTCACAGCCCATTGATGTAGCTGATTTGCAAGTTGAGCATATTTTGCCAAAGCGGTGGCAGAATGCCAATTTTAATGGCTGGGATGAAGAGAGCCATAAAGAGTATTTAGAGCAAATAGGCAATAAGATTTTGCTACCTAGTGCGAGCAATCTTGCCTGCCTTGAAAATTTCTTTGCTCAAAAGAAAAAAGAATATGTAGATTCTGCAAACAGCCACCTAAAAGAAGTGCAGGATTTAGCCAAGCTGCCTCAAAATGACTGGCGTAAAGAAGACATAGACAAACGCAATAAAGATATTTATACTCGCTTGAAAAGCTTTTTTATAGGCAATATGTAGTGTCATTCCGCAAAGATTTGACACAAGGGTATGGCTTCTTTATTTTACTATTGTTTCTAGTGTGCTTTTGCATTTCTAATGCTACACATTATGAAATCACACTTCAAAGTTTAGAATACTTGTCCATTGAGCAATGGTATGATACCAACAAATGCGGTGATTATAGCAGTTGCAGCAGCGATAATATATTGTTGAGTTTTGGAGTGTCTATTTGCTAATATACTTGCCATTGTGCTAATTTTTGTCGCTATTTGTGCTTGCGTGGTATCTAATTCATACAAATCAAAAATCTTAGCCCAAATTCCAGCCTGCAAAGCCCCATCACTTGTAATAACAGGCATAGAAAAGTATTTTTCTAGGTTAAATTTTGATGCCTCCTCGTTGATTTTCTCCAAATTTGCCCCTTTTTTCGCAGAATCCTCAATAAAGCTTTCTAACTTTTCTTTATATGCTCTTGCTATGATATAAAGTATCATCGTTCGCATAGCAAGAGAAAAACGCTTGGAATCTACAAATATCCCCTTATATCCAAAGTAAATATCATCGTTATTTTGTCCAGTAGAATAATAATCACCTTTTTTAATCAGTCTAATAAGTGGATTAACATACTCTTCCCCATTATCATTATTTTCAAATTCTTCCCCATTCAATTTATTAAGATAAATCACAAAGGCTTCTTTTTTACTAATCTTTGTCGTAGTTATATAATATTTTCTATCAAAGGCTTCAATAATCGCTTCATTTCACAGGATTCTGCCTGATACATTTTGTTGCTCTAAGTCTTTGAAATAAAATTTGATATTGCTTCTCACTTCACTTCTTAGCCAACTAATTCCGCTATTTAAATGCCTTTTTAATTCTAAAAGATTCTCATTAGGGCAAAGCTTAAAATCACTAGGAATATCTTTATCAAATTCATAGATATAAAACTCGTGTTCTACATTTTTATGATAAGCCCATTCCGCTTCTGATTTTGCGCCATCAAATGCACCCAATGCATTAAAGCTATCTAAATGCCAGTCATTTAGCATATAGCCTTCAAAGTCTTTCGCATTTTTAAAAGCATATTTTAGGGATTTTAAAAGTTCTGTTCTCCATTCACTAAGATTTAAATTAAAATTCTCACAATTTTCAAATGCACTATCCATAGATTCCAAGCTTTTTGTTTGCCACTGCTCTATACCACTTATATTTCTTGCTCCCTTAAAAGCTTCGTTTAATGATTGAACTCCACTGACATCCCAAGCACTTAAATTTATCCCATTTAAATCTACATTTTTAAAAGTTCTATTCATTGAAGTAATATGTGTAACTTCCCAGTTTTCAATGCCACTTAAACTGCCTGTATAGTTTTCAAAAACGCCATCTAAATTTTCTAAAAACGCAATAGAAACCTTGCCTAAATCTATGCCTCGCTCAATAGATAGCTTTAACTCATTTGTATTTTTTGGTTCAAAAATCTCAGTAGCTAAAGCCTTTCCCGCTAAGACTTGTAATCCAATCTCTGTGATTTGAAATTGCTTTCCGTTACGAGAAACAAGCCCTTGTATCCTTATTTTATCAAGCACAGACCTAACACCTAGCAAATATCCATCGCCGTGCTTTTTGTCTTTTATCTCTGCGATTTCGCTGACAATCTCATTAAGTTCTAAGCCACCATTTTCTTGCAATAATCCTAAAATTATTTTCGCAATCTCATCATTTTGCGTGCCATTGTTTAGTATTGCTCTTTTCTCTTCTAAAGCTCTCTTTCTATCATAGAGAAACTCTTTTATATTCTTATATCTTCGTTTCTTGTTTTCTTGTAAAAACCCCACCAAATGTCTTTTTCCATCATAGCTAAGCCAATACTTGTCATTTTTTTCTCCTAACGACCTATATAACCCAGCATTCAGTAGCCTTTCTCGCAAAAGCCCCATAGCCCATTCAAATTCTTCTTGTGAAAACCGCCCTTCCAAACTCTCCAAAATCTGTTCTTTAGTCGCACCATTTTCATCATTCTTGTTTAAAAAATCTACAATGCTTTCAAGTATTTCCATTTTGTTTTCTCACACATTAAAATAAAATTTTTAAGATTATTTCACCACGCGTAGGAACTCTTGCTTACAAAACGCACGCAAATCGCGTAAGCTAGGCAGGCTAAGATCGGTATTGAGCCTATCATCGCTGATTTCTTGCTCTAAAAACTGCACGACCTCATAGCGTGCGTTTAGGGCGACTTTGCCAGACAAAGAGGTCTTTTCATTTCCGGTGATTGGCTGCTTGATGAGATTGTGAGATTTGCCATTGATCCTAGCCCAAGTCATCTTGCTCACAAGCCCCACATCATCGCGTATGCCGGAGTTATACGCGTAGCTCCCCACGCCAAAGCACAAAAACTGCGTAGGATTATAGGCATTATCCTTGCACCATTTGTAGATTTCCCTAGCACGATCTAGCGTGATCGCATCGCCATAGATGATTTTGACTCTATCAAGCCCGAAATACTCATCAAGCAAACGGATCACGCCCTTTTGCGCTCGGGGATCACTTGCTCCTTCATCGCCCGTAAGGATCGCAAAAGGATCGCCAGAATCCGGTCTTAGCACGATGGGCTGGGGTCGCTTCTGTATCATCATATAGGCTTCTTCATCATCTCTTAGTGCTTGGATAATCGCCCATAGATTCCAAGTATCTGCCACGATTGAGACCATAGAAGCAGGAAAAGTGCGCATTATGCGCTTGAAGCTTTCCAGCTCGCCACTCTCCCCGCCTAGGCACATCACGCTATGCTCACTCGCAGGGATCGAGCCTAGCATACTTACATCACCACCGTAGTTTTCGCATACATTTTGCAATGCCATCATAGAATCACTCCCGCTGAAAAAGAGCAAATGCCCCATTGATGAAGCATAGCAATCAGCGATGCCATTCATACCGCGCTGGGCGAAATCGTGGAAATTATAGCTATCATCGATATAGCCGCCTGCGCAGTCGTATTCTATGCGCTTAAACAGCGCGGCTTGTGTGGCGACAAAGCAGCTCTTCCATAGCTCTGAATTCAAATAAGTCTCTACAAAATTCACAAACCAGCAGTGCTTTGCTTGATCGCAAGAAATGGTGATAATAGGCGTGTTTGAAGTGATGAAACTGCCTTCAGGCAGGAGCTTAAAGCGAAGTGGCATATCCTTGGGCAAAGCAAGCCACTTATCTAGCAAAAATGCATAAGACTCTTGGGTAGGATCTAGCTTCATAAAATCGCTATATAAAAACGCTAGCCCTGCTTGCACACTCTCTTTAGGCGTATTGATAAACTCATCATATAAGCTATAAAGCTTTTGTATCGCTTGGCGCATACCAAAGGCTACAATATGCCCATTTAGCGTGCTTAGATCAAGTCTAGGATTGCGGCAGTAAAGCACGCTATATACTTCCTCCACGCCTCTTGGATACATTGCAGCGTGTGTATATTTGTAGCAATCCGCGATGAATAGTAGCTTTGGGTAGGGGTTATTACACTTTGGTTGCATATCTCTCCTTTGTTGGCAGATTAGTGTCAGCAGATTCTAGGTAGCAGCTCGCCTTGGGGATATTCCATAAATCGTTTTCCGCCCCACTCATTGATAAGCACTACGCGTGATTTGGTCTGCTTGCTTGCAGCATATACCTCGCCTATCACGCAAGCCTTGCTTCCTAGAGAATGCCCACGCAGTATATCACATACTTCTTGCGTATCGCTCTTATCGACAGCTAGCACGCATACGCCCTCATTTGCCAAGTGGCTAGGCTCAAGCCCTAGGATCTCGCAAATCCCCTGCACCCCCTCATCAATAGGCAAAGCCCCTTCATCAAGCTCAATGCAAAGCTCTCTATCTTGCACCCATTCGTGTAGCACCGCAGATAGCCCGCCGCGCGTGGCATCGCGCATTGTGTGGATTCTAGGGCATTTGGCAAAAAGTGGGGCTAGCATAGGATAGAGCTGGGCGCAGTCGCTTTGCACGCTGGATTCTAGCTTGATATTTTCACGCGCGGCAAAGATACTCGCCCCGTGCGCACCTATGGGCGCGGAAACAATGATACTATCGCCCACACTTAGAGCTTGCGTAGAGACATTAGGCAGGAGAATCTCACCTAGACAAGTTGTATTGATAAATAGCTTATCAATGCTGCCCTTTGGCAGGACTTTTGTATCTGCACTAAGGATTTTAAGCCCTGTAAGGCGCAATTCTTTAGCGATACTTTGGATAATGGATTCTAGCAGGGCGATTTCTAGCCCCTCTTCTAGCATAAAGCCAAAGTTTATATACACAGGCTTTGCCCCCATCATCGCCACATCATTGCTACTCCCACACACGCTAAGCTTGCCTATATCCCCGCCAGCAAACACCACAGGCGTGATCACAAAGCTATCTGTGCTACACGCCATAGCACTATGTGGGCTAAACACCCCAGCATCCTCCCCCAAAGACACGAAAAATTCACGCAAATGTGTGAGAAATACTCTTTCAACAAGCGCGTTTGTCGCTACACCGCCACCACCTTGTGCAAGAGTGATCGTCTCCATTGCTAGCCTTTAGAGCAAATGCCCTAGCTTTTGCTTTTTTACTGCAAGATATTTGGCATTATGCTCATTGCTCTCTACAATGATACTTGCTCTCTCTACTTTCACATACGCGCTAATGGCTTGTATCTTGCGCGGATTATTCGTAAGCAAGCGCACCTGCTTAATCCCATAATGCGTAAAAATCTTTTCTAAAATCCCATAGTTTCTATCATCGCTTGCAAAGCCTAGGGCGATATTTGCCTCCACGGTATCAAGCCCTTGGTCTTGCAGGGCATAGGCATTGACTTTGTTAAATAGCCCTATGCCTCTGCCTTCTTGCCGCAGATAGATAAGCATACCGCCGCCATTTTCACCGCCATTTTTAGCTCCATCTTTAGCATCTTGGGCGATTTTTCTCATCGCTAGATCTAGCTCTGGTCCGCAGTCGCATTTGCACGAGCCAAAGACATCGCCGGTTAGGCACTCGCTATGCACGCGCACAAGCGGACTCTCTGGGAGGTGTGGCGTCATCACGACCAAATGCTCTAGCACTGCGCCGCTGGATTCTAGGGTCTCTCTAAAAGATTGGATAAGAAAATCGCCATAGCGCGTAGGAAGCTTGGCAAGATTAGAAATAGTATGCATAAATAATCCTTAGTAAAAATACTTGCTTTATAGCAGGCTTTTGCTTAAAAGCGCATAGCAAAGCCCACGCTTGTAGGGCTAGCATAAGAAGCGATCTCGCGCACATCGCGCACGCCCATAAACTTAGCAAACCCAAGATCGCGCATAATCACGCCGATAGGATCCATAAGCCCTACAACAATCAGCCCTAGAATCTTAGAGCCAAAGAGGCGATTGTCATTAGATTGGATATATTTGGTGCTTTGGTAAAAGATCTCGCCAAATATCGAGCCCATAGCCGGCGTGTAGATGAGATCTTGCCAGCTTGGGATCTCCACAAATGCCTCAATCCCATACTCCCAAAAAATCGATGAAGTGATGAAAGAAAACAGAGCCGACTCTGCCCAAGAGTATCCCGCCACGCGCGGCTGCATATAATACACCGCGCCGAAATATGGATGCGCTACACCATTGAGCCAGAAATTATCGCTATCAATCACAGGTCCTACTTGCACATCTTGAAGCCACGCCTTAAAGCCAAAGCGCGAGCGATCCCAATTTGTAACACTCTCTGGCATAATGTAAAGCCCAATAATACTCACAATGATCCCCCCACCTAGCAAGCCTATGGTGGTATTAAGATAAGTGCTAGGGGAGTCTGGCTTGTAGTAAGCGGGAGATTTTGCAGCGTGGAGTGCGGAGGTGGATTCTAGGGCTTTTGCAAGGGGGGGCTTAGGGGAGGTGCTAGAATCCAGCTTTTGCCTTGTGGGAGAGAGATTTGGCGAAGAGATGTTTTGCGCGGAGGCTTTTGCGACATAGAATCTAGGAGGGGCATATAGCACGCTATCGCTTGCTTTGTGGGCTTTGCTATTTTGTAATGATATGTCGCTTATGGGGTGCGCACACATAGGCTGCACAGCAAGCACACTACACAAAAGCAAGAGCCATATTCTCATTCCTATCCTTATACTGCAAAGGGTCTATTGTATCGGCTTTTTTCTCACAACATCATAAAACAGCAGAGCACATATTAGCACAAGTGCCGGGAGCAAAAACAGCTCTTGCCCAAAGAGCAAAAGACAGCCTAGGCTCACAAACACCCCCATAAAAGGAGCTTTGTAAGATCTAGTGCTTTTGCACACATCAATAAATAGCACGATAAAAATCGCATTCATCACAAATCCCATACCTTGTGTATTGATCTCTATATATCCTCCTATGATCGCCCCGCTCACACAGCCGATGATCCAATAGCTATGGTGCAAAAACGCCACCGCACACATAAACGCCCCTGTATCAATCTCTGCTTGCTTGGCTTTTAGGTGGATTAGGGCAAATGTCTCATCAGTAAGTGCAAAGGCTAGATACCACTTTTTCTTAGGATAAGGGGCAAAGAGATTTAAGCACGAAATCGCGTAAAAAATCTGCCTTGCATTGATCATAAGCGTGAGTAAAAGCGTATCAAATAGCCCTACGCCATTTGCCAGCAGCCCCACGCAAGCAAACTGCGTAGCCCCCGCATAGATAAATACACTCATACCTAAAGCCCACAGCGCACCAAATCCCGCTTGAGCTAGCAGCGCACCAAACACCCCGCCCATAAGCACATAGCCCACAAAAATCGAGAGCGTATATGGCAGAGCTATACGCAGACTATGAGCAAACGCACCAAATCTACTAGAATCCACTTTTTACAATCCTTGTGTAACATAGAGCTGCAATCATAGCAGATTCTATGCAGATTTTTTGGGCTTGGTGTAGGGGGAGTGTTTAAGGTTCGTTTAATCTACTCCAAAGCTGGTGCTATTCTAGGTAGCAAAATGAAACAGCAATGCCAAAACTTGAAAAATTTAAGCTGTTTTTTTTTTTTTTTGTTTTTACAATAACCGCACTTTACCAATACTTTACAACATTAAAGGGGTGTCCTATGCTGAAAAACCTAAACCTAGGCACAAGAGTATCGCTACTACTTGCTGCTATCATCATCGTATGTATGGCGACTATGACTTTCGTCATCATCGGCTCTTCCACCGCTATCCAAAAGCGCGAGGCGCAAAAGCTCCTTACCAATGTCTCCTTGCGTATGAGTAATTTGCTTATGGGAAGTGTGAATCAAACCTTCGCATTTCTTGATGGCGTGCATAACTCTATCGAGGCAAATTTGAATGGCAGCACAGCCACAGAAGCTGAGCTAGAAAAAGTCATCGAAGATATGCTAGATGCCAACGACAACGCCAACTTCGGCTACTTGTATCTTAAGCACTTCAAGCCCTCCAAGTCTATCAACACCCTGAAAAACGGCGAGTTTATGATCGTGCGAGGTGATAGCGATATCGACAACGAAGGCGGGCTATACACAATCCCAGCAAGCGAGCAAATCCTGCAGTCCCAAAGCTTGCAAAAGGCTCTAAAAACACAGGGCAACACCATCGGCACACCGACATTTGCCGATCTTGATGGCAAGGGGCAAAAGCTACTCTCTGGGCTCAATATCCCTATCAAAGACAAACAAGGCAGGGTTATAGGGGTCGTGGGGCTAGTGATAAGTATGGATCGAGTAAATTCTTGGATGCAAAATGGCAATTTGAGCGTGTTTGATGGAGACTATCGCTTCATAATGACAGAAGATGGCGATATAGGCGTGCATCCACACCAAGACGCGCTTGGCAAAAACATTTTAGAAGTCAATGCCGATGAGCACGCCCAAGCCCTAAAGCAAGTCGCCAAGGCACACGACTCAGGCATTTATGAATACAAAACCATAGACAAAAGAGACGCGCTAGTAGGGCTATCCTCCTTGCAGCTCTACAACACAGGGACATATTGGAGTGCTATGGTGGTAGCCCCGCTAGATGTGATTATGCAGCCGGTGTATTCTCTGCGCAATTTGATCGTGCTATGCGTGGTGATTTCCCTGCTGATTGTGATCATCTCTGTGTTTTTCTACATCAAGCAAGCGGTAGTCTCTCGGCTCAAAGTCGTCTCAAATCTATTAGTAAATTTCTTCAAATACCTAAACCACGAGACAAGCACGCCACCTAGCCTTGTAACCCCAAAGGCAAATGACGAGATAGGCGGTATGGTGCTAGCGATTAACCAAAACATCGCCAATACGCAAAAAGGCTTAGAGCAAGATAAGCAGGCAATCGCCCAGTCTGCCCAAACTGCCAAGGATATAGAATCTGGCAAGTTTAGTGCTAGGATCACCGCTATACCCCATAACCCCCAGCTAGTGGAGCTAAAAAATGTCCTAAATGCTATGCTCGATGTCTTGCAGAACCACATCGGGCGCGATATGAACGAGATCCAGCGCGTGTTTGATAGCTTTGTGAAGCTTGATTTCACCACAGAAATCGCCAATGCAAATGGGCGAGTCGAGCTTGTAACCAATACTTTGGGGCAGGAGATTAAGAAAATGCTAAGCTCATCTGCTAGCTTTGCCAACTCGCTCAATGAGCGATCAAACGAGCTAGCAGAGTCTATGCAGCGGCTCACAGAGTCTAGCTCCCAGCAAGCAGCAGCACTAGGGCAGAGTGCCGCTGCCGTGGAAGAAATCAGCTCCTCTATGCAAAATGTCAGCACCAAGGCACAAGAAGTAACCCAGCAGACAGAAGATATCCGCAATATCGTGGGCATTATCAAAGACATCGCTGACCAAACCAACTTGCTAGCCCTAAATGCCGCCATTGAAGCAGCGCGTGCTGGAGAGCACGGCAGGGGCTTTGCAGTCGTGGCAGATGAGGTGCGAAAGCTAGCAGAGCGCACTACAAAGTCTCTAGGCGAGATTGAAGCTAATGTCAATCTGCTTGCCCAAAGTATCGTAGATATGAGCGAGTCTATCAAAGAGCAGACCGAAGGGCTAGCGCAGATCAATGAGTCTATCGCCCAAATCGAGGGATCGACCCAAGAGAACGCCACCATCGCCAGCCATACAAACGACATCACGCAAAAAGTCGGCGACATCGCAGAAGAAATCATCAAAGATGTCAATACGAAGAAATTCTAGGTGTTGGTAATAAATGGATCGCCACGCAATCGCTGTCGCGCTTGCTCGCGATGACGGAGAAAGAGCTGTCATTGCGAGCGAGGCAATCTACTCTCTGTCATTGCGAGCGAGCAAGGCGAGCGTGGCAATCTATTTTTATAGCTTGGCTTAAAGTTGCGTGTGCTAGGATTGCGGCTTTTTAACGACAAAACAAGGAATATGTATGAAAGTAAAGGTGCTATGTGTCTCGCTGGTGGTGGCGCAGTGGGCGTGGGCGATGAATGTGGATAAAGCCAACTTTTATACGCGCGACTACCTAGACTTTGGGCAGAATTTGGGGCAATTTACTCCGGGAGCGAAAAATCTCACAATCACTAGAAAAGATGGGCAGGTAGTTGATCTGCCAGACTTACCTTTCCCAGACTTTTCTAAATTTGATGGCTCTAACCGCACTTCAGTAGGTGGAGCTTATACTGCTTCTGCGAAGCATATCGTGCATCCAAGAGATAAATTTATACCAAAACCAAACATTAAGCTTGGTGATTCATCGTATGCTGATCAAAAGGATAAAATATACGCAAGTGACTCCGCATACACAAGAGTCAATAAATTTATCGTAGAGGGAGGATATAAAGTTACAAGCCTCCGTGATGTAAAACAAAATGCCGAAAATTATATGACTCGCTATAAAGGCGAAGAGCATATTTTAGTATATAGAAGCGGTAGTGGGCGTATGAGTTTCCAGCGTTGGGATGGTGGTCCCGGAGCTGGAGATTCTGTAAAAACAGGAGTTAGAGCAGGAGGCTTATTTTTTGTCAAGAAGGGCAATATTAGCGATGCTCAGTTATTGATACAGCGAAATGGCAATCATTATGGTCCTCTTAAAGGGCTTATCAACACAGGGGATAGTGGGAGTCCTGCCTTTGTGTTTAATAATAAAACAAAGGAGTGGGAGCTTATAGGGACTGTTCACGGTGCTACGCCAGCAGATCCCAAATACCAAAGTGTAGTAAATACTTTTTGGGCTGTTGTTAATCCAAAAGAGCTTGATAATTTTAAAAAACAATTTGAAAAACAAAGACAAATAGACGATGGGCAGTATCACCAAGAGCGAGATAAAGACAGCGTATATACTGAAAGCGGCACGATTAGGGTTGATGAAGCAGTAGATCAAGGCATAGGGGGAATAATCTTAAGGGGGGGGGTAAAACGCTTAACATTACAGGCAGCGGCTCTTTTAAAGGTGCGGGGATAGATATAGATGATAAAGATTCTAAAGTAGTATGGGGTATAGAAGTCAAAGGGGATTTACATAAAATCGGCAAAGGGGAGCTAGAAGTAACTAAGCAAACAAATGGTGCTTTGCGTATGGGCGAGGGCAAGGTAAGGCTAAGGGCTGAAAATAGCTTTAATAGTGTCTATCTAGGCAATAGAGAGGGTGAGCTGATAATTGAAAATGAAAAGGCGATAAGCGATTATAATCAAGTGAGCTTTAGCAAAAGTGGAGGCACACTCAATCTCAATGGCTTTAATGCTACGATGAGTGGGGTTAAAGCATATAATGCGAGTGCTTTTATCACTAATAAAAATGAAGAAAAGCTCTCCACTCTCACACTCAATAACACAAGCAAAACGATGATACACGCCCATATCAGCGGCAATACCACCATACAAGCACAGGCTACTAACAATAACACAAGCGACAATAAGGCAATCATCTTTGATGGGGGCTTTGCTATAAAAGAGCTAAAGGGGAGCGGTCAGCATATCGTGCTGCAAGGCAAACCTGTGCCACACGCGACTTGGGAGGGTGGTTGCACAGGTGGTAGTCAGTTTCCTATCCCTATTCCTAAAGAGTGCAAAGTAGGGCATTATATCAATAGATATGAATCTCAATATCCTAATATGACTACTCAAGGCGTAAGCTTCAACCAGCCCGATTGGCTGCAAAGGGAGTATCGCGGGAATATCAGCCTTGATAACGGCTCAAAGCTCTATATAGAAAAAAATGCCGATGTCAAAGCAAATATCACACTTGATAACTCTACCCTAGAGTTTAATAGCAAAATGCTCTATATTGATAAACACGACAGCAAACAACTAAATCAAAACATAGCGAGTCAAAGTCTTAACAATGGTAACACAAAAGACACTATCACCTATAAAGGCGATATAATCGCAAAAAATAGCTCAAAGATAGAATCCAAAAATGGTATCAAAAGCTTTGAAGCAAGTGTATATTTGGATAATAAATCTAGCTTAAGTGCTCCCAACGATGATATAAAGCTCCTAGCAGGAGGGCTTACCTTGCTTAATGGCAGCACCTTTAGCGCGAAGTCCTTGAGTGTTGATAAGGTAGAAAGCTTAATATGGATAGATAAGGATTCTAGCCTAAGCCTAACAAGTGGCATTACTATCAAAGATAGCCCCTTTACTGCGCTCTACACCGCTAAAGAAGACTTCAGTAAAAGCAACGCCACAACACCTACTGCTAGAAGCACGACTCCTAGCCCAGCCGCCCAAGCAAATCCCACAATCACTGCTACAAACTCCACACTCTATATCGCCAAAGACTCTCAAATCCCTAGCATAAGCCTACAAAGCAACTCTAAAGTATGGTTTGAGTATATGAGCGATAGCACGAGCTTAGGCAAGATCAATTTTGCTAGCAATGGCGGTAGTAATACCATAATGGCACAGACTCTCCACCACGCACAAGGGCAGAATATGGCGTGGCATAGCAATGCGAGCGCGCGTAGCGCAAGCGGTAGCAATGGCGCGATAGCAAGCCTTACAATCACAGATATGCTACACCTTAGCAATGTCGGTGGCACAAGCGGCACAAATAACGGCAACGGCGACACAAGCTCCGCAAACACTAGCGATGACAATCGCTTCCTAGCCCTAAATTTACCAAACACTACCCTACACTTTGCTAGCAATGCGCGTGTGTGGGTGGAGTTTGCCAAGACGCACGATGAGCTTTTCGCCGATACGACTCTAAACCACGATGGCAGCAAGCTCTATCCAATGCTAAAGGCTAAAAAGCTAGAGACCAAGGGCGATCTCATCGTGGGCTTTGCTGGGCAGACTAGCCGCAGCACAAGACAGGCTGTGGCTACGCACACAAGCACGGGCATAGACATAAGCTTCACAGATATAAATCAAGTCGATCCTAGCAAAATCCTAGCCGACATCAGCAAAACACTGCCGAGCATAAAAGAGATAGATTCTAGGCAGAAAATCTTGCTAGATAGCCTGCTACTCGCACAGAGAGATCATCAGCTTGTGCTTGATGCGGCGTTTAATAAGCATAGTGTCGCAGCGGCTACGCAGCTGCTACAAGGTATCCAAAGGATTGATAGCAATGCCAAGCAAATCGCTAAAAATGTCAGCCAAGATGCCAATCTAGCCCTAATCAACGAGCAGCACAATATCATCACAAACCGCATAAGCACTCTTAGGCTTAGTCGCAAAGACGCGCCGCTAAATCAAGCTGTCCGCCTTGCCGCGCTTAAAAGCGATGTGCCAGATAAGTCGCTCACAAGGGCGGCTTTAAACAAGCCACTGCGCAATAATGTGTGGATCAACGCTGGGGGCGGATATTTCAATGGCGCAGGTGGTAGCGCAAGCAGCGGCTATCTAGCATACACTAGCACCAATATGGGCTATGATAGGAGCTTTGGCAGTGGGGAGAGAAGCTGGGTAGCAGGGGGGCTACTAAGCTTTGGCGCAAGCTTTGGGAGCAATAGCGCGTATAGGGAAAATGCGATGAACTATGGGGCTGGGCTGTATAGCGCGATGAAGCTTGGGGCAAATGAGCTGCAGCTTGATGGCAGCTATGTCGCAAGCCTAAGCCAAAAATCCGCGCAAAATGTGGATAGGATCGAGACGCTTAATCATAGCGTGGGGGTCAATGCGACTTATAAATACGCGCTTGAGATAGGCAGGAGCAATGCGATAAAGCCGGTGCTAGGGCTAGAGTATGTGGCGAATATGATGGCAGGATATACGCTCGATCTGCTAAGGGTCAATGACTATACCTACTACGCGCTAAGTGGGCTTGCTGGGCTAGAGTATGCCTACACAAATAAGAGCTTTTTCTTTAGCATTCGCGGAGCTGGGAAAAAGGCTTTTGCAAGGGCTGGCGATGTGCAAGTGGGGATAGATGGGGCAAATCGCTTTGTCGGCTATGCGTTGCAGGGTGATGAGATGATATATAAGCTAGATTGTATGGGGGACTATAAAGTGGGCGCGCTGACTTTGGGGGCTGCGGCGAACTTGCAAGCGACTATGAGCGGGAGAATGGGGGTGAGTGGGCTGGTGAAAATGGAATACAGATTCTAGAGGCTGGTGGATTCAGCTTTTGGGCTAGAATCGCGGATTTCATCGCCGCGCTGCGTCGATAGACCTCTAGTCTTATCTCCTTGCGCGGCTCGAAAAGCCACGATTCTATCTCCAAAATCCTAGAATCCACTTTTGACATTAAAGCCCTTTTTTACGCTTCACGCCTTTTTCTGTCATTGCGAGCTTTGCGATAGCAAAGCGTGGCAATCCACAAGCACAAAAAACGCAAAGCGAAGCTTCTTTAGAAAAGTGGATTCTAGCGATGATTATTCTGCTAGCGCAGAATGTATGGATTACTAAAGAAGCTGCGCTGCGCTTGCTTTGCCACGCGGACAAGTCCGCTCGCAATGACAGATAAAGACATTTTTAAAAAAGTGGATTCTAGTGTGGATCGCCACGCTTATTTTACTCGCTCGCGATGATAGCAAAGGGGTCGCACCCTGCTGGCTTTAAGCAAATTTTAGCTACAATCCCTGCCTTATTTGTGCTTACAAACTTAGCAATACAGGGTAGTGAAGGAGTGTTTATGGAGCATCTTTTAGATGATCAAAGTGTCGTTGATGTGCATATTGATGATTCGATTAAAGAGAGTTATTTAAATTATTCTATGAGCGTGATTGTGGGGCGCGCGCTCCCAGATGCCAAAGATGGCTTAAAGCCCGTGCATAGAAGGATTTTGTATGCGATGGACGATCTAGGGGCAAACTCTCGCGCCAAGCATAAAAAAAGCGCGCGTATCGTGGGCGATGTCATAGGGAAATACCACCCCCACGGCGATATTGCAGTCTATGACGCGCTTGTGCGTATGGCACAGGACTTTTCTATGCGCTTGCCACTTGTCGATGGGCACGGGAATTTTGGCTCAATCGATGGCGATAATGCCGCGGCTATGCGCTATACAGGTGCGCGTATGGCAGCTGCGAGTGAAGAGATTTTGCGCGATATTGATAAGGACACGGTGGAGTTTGTCGCAAACTATGATGATAGTCTAAAAGAGCCAGATGTCCTGCCTAGCAGGATCCCAAATCTCCTTGTCAATGGCTCAAGTGGGATTGCTGTGGGTATGGCGACAAGTATCCCGCCGCATAGGCTTGATGAGATCATTGACGCGCTTGTGTATGTGATCGATAGCCCAGAAGCTTCACTAGAAGAGCTGCTTTCCTTTGTGCAGGGACCAGATTTCCCCACAGGTGGGATCATCTATGGCAAGCAAGGCATAATCGATGCCTACCGCACAGGGCGAGGCAGGATCCGCGTGCGCGCCAAAACCCATATAGAAAAAACCAAGACCAAAGACATCATCATCATCGATGAAATCCCCTACCAAGTCAATAAAGCAAAGCTTGTAGAGCAAATCAGCGAGCTAGCGCGTGATAAGGTCATCGAAGGGATCGCTGAAGTGCGCGATGAGAGCGATAAAGAGGGTATGCGCGTGGTGATAGAGCTTAAAAGAGATGCGATGAGTGAGATTGTGCTAAATAATCTCTACAAATCCACGACAATGGAGACTACCTTTGGGATTATCCTGCTTGCGATTAACAACAAAGAGCCAAAGATTTTCACACTTTTAGAGCTATTAAATATTTTCATCTCTCATCGTAAAACAATCGTGATCCGCCGCACGATTTTTGAGCTAGAAAAGGCTAAAGCTAGGGCGCATATCCTAGAGGGGCTAAAAATCGCGCTTGATCATATCGATGAGGTTATAGCACTTATCAAAGCAAGTGCCAATACCGAAGAAGCCCACGATGGACTTATGAAGACATTTGGGCTAAGTAGCTTGCAGGCTAAGGCGATTTTAGAAATGCGCTTGCAGCGGCTCACAGGGCTAGAGCGCGATAAAATCGAGCAAGAATACGCCGAGCTACTTGCGCAAATCGAGTATCTAAATAGCATTCTAAAAAGCGAAGAGAAGCTAAAAGAGATCATCAAAGAGGAGTTACTAGAGGTGAAAGAGAAGTTTTCTAGCCCCCGCCTTACGCAGATTGAAGAAGACTATGATGCTATCGATATAGAAGATCTTATCCCCAATGAGCCGGTGGTTGTAACGATGAGCCACCGCGGCTATGTCAAGCGCGTGCTGCTAAAAACTTATGAAAAGCAGCACCGCGGAGGCAAGGGCAAGATTAGCGGTAATACGCACGAAGATGACTTTATAGAATCCTTTTTCATCGCTAATACGCACGATACGATACTATTTATCACCAATAAAGGGCAGCTTTACTGGCTCAAAGTCTATAAAATCCCAGAAGCTGGGCGCACGGCGATTGGCAAAGCAGTGGTCAATCTCATCAATATCCAGCCAGATGAGAAGATTATGGCGACTATCACGACCAAAGATTTTAATAGCGATAAATCGCTAGTGTTTTTCACGAAAAATGGCATCGTCAAGCGCACAAATCTAAGCGAGTATAGCAATATCCGCTCTGTGGGCGTGCGTGCGATCAATCTTGATGAAAACGATGAGCTTGTGAGCGCGAATATTGTGGATTCTAGTGTCAAAGAGCTCTTCATCGCCACGCATAAGGGTATGTGTATCCGCTTTAGTATCAATGATATACGCGAGATTGGCAGAGTGGCTAGGGGTGTTACAGGAATCCGCTTTAAAGAAAAGGGCGATTGCGTGATCGCCGCTACCACCATAAGCAGCGATAATGACAAGCTGCTAACCGTGAGTGAGCAAGGTATCGGCAAGCAGACCCTAGCGGGAGAATACCGCTTGCAGTCGCGCGGAGGCAAGGGTGTGATTGTGATGAAGCTCACTAGTAAAACAGGCGATCTTGTGAGCATTGTCAATGTCAATGATGAAAATATGGATCTAATGGTGCTAACCACCAAGGGCAAGATGATACGAGTCGATACCAATGCGATCCGCGAAGCAGGGCGCAACACAAGCGGCGTGAAAATCGTCAATGTAGGGGGCGAGAAAGTCGCCTTTGCGGTAACTTGCCCCAAAGAAGAAAGAGAAGAGACAAGCGAAGATGAAGCAAGCGCAAGTAATGAAGCAGAGTAAAACGGGGGGGGGGGGGAACTTAGGCGCGTAGGCTTTCCGGCTAAAAATGGCGATCGCTACGGCGATTCTGCGCTCATTACCACTCAAGGTAAATCCCTTGAATCGCCTTGCGAAGCCCCATTTTTAGCACGAAAATCCAACCGCGAGCAAAGTTATCCAAAAAATACACAAAGCCCCGTTTCTAGCTCAAAAATCCTAGAATCCCAAAGTGGCACTGAAATTACAAACCCAACCGCGAGCGACTCTACACCACAAAGCTCACAAAACGCCGATTCTAGCTCCACAATCTTAGAATCCCACAGCGATAGTGAAAAATCTCCAATAGCCAAAAGCCCAAAACGCAGTTTCTTTAGAAAACAAGCGAAGCGAAGTTTCTTTAGAAAACAAGGCAAAGCCGCAGTTTCTTTAGTAAATCCAACCGCGAGCAAGCTTAAACTAGAATCCACTTTTGAGCAAAACAGCCATTCTGCACACAACGCTTATTTATCGTCATCGCGAGCCTTGCGCCAGCAAGGCGTGGCGATCCATAAATCCGCGCAAGTGGATTCTAGTGTGGATTGCCACGCAACCGCGCTTGCTCGCAATGACAGAGAAAATAGCCCCTGTGAAAAAGCGGATTCTAGAGACAATGCCGAAAATATAAAAAACCTAGAATCCACTTTTGACAACACCGCGCAAAAAAGCAAAAAAGCGGATTCTAGGGTTGAAGCGCAATCTTTTCACATTATTCTTCTTACATCGACACTTTTCGCCCAAGCATTTCTTGCGCGTGCTGGAGTGTTTCTCTGCAGTTTTTGTGTATTTTTCCCATTTTTTGCGACATTGTGGGTGCGCAGGACCTTTGGCAAGGTGGATCTTAGCCAGATCATCTTCCACCTGCGCTTCCCTGTCGCGCCAAATGCCATTGATGTGGATTTTGTCTTTGCTTTTCTTGGTGTAGTTCTCTTGCCTAGCCTTGCTATCTCGCTAGCTCTTGCGCACCCTAGTGGCACGGCTAGGGTGTTTGTAGCGATTTTTGCTCTGTGCAAGCGGGGCTTTGTGTTAGGCAAGCACATAGTCTGCAAGCACTCTATGCTAGCGCGCTATGTGCTTATCATTGCACTTGGTATCTATGGCTGGAGCTATGTGGGCAAAAAGCTAAAAATCAGCGAGTTTATCGCAAGCAACAAAGCGCATAAAACTTATAGCACCTTTTATGAGAGCCACTACAAGGTCCCCGATATAGAATCCATAAAGCAAAGCTTCTCTATGGTGGCAAAGCCTAGAAATTTGCTTGTGATTTATATGGAGTCTATGGAATCATCGTTTGCAAGCACAAATCCACACGATTTTATCCCAAGTATTGCTACGCCTAATCTCATTCCAAATTTAAGCACTCTAGCTTCAAGGGGGGTGAGCTTTAGCCATATCAAGCAGACCATAGGCACAGGCTGGACGATCGCTGGGCTTATCTCCTATAACTGCGCTTTCCCGCAAACTTGGCTGCCCTTTAATGCTGGCTTTAATGACAATGTCGCACGCTATTTTTTGCACTCGGCTACTTGCTTGGGCGATGTGTTTAGCGCGCTTGGCTATGAGCAGGCGTTTTTCCGCGGGGCGAATGCGGATTTCGCTGGGTCTAGGGGGTTTTTCACCTCGCATAATATCCCTATAAATGACCTTGCTTCCATAGAGGATTATGCGCAGGGCTTTGGGGATTATCGTAATGATTGGGGCGTGAAAGACTCCGTGCTTTTTAGCTATGTCAAAGAATATTTACAAGAGTATGCTGCTAAAAAGGACAAAAAGCCCTTTGCCTTTTATGTGCTAAGTGCCGATACACACGCCCCGGGATTTGTGGATAAGGCGCAGTGCGATCTCCCCACAAGCTATGCCAACTCCCTGCACTGCTTTGATGGGATTGTGGGGGAGTTTGTGGAGTGGTTTTTGCAGAGTCCTTTGGCAAAGGATACGACTTTGGTCCTGCTAGGAGATCATCTCACAATGCAGCAGCGATTTGTGCGAGATGGCACAAGCAGAAGTATCTACAATGCTTTCATCAATCCCACTTTCACCAAGCCGCCCACGCAAGATCTGCTAGCAAATCGCGCCCTTAGCCACTTTGACATCACAGCATTACTACTAGATTCTATCGCTATCCCTACACGCGCCTTTGGGCTAGGGCGCAACCCTCTCTATGGGCACACGCTTCAAGAGCAGCTAGGGGAGGATACCCTTGCCGCAGAGCTTGGCAAGCCCTCAAGAGTATATGAGGGCTTTTGGGAGTTTGATAGAGATAAGCCCACACAGCACTAGAATCCGCATTTTGTATTTGAGCGTTGGCTGCTCCCTGTCATCGCGAGATGACACCGCTCTTCCTATCCGTCATCGCGAGCCTTGCGCCAGCAAGGCGTGGCGATCCACACAAGCAAAGACACAAATCCTAGAATCCACTTTTGATAAAACGCAAATGGATTACTAAAGAAGCTGCGCTGCGCTTGCTTTGCCACGCGGACAAGTCCGCTCGCAATGACAGAGAAAATAGCCCCTGTGAAAAAGCGGATTCTAGGGGGTTTAGGCTTGTTTCATCACCGCTTTGGGATTCTAGGATTTGCGATGAAAAAGCAGGGTTGCGCCGCCTTTTGCGCGGAGATAAGGCTGGTGCCTATCGCACAAGCAAAAGGCAAGCTCCCTGCTTTATCGCGCAAAGCCGAATCCCTTCAAAAAGTGGATTCTAGGGGGTTCTTAGATTTTAACCCCTAGCGAAATTAGCCCAAAGTTGTGGAAGCCATCTTGTGTGGCAAACTCTTTGCTCCTATGCACGACACTAAGAGTCAGCATAAATCGCCGATACTCAAGCACACCGCCCCAAATAAACTCAGCCATAAAAGGCATAATCGCGATTGTTTTTTCAACGGCAAAATGCGGGGCAAAGGTATTGCCTTGCAAAAAGATATTACGCCCCACAGCACGCACGCCAGCCCCCGCAAAGCCATAGAGGCAAAAGCTCCTGCTAGGACTTGGCGCACCTACAAAGCCACTATTGATAAGCATAGGCGCGGTGTTGGGACTAAGAGCGTAGCCAAAGCGCATAAGCAAGCTTGCTTGCGCGTGGATTCTGGCATTGCCTAGATTTAGGCTAAATTGCGGCATTAGATCTAGGCTATGGGCGGTGTGCTCTAGGATCTGTGGGATACTTGCACTTATGCCCCAATGTGCATTTAGGATAAATTCATTGCGTAGTTGTGTCCCCCAGCCTGCTAGATGGGCGTTGTTGGTTAGATCGTGGATGAGATCTTGCACTTCTTTTGCCCCGCTTGCCTTGCCCACAAGCCCAAGATCAATGCTTAGATTTTCAAATATATATGCACTGCGCGTAAGGCTACTAAATGTCGCGCCCACATAGCCACCATAAGGGTGATCATCTGCTGGCGGGATAGGGGAGAATCTATCCTTAGGGGCATACATTTCTTGCTTGATAGCTAGCCCAAAGCTAGTAGCCGCACTAGGCGTAAAAAACTGCTGCAAGCTAGCGAAGCGCAAAAACTTAAGCGCGCTAGATTCCTTAGAGATAAAGCCTAGCCGCACGCCTGCGGTGTAGTATTTATCTACCCTGCTATCGAAGTTTGCGTCATTTTCATAATCAAGCTTGAGTAGCGCGTGCGTGCGCATTTGGAGTGTGGGGGGTGCGGCTTTAGGGGCTTGCGCGGAGCTTGGTGAGTCGCTAGGCGTGGTGGTAGAATCTACATTATGCAGTAAGCATATACAAAGGATACATAATAGCCTTGCTATGGTGTGAGATTTGGCTTGCTTGGAGCTAGATGTGATAGGGTGCAAGTTTTTGTATGGTAAGTTTAGTATAGATAGGTGGTAGATTGGAGTCTCCGCGAGCGGAGACAAAGGGTTATTTTGCTTCTTCAGCAGGAGCTTGAGCCATATCATCTTTAGGCTCTTCAGCATTTTCAAGTGCTGCTGGTGCATTCTCATCAGCTGGAGCTTGCTCTGTGGCTTCTGGTGCAGGTGCTTCAGTAGCTTGTGTATCTGCTGCTTGCTCTGTGGCAGGAGCTTCTTGTGCTGCTGGTGCGCTTGACTCTGTTTGTGTAGCAGCTTCTTCTGCTTTCTTATCATCACCACACGCGCTAAAAAGCATAGCCAAAGCCGCTGCAACCGCCAATTTTGAAAAAAGACCTTTCATAGGACACTCCTTGTAAGAAATAAAGCCACATTGTATAACGCGCTATATTAAATCTGGCTTTATTTAAGCTTTTTGAGGCTTGATTGCGCAGCGGTGTGATTCTGGGCTCTTTGGGCTAGAATTTTGGCTAGGTCTATGCAGGACTCTAGGCTTTGTATAGGGCTGGCATAGCATATCGTGCTAGGGGCGAAGGCACGCAAGGTTGTCTGCCCGATCGCTACGGCGATATAGCTAGGATCCCAGCCAAAATTCTGCACAAAAAAGTGATAATGACTTGGCGCGGTAAAAATTAGCACAGATTGAGGGCGTGGCTTTAGGGATTGGGGCAGGGGCTTTGGTTGTTTGGTGTAGGCGGTGATTTGGGCTAGGGGGATTTGGGCTTGTGTGAGAAGTAGGTCGAGATTTGAGGCGATGTCTTTGGCGCGGAAGTAGAGCATTTTACGCCCATTAGCGCGCTCTATAATCTCTCTAGCAAAGCTTGTCCCGTGCGAGGTGCTAGAGACAAACTCCACAGCAAAGCCTGCTTGGGTCAATGCTTGGGCGCATTTCTCCCCTATGGCAAATGCAGGAATCTTGGCAAATGCCCTAAGCTCTTTTCTCTTAGCCATTGCTTGCATAAGGGAAAAAACCGCGTGTTTAGAGGTGAAAATAAGCGCGTCAATGCACTCTTGTGGCGCGTGGGGTGGGATATTGGATTCTAGTAGGGCATCATAGATGGGGAGATAGTGGATCTCACTCACGCAAAGCGTGGGGATCTCTTGGGAGATTGTAGAGTGGATTAGCACAATATCACGCATAAGACTCCTTCTATGTGGCTTTGTGGTGGGATAGCTTAGGGATTGTGATAGATCCTATGAAAAGTCGCAAATCTCGGCACGCCATTTTTGGTATAGCCGTAGAATTTATAGGTGATGATAGAGCCTATGGGCGGTGGATCATCGCGCTCTTTATCGCTAAAGCCGCTGCCGATTTTAAAGCGCAGTGTGCGTTTTGCGCCATTGGCGGTGATTTCTTGCTCGCAAGTTAGAGAGCCTAGCTTGCTAGCGTATTTGCCTTTGCCTTTGTGGTGGGCTATGACTTTGCACTCTGTATCTTCATAGAGCTTGAGCTTTAGGGCATTTGTGCTGCGTGTTTGCTCATAAGGGGCGTTGATCTTTCTTAGCACTAGTCCTTCTGCACCCTGCTTGCTTAGATCTCGCAAATGCGCAAAAAGCTCCTTTTCACTTGTGATTGGCTGATGTTTGATAGGGGTAATGCGCGTTGCTTTGCCTGCTTTGCCTGATAGATAAGATTCTAGCACGCTAAGTCGCTCAAACAGCGTGCAGGGCTTGGGGGCTTTCTGGCTGGATTCTAGCCCACAATCTGGCACATCAAAGACATAATACCCCACTTTGTCCCACAAGCTTTGGTGCTTGTCTGTGCTGGGGCTATGGCAGGGGCAGTGTGTGCAGTCTTTTTGCACAAGGGCTAAGATCTTTTCAAACTCCCCCCTGCCTATCCATAGCTCGCCATCAAGCATAAAGGGCGGAAAATCTTTGGTAAAGCAAGTAGGGGCGTTGATCACTCTGCCATTGCGCGTGATAAGCTGCTTGCCATTCCATAAGGCACGCACGCCATCAAGCTTTTCACTCATTACATATTCTTGGAGATTGTTAGGCTTGGCTTTGTGATAGTCCATAAGCAGCAGCACTTGCGGGGGCTTTTTGCTTTGTGCTTGCTTGATTTGGGGTAGATCTTTTGCATAGGCGAGTAGCCCACATAGTAGGAGCAAAAAGTGGATTCTATATCGCAGGGAAGTCATCTTCACCTTGCATAAATGCGCGGAGTTTTTTGTATAGCACGATACCTGCACGCTTTAGCGCGTAGTCATAGCTTGCTTGGCTCTCTTGTATGCTTGCTTGGAAAATAGCTCTTTGGGCGCAATCTAGCAGTGTGATTTGCAGCGTTATGCTTGCTCCTTTCGCATTTTTGGTGCTTGTAGCAGAGATACTAAGCAAGGGGGCTTTGTGCTTGGTGATAGTAGCAAGCTTAGAAATCTCTGCGCTAAGGGCGGAGCTTTGTGCGGCACTTAGCCCATAGTAGGCGACATTTAGCATAGGCTTTGGGGCGTGGTCATAGAGAGTGAGCAGCTGGCTAAAAAGCTTTGGCGTAGGGGCTTGCAGTGCTGATAGGATAGGCATAATGGCATTAGCACGGCGCAAGCTGGATTCTAGCACGCCAAAATCTCTTAGGCTAAGGCAGCTAGGATCTGTGCTACTAAGGTGCTTGGCAGGGGCTAGGGTCTCTTGTAGCTGGGCGCGTAGTGGAGCGAGTAAATGCTCTTTGCTAATGCCTACTTGGACATAGTATGTGCCGTGTTTGTAGGCTTTGTTGGTGATTTGGAGATTTTGCAAGGAGAGAGAGGCGGAGTCTAGCTGTATATGCTGGGAGAGCGTGGTTGTGAGCTTGTCATTATGCTGGGCGTTGTGGATATGCGTAGAGGAGCGCACTTGGGTCTGCACACTTTGGGCTAGGTCATCAATGGCAGACTGCTTAGCACTCTCAAAGCTTTTCCCCGTGCCAACCCCATAGAATCTAGCTCCGTGCTGCTTGGCACTCTCACTGCCTAAAAACCAGCTAGGTGGCGCAGAGCCACAGCCTGCAAGCAGCACCAGCGCGATACAATAGCCCATAAGTCTCTGCATATCAGCCCTTTTGCGTGGATTCTAGGTGGGGGTCTTGTGCGGCATTATGGGCAGATGATTCTTGCAGGGCAAGTCTCCCGCCTAGTGCCTTATACAGCATAATCGCCGCCGCAAGCTGCGCGAATTTTGCTTCATCTGTGCTAGATTGCGCGCTTAAAAGGGCATTATAGCTTGTGAGATAGCTTGCTTCATCAAGCAGCCCTAGCTCATAGCGAGATTGCGCCACAAGCCATACTTCTTGCGAGGTGGAGAGCATTTGCTCTTTTGCCTGCAAGGAGCTTTGGGCGGTATTGACTTGTGTGATAGCGTTTTCTATCTCGCCAAGCGCGGTGCGTAAGGTGGATTCTAGAGCATAGAGAGCTTGCTTGACGCTTTCTTTTTGGATCTTGTAGTCTTTGGTTAGGGCGGAGCGATTGATGAGCGGAGAGGCAAGCGAGCCTGTGATATTCCAGATCAAATCCCCCACCCCACGCGAAGAGAAGAGGATCTGACCCAAGCTTCCGCCGAGATTTAGCGTGGGGAAAAGGGCGGCTTTTTTGGAGTTTTTTAGCATAACTTGGGCGTTTAGACTAGCGATACTTGCACGCACATCATCGCGGGAGAGCAAGATCTCTCTAGGCAGGGCATCTATGGCAGGCAGGCGCGGGCTAGGAAGTGTGAGACTAGGGAGCGTGGAGCTAGAATCCACTTTTTCTAAAGAAGCTATGCTTTGCGATTTTTCAACATTGTTTGAAAAAGTGGATTCTAGGGGGCGTGATTGTAAAGATGTGGCATTAGATTCTAGGCTCTTGCGTGCTGCGGCGTGGTGTGTGGGGGCTTGTGCAGGCTGCGGGCGTTCTAGGATTTGTGCTAGGATTTGTGGGTCGCTTAGATTGAGCAAGATTATCAGGGCGTTTTTCATCTGCTCTTGTTCAAGAAGTAGAGAGCTATGTGTGCTTTGGGCTTGGCTTAGGGCAGCTAGCGTGTCATTTATCGCGCTTATATCTACTAGCCCAAGCTCGTGTTTATCGCGCAAAGTGGCTAGGATTTTGCTGTGATTTTGGACAATTTGGGCTTGTATAAGGGCTGCATTACGCAAGCGCATATAGGCATAATAATCACTCGCCACTTCGCCAATCAAGCTTACTTGCGCGACAGAGAGGTTAGAGAGCGTGGCGAGATAGTCGTATTTTTTGGACTTTCTTAGCATATTAAGCTTGCCAAAGAGATCTAGCTCCCACGATAGAGAGAGATTGCCATTTAGGGTGTTTTGATTGATATTGATTTGATAGCGGTTGTAGTTGCCCGAGCTGTAATTGTAGCCCATATTGATAGAGAGCTTTGGGAGCATATTGGCACTTGCTAGCCCGAGTGCCTCGCGTGCTTGGGCGATTTGGGAGGTTAGGGTCAAAAGGTTGGTGTTGTTTGCTAGGGCGATTTCTAGCAAAGCCTGCAAGCTTTCATCATCAATAAGTGTGAGCAGAGATTGCGCAAAATCAAGCGTGCTTGATGGGGTAAAAGTGGATTCTAGCCTAGAATCCACTTTTTTGCTAAAGGTAGTGGGGAGAGAGATGGACTCTAGCACCCTCTCTTCTGTATAGGGCTTGGAGCAGCTAAGGAGCGCGAGCATACATATACAGCCTATACTTGCACAGCCTATAAGCCTTGATCGCACTATCACTATGCCCGCCTGCTGCCTATCTAATATCCGCCTAATGCCCTTGCTTAGGCAAACTCTTTAAGCAAGAGCTTTTGCGTATCCATTACACCTATGCCTTTATCAAGCACTTTTATGGCGATTTCTTGTGCTTCTTTGAGTGAGTGCATAGCATAGGTGCCGCATTGGTATTTGTTTGCTTCTGGGATTGTATCCACGCGCAAAATATCGCGCATACTCGCCTCCCACGCGCTTAATACATCATAGCTGCAAGGCTCTCCAATCACACTCATATAAAACCCTGTGCGGCAGCCCATAGGCGAAATATCGATGATCTCGGCATTTTTGCCATTGAGATGATCGCGCATAAATCCGGCAAAGAGATGCTCTAGCGTGTGGATACCTCTTTCACTAAGAATGTCTTCATTAGGCACGCAAAAGCGTAGGTCAAAGACAGAGATCACATCGCCCTTAGGTGTCTGCATAGTTTTAGCAAGCCGCACCGCAGGGGCTGGCATAATGGTATGATCGACTTTAAAGCTATCAAGTAGTGGCATAAAAATCCTTATAATTGGGATAGGGCGTGATTATAGCAGTATTTCTATGAAGTCAATGTGAAGAGTCTATAAGCAAGCACAAAAAGCAAGCACAAAGGCTAGTTTTTTTATAATGGAGTAACAAATGAGAATCTTAAGGGGTGTATATGCGATCTACAATGCTGTTTGCCACGAGTTTTGCTACACTCTTGATAGTAGCTGTGCCGCTATGTGCTGATACTCGTAGCAAACGCGATGAGACAAAACCGGAGACAAAAACGATCGTGGATTCTAGTGGGGCTTTGGATTCTACTAAAGAGCTAGAATCTAGCCCAAGCGATAAGGCAGAGCGTGTATATAAGCTCTCTCCTGTTTATGCTGCTGCGGTGCGCACCCCTATCCAAAGCACACAAACCCTAGAGGGCAAAGATGCTTTGCTGCATTCTGGTGATATTGCGAAGTCGTTGCTGTATGTGCCGGGCTTTTCTACGATGCGCAAGGGAGGGCTAGGCTCTGAGGTGATCTTCCGCTCTCAAGGGGCTGGGAGAGTGCCTATCTCACTTGATGGCAGCAATCTGCACGGCGCGTGTGGAGGGAGGATGGACACAACTGCCACTTATATCTTCCCTGAAAATTACCACCGCATTTTGCTTATCAAAGGTCCCCAAGATGTGCGCTTTGGTGCGCTTGTATCTGGCGGTGTTGTGTTTATGCGCGATATTACAGCCCTAAGTGCCAACACCTTGCAGGCTGATACAAGTATGCTAGCAGGTAGCTTTAATCGCCTAGATCTGCACGCAAGCGCACTAGCAGGGGGCAAATACGGCTCTTTGCAGGCGATCGCAAGCCACTATGAGAGTGGGGATTATCGCACGGGGAGTGCTAGCTCTCACAAGCTTGGGGCTAGCACGCATACAGCCTATAAGCGAGAGTCTGCTAGTCTAATTGCTACTTTCACGCCCAGCAAATACACGGGCATAGAGCTTGATATGGATATAGGCAGGGGATTTTCCTCCTACCAAGATAGATCAATGGATGCACGCACCTTTGATCGCCTATCTTTTAGCCTAAAAGCCCAGCACGAATTCCAAAATGACATTATAAAAAAGCTTGATCTCCGCGCCTCGTGGCATAGAGTCGATCATATTATGGATAATTTCTCTCATAGGCAAGTGATTGATGGAATCTATAAGCTCAATAATCCACAGCGCACCAATGCCAACGCCCGCGCCGAGCTTACACTCTATCCAAGCCAAGCTCTCACGCTCTATCTAGGCACAAGCTATGCCTATGATGATCATCAAATGCGCTCTTCTGGTGATGTTAATTCTACTGCTGCGGCTAATGCTATTTTGTCTGCAAGCTATAAGCCAAATTTCCACTTCAACTATGCTTCTATCTTTGCTCAAGGCTCTTATGCGCAGCTAGATTCTGCTTCTAGTGTGTATTTTGGCGCGAGGTATGATTATGCGCAAGCCTATCAAGCGAGCAATGCACAAGTAGCAAGCGATCATCTAGGTAGCGGCTTTGTGCGCTATCAATACCAAAAAGATGGATTCTCATATCTTGTGGGGCTAGGCAGCGCGCAAAGAAGCGCGGATTTTTGGGAGCGGGGGAAAATGGGCGGTATGAGTCTAGCTCCAGAGACCAACCTCCAGCTAGATATTGCTGCTTTGTATCAGGTAGATTCTTTGTATATACAAGCCTCTGTGTATAGTGCGTATATGTGGGATTATATCGCTTTGCACTATGGCGTAAATACAAGCGCGTTTAATACCAACGCCCTGCTAGCAGGCGCAGAGCTTCAAGCAAAGTATGGGCTATTTGACTTCCTCTATATGTCTGGCTCACTTGCCTACACCTATGGGCAAAATCTCACGACCAAATCCGGGCTACTAGCAGGCGCACCGCTACCCCAAGTAGCTCCACTGCAAGCACAAGTGTCTTTGTGGCTTGAATATAGAGGGTTTTTGGCGCGGGCAGATGTCTTTGCCAATGCCGCACAAAGCCGCTATGCCAAAGACTATGGCAATGTGATTGGCAAGGATTTTGGCGCGAGCTTGGGCTTTGCTACTTTAAGCATTTATGGTGGCTATAAGCGCAAGAATTTTAGCCTGCTTTGTGGGATTGAGAATCTAACTAATACGCTATATAGCTATCATCTCTCTAAAGCTGGCGTGATGATAGGCGATCTAGCCCCTGTAAGCAGGATTTATGAGCCCGGACGAAGTTATTATGTCAAGCTTACGCTTGGATTCTAAAAAAGTGGATTCTAGGGATTCAGCTTGCGGGCTAGAATCGTGGATTTCATCAGCCCGCTCGCTCGATAGACCTCTAGTCTTATCTCACTCGCTTGCTTTGAAAAACCACGATTCTAGCACCACAATCTTAGAATCCTAATTAAGCAAAGTGTAAAACGAGGATTCTAGAGGGTAGGCGATTCAGCCTTGGGTGAGCAATTCACGCCATTGAAAAAATTTAGGGCAGTCACTATCGCCAAGATAGCTCCTACCCTAAATTTTTTCAAAGCACGCAAAGCCCCACCGCAACTCTTAGAATCGTGCCGCAGTAAAGCAGGCTTTGTAAAAACGCCCCAATCTGTCATCGCGAGCCTTGTGCTAGCAAGGCGTGGCGATCCATAACACAGCCCTAGAATCTAATTTCAAAAAGTGGTTTCGTTTTCATATCTATACCCTAACTCACCATTATCATACTCACCCATATCAAAGAATCCATAGGCTGCCCAAGCAAGATCTGCGTTATCTCTCAAGGCTTCTATGATTTGTTTATTTGTTTTCATCGCATAAACCCCATAAACTCCCATTCGGGTCTCATTATATCAAAAAAACTCGCAGCACTATCATCAAACCTAAATGTATCGTTATACCAATAGATAATAGGATAAAACTTAACTATATTTTCCACTCCTATGGGTTTATCTGTATCAAAAACAATACGCGCACCGCCCATCGCTATCCTCTTGTTGATTATGATGACATTGATGCTCCTATGTCTTTTGTTTATAATTTCCCCATCTTTGGGCTCTAAATTCAATTCCCTATAATTTGGGACCATAGGATTAAATTTAACAAGATTTTTTTGTATTTCTTCCCAATCATTTAGAGTCAAGTTAAAGTAAGCGAGCAAATTTTCATACTTTTTTGTGATTTTATTTTTCTTTTTTTCATTTGTCATTAATTCTCTAAATTTTTCTCTATCTGTCCATTCTCCATAATAAGTCAGGTTTTTGTTTAGGCTTCTTGCTTCCCAATAACTTGGATAGAAATATTTTTGCACATTCATTGAGGCACCACACCCACTAAACACGACTGCCACAAATAAAGCACTTATGATTACATACACCATTCTCACACTATTTCCTTTGTAGATTCTGTGCCTCTAATAGCAAATATCTTTTGATTCTTATCCTCTGTATCTTCAAAGAGAGTAGCAGAGAATCCTGAATCTGTGTTTTTTTGATGGTTTAGGACACGATAGCGATTGACAAATTGTTCAATGCAAAATGCCAAAAGTGTAAAAAGTGGATTCTAGGGGTGGGGTGGATTTTTCATCTGCTTGTTTTCTTCTCCTAAGACTCTAAGATTTTTGCTTATTTGTGGATTTTTACTTTGGGATTCTAGCCCGCAAGCTGAATCCCTCTTAGCAAAAGTGGATTCTAGGCTAATTGCTTGTGCGGTAGCGGAATTGCCCCTTTTTGAAGACTATTTCAAATCCCCCAAGACTATAGAGCCATTTATTTTCTATGGTGTTTTTGATAAATGCCGCAAACTCGCCCTTAATCCCCCTGCCAAGCACCATACCCACGCCATCAGTATGCCCTATGGAGCAAACCGTGCCTTTGTGGTGGAAGACAAAGGGGCGATGAAATGGCTTATCAGCAAGCTTGGCGCAAAAAAGCTCTGCGATGTAATCACCCATTTGCGCAGAGAGCTGGGCTGTGGGGGCGTGGATAATGTCTTTATCCCTAGCTTGTGCGCTATCACCCACGACATAGATATTGGGGTAGGCTTCGCATTGCAGCTGGGCATTGACAGGGATCCTGCCTTTTTTGTTGGGCAGGGTTGAACGCTCGATGATTTCACTACCTTTCACCCCCGCACTCCAGATGATTGTATTGCCCAAAATCTCTAGCGGCTCATCTTGCCCCTTATAGCGGGCGATCACGCGATCATCGCGCACTTCTTCAATGGTAGCATTTGAGACGATACGCACGCCAAGCTTTTTAAGCTTGGATTCTGCTGCTGTGGCAAGCTTGTCATTAAAGACAGGCAAAATATGCTCTGAACGCCCTATGCAAGTGATTTTGGGCAAGGATCGATCAATCCCGCAAATAAGGCATAGCTCATCAAGCTGTGTGGCTAGCTCTGCGGTAAATTCTATCCCGGTAAAGCCTGTGCCACACACGATCACAGAGAGATCTTGGGCATTTTTTGTGTGGGTATATTCTTTGAATTTATTTTCGATGTTTTTCATAAGCTTTAGGGCGGCATTGAGCGAGGATAGGCGGTAGGTGTTTTTCCCCACGCCTTTGATGCCTAAATGATCAGGGCGGAATCCAAGGGCGATGATGAGATAGTCATATTTATATGCACCGCCATTGCCTATGACTTTGTTTTCTTCTGGGCAGATCTCTAGGATTTTGTCCTTGATGAAGCGGATTTTCTTTGGGTCTAGGATCTTGCGGTAGAAGATTCTGGCTTTGCGTGAGCTTAGTGTGCCTATGGCGACTTTGTGTAAAAGTGTGGTTTGGTAGTGATAATCGTGCTTGCTAATAAGTGTAATGTCTGCTGGTGTTTTGAGCTTGCGCTGCAAGCCTAGCGCGGCTTTAAGCCCGCCGTAGCCACCGCCGATGATAAGCACCTTGGGTGTGGGGTGTGATTGTGTCTCTTGCATTATGCGCTCCTAGAGAAGAAGTGCTACCATAGTAGCCCAAAAATTTTTATAATTAAATTAAAAGATTTTTTACTTTTGGGCGGTGGGGGCGTGAGATTTTGCTAGAATCCTATTTGCAAAATGCAGGGCAAAATAAGATTCAAGCCAATTTATGCTAAAGCTAATTACTTCTCTTAAGGATACTTTATGATACTTACACAAATTATACAAAGCACCAAAGAGCGCGTAGCCAAGTGCCAAAAAGAGCTGCCGCTAAGTGTCTTGCGCGAGCAAGCCGAGAATCTTCACAAGGCAAAGCCCTATACAAGAAGCTTTGAAAATGCCTTGCGCGTAGAAAATCGACTAAGCTTTATTTGCGAGATTAAAAAGGCTTCCCCATCAAAGGGCGTTATCAACGAGACATTTCCCTATCTTGACATCGCTAGAGCTTATGAAAAAGCCGGGGCAAATGCGATTTCTTGCTTAAGTGAGCCGCAGTATTTCTTAGGGAGTGATGAGATTTTCACACAAGTAAGAGAGATTTGCTCTATCCCTATGCTGCGTAAGGATTTCACAATCGATCCTTATATGATCTATCAGGCAAAGGTGATGGGGGCAGACGCGCTGCTGCTTATTGTAAGTGCGCTAGATGTTGTGCAGCTTAGGGAGTTTTACGCGCTTGCAGAGTCGCTTGGGCTATGTGTTTTGGTAGAGACACACACAGGCAAAGAGATCGAGCAAGCCTTGAGCATTGATGCGCGTATCATTGGGGTAAATAATAGGGATTTGCATACCTTTAGTGTAGATGTGCAAAGAAGCTTAGAGCTGCGTCCTCTTGTGCCAGAATCCAAAGTCTTTGTAAGCGAGAGCGGGATAAGCAGTGTGCAGGACTTGCGCAAGCTCCAAGAAGCTAGGGTAGATAGCGTGCTTATAGGCGAGTGGTTTATGAAAGCTCAAGAATCTATAGCTCATATCCACGCCCTTAGAGATTAGCTATGGGGACAAAAGCACCGCTCAATGCTATGGATTCTAGCGCAGTGGATTCTATGGATCCTACCAAAGATCCCAAAGAGCTAGAATCCAGCCCAAGCACGCAAGCCAAAAAGATAAGCCCCCAGCGCAGAGCGACTATGATCTCAAGCTGTGTGGCGTTGGTGCTGATTGTAGTGAAGTTTGTGGCTGGGATTATTAGTGGGTCTGTGGCGATTCTTGCAAGCGCGATTGATTCGTTGCTTGATTTATCTGCCTCACTCTTTAATCTCTATGCCATCACCAAAGCCGAGCAGCCTGCTTGCGTGAAGTTTAACTATGGGCGCGGCAAGATAGAATCACTTGCAGCTGTGATTGAAGGAAGCGTGATTGTAGTCTCTGGGATTTTTATCCTCTATCAATCGTTTAAAAAAATCGCGCTAGGAAGTGAGCTAGCAAGGCTTGATTTGTCTGTGTTTGTGATGATCTTTTCATTGATTGTAACAGCCTGCCTTGTGCTGTATCTAAACTATGTCGCAAAGATGAGCAATAATCTTGTGATACAAGCTGATGCTTTGCATTATAAAACAGATCTTTTAAGCAATGGCGCGGTGCTTGTGGCATTGGTGCTTATCAAGCTTACAGGCTTTGAGATTATTGACGCGCTTTTTGGGATTGCTATTGGGCTGTATGTGGGGTATTCCGCCTTTGGGCTGCTAAAGCAAGGCGTGCTGGTCTTGCTAGATCGCGCACTAGATGATGAGAAGCTTACAGCGATTAAGGAGATTCTGGACTCTGCAACAGAGGTCAAAAGCTATCACGATCTAAAAACTAGGCAAAGTGGGGATACGCATTTTGTGGAAGTGCATTTGGTATTTAGCCCAGATATTTTGCTAAAGGACGCACACGCTGTGGCGGATATGCTAGAGTGTAAAATCCAAAATCTACAAGAGCAGTGGCAGGGGCAGTGGGTGGTGATCACGCATCTTGATCCCTATGAGCCTGCTAGCTAGCAGAAAAATAGCGTGCCAATGGCACAGGGGTAAGTCTAGCTTTAAGTGATTGCTTCTTGTGCTTTGTTAGTAGATTCTAGGGTGGATTCTATGATTGTTTTGTGTGTGGGGTTAGCGATAGGGTTTGTATTTTGGCTTGTTGGGTTAGCAAAGATCGATAATCTTAAGGCTTATGTGTGGGTGGGGTGTAAGGGCGGAGCTTTTTTGCTGGGCTGCCCGCGTAGAATCCACTTTTTGTAATATCGCGTGTTACCACTGCGCCTGCGCCGATGACGACATTATCGCAGATATGGACAGGCAAAATGGTCGCATTGCTGCCTATGCTGACATTGCTGCCTATGTGCGCACCTTTCCATTGGCTTTTGTGTGCTGCTGGTGCGCCGGTGGCAAAGGTATCGTTGATAAACATCACGCCGTGTCCTATGAAGCAGTGATTGCCTATGCGCGTGAGAGAGCAGATGAAGCTATGGCTTTGGATCCTGCAGTTATCCCCGATATACACATCGCTTTGGATTTCGACAAATGGACCGATGAAGACATTATCGCCAAAGGTGCATTCATAGAGATTGACAGGTGTGATGATATGGAGATTTTCTCCGTGTGTAATATCACGGATACAAGAAGCCTGTGTGGTGATAGCGACTTGTGCGGTAGAATGGGAGAGATTTTGGCTAGCTTTTTGCATAGGGGCGTGCTTTGATTGCGTGGATTTGGGCGTGTGTGGCATAGAGCTGATCACGCAGGGCATTTAGCTTTTGTAGCGTGTCTTTGGTATTGCGTAGATAAGTGCTTGGGATAGGGAGCTTGGCTAGATTCTCGGTGCTAATGGTGCCATCGGCACTTGTCTTGTATAAGTGTGCTAGGGCTTGCTCGCCACTTTGCGAGAAAAGATAGCAGTATAAGCCTTGCGCGATTGCTTTGCTAGGGGCGCGAAGCACGATGATCCCGGCATTTACGACACTTGTGTGTGTGATGTCTCCTAGGATTGTGAGCTTTGGTGTGATACCGCGGAGTGAAAGCAAAATATCATAGGAGCGCACTTGGTATTTATGGATTTTACTTTTGTTGCCTAGCTGTTTTTTGGTTTGAAAGCTCTCTGTATAGCCACAGGGCGCAAAATCAGCTATCCCTATGTCAAAAAACTCGATTTCTTCATCTTTTTGTGTGCCATAGATTCTTTGTCCGCGAAAAATCTCTACCCCTAGTGTCTCAAGGCTCTGGGCGGTGGATTTGACCGGGGTGGCTTTGACTCTAGCGTGGCTGTCTTTGACATAGCTATGCGCACGCAGGTCTTGTGGATTTATGGAGGCAATGGGCGTTAGGCTTGAGTAGGGGCTTTTATCTTTGGTGCGATAGAGCTGCAAGATCTCTTGGGTGTTGATTAGGCGATTATACTTGCCATCTTTGGTGTAGAAATGCTCGCTACTTGCATCAATGTGTAGAATCTGCTTATTGCTACTAGAGATGACAAGTAGGGAAAAATCATAGCTCTGGTGAGGGAAGATGTTTTTAGGCAGCTCGATGATGGCTTCTATCATTTCATCTTCACAGAGCTTGTCGCGCAGCCGCTTTTCTAAGGAGGATTTCATCAAGGTTTGATTGCGCACGATGAAGACACCCTTTTGCCCAAGATGTGCTAGAGAGTGGAGCAAAAACACTAGCTCGGGATAGGTTTTGATAAGATTGCCAGCAGTGCTGAATCGCTCATCATCTTTGAGCAGCTCTGTGCCTAGGTGGGCGTTTAGCGGAGGGTTGCACAGGATTTTATCAAACTTTTTATAGCCTGTCCCTTGCCTAAATATGGGACTTGCTAAAATATCATTGACATAGAGATTGCTAGAATCCAGCTTGCTAAGATTGGCAATAAGGCGTGCGATGAGAGAGAGCTTAGGGTCTAGCTCTTCGCCATAGAGGGTGATATGTGGTGCGATGTGAGAAAGACTCAAAAACACACTTCCCATACCATAGCAGGGATTATAGATACTCTCCCCTGCTTGAATGTCTAAAATCCCTACTAAAAGCTGATTGATTTCATAGGGTGTGGAGTAGAAGTAGAGTTTGTTGGTGGTTTTTTTCTGTGTGATGGTGTGGAGAAACTGCTCGATAATGCTGTGGGATATGGGGGTGCTAGCTAGGAGCTTTAAGATCTTGCGCGGGTTGATTTTGGGATTTGGCTCTATAAATAACTCTGGCTCTATGATCTCGCGTAATTTTTGCAAAAGCATCGCGCTTGCTTTGGGCTTATCGAGTTTTAGGATTGTGGTGATGGATTCTGGGGTTTTGGACTGCAGGGTAAAAAGCTCCATCATCACCGCTATGGCATCAAGCATATCGATGTGATAGGGCTTAAGATACTCAAAACATTTGAGTAGATTCTGCATAGATTCTCCTAATGGCGATAGTGTGGCAAGAAATATGCTAGGAATTGTAATACAAAGACCATAAAAAGACTATAATTTATCAAACAATCCAAAAGGGGTGCTATGCTAGAGATTTTTCCGGCAATTGATTTGCAAAATGGGCAGGCGGTGCGATTATACAAAGGCGATATGCAAAATGCCACGATTTATGGCGATCCGTGTGCATTCGCGCGAGAGTTTGAGCAAGCAGGCGCAAAATGGATACATATAGTCGATCTTGACGGGGCATTAAGCGGTAAGAGTGAGAATCTAGCTGCCATAGAATCTATCCGCAAAAGCACGCAGCTACGAATCCAGCTAGGCGGTGGGATACGCGATGAGGAGAGCATTAAACGCTATCTTGATTTAGGGATTGATCGCGTGATATTGGGGTCTTTGGCTGCGCATTCCCCAGAGCTTGCTCGATCGCTTGCGGAGCGATACCCCATAGCGGTGGGGATTGATGCACGAGAAGGCAAAGTCGCTACTAATGGCTGGGTAGAATCCAGCAGTGTGGATGCGCTAGATTTGGCTAGATTCTATGCCGGAAGCAAGGTGCAAACACTCATTTGCACGGATATTGGGCGAGATGGTGCGCTAAGTGGGGTAAATGTGGGCTTTAGCGTGGCTATGGGGCAAGCAAGTGGGCTACCTATCATCGCAAGTGGTGGGCTTAAAGATGCGCAGGATATCGCGCAGTTAGCACGGGCGTTTAGGGAGCATAGTGTGCAAGGCGGAGTGATTATCGGCAAGGCATTGTATGAGAAAAAAATCGATTTGCAAGAAGCTTTTGTCCAGACACAAATAAAATGAAGTAAATTTTATAGTTTTATGCTATGATTCCAAATTATTACTAGCCAATCAATTATCACTATGGTGTCTTTGTAAAGCTCGTGTTTGCAGAGATTCTAGATGATCTATAAGGAGTTGTGCTTTGAAGTTGTTAGTTGTAGATGATAGTTCGACTATGCGCAGAATCATTAAAAATACCTTGCAGCGATTGGGGTATGAGGATATTTTAGAAGCTGAACACGGCGTAGAAGCGTGGGATATTATGGATACCAAAGAAGGTATAGGCGTGCTGATCACGGATTGGAATATGCCTGAGATGAATGGGCTTGATTTGGTGAAAAAGGTGCGCGCTGATGATCGATATAAAGAAATCCCTATTATTATGGTTACAACTGAGGGCGGTAAGGCGGAAGTCATCACGGCATTAAAGGCTGGGGTAAATAACTATATCGTTAAGCCATTTACACCACAGGTTTTGAAAGAAAAGCTTGAAGTTGTGCTTGGGGTGAATGACTAGCCCTAGCGCACTAGAATCTTAGATTTACATCTATTTGGACAATGTCTTCTCACTCTCCCAATTCAAATCTCTCCCAAACCTACACAGAAATACTATGTATTCCTACAGATTGTTATGAAGTGTTTGTGGATTTTATTATACAAATCACCGGTTTAGCGATCGAAGAGGTCGCCACAAGCACATTGTCTAATGCTGCGCTAGATGAGCAGCTGCAATTTGTCAATGTCTCTAGCGATAGGGCAAATATCACAAGTGTGGTAAGGGATTTTGCCACTCAAGCGTGTATTATCCGCTATGATCCTAGCGCGACATTGTTGTGTGAATATGTGGGGGTAGATAATGCAGATATGCAGATAGATAGTGCTTATGGCAACGGAGTGGATTCTAGCCCCATTAGCGATATGACCCTTTTGCAAGCATTAAAGTCTTTTGCTTCTGTGCTATCAAAGCGTCTTGGGCGTGAAGTGGGCTTTGCTTATACGCTATCCCATAAACACAATCAAGATTGGATCGCACTCTATCAATCTGGCGTTATGCCCTTAGAGTGTGGCAAATACTATATCCACCCATCGTGGCACGCCCCAAAAAATGATAAGCAAAATATCATCATTGATCCAGCCCTAGCCTTCGGCTCTGGACATCACGCAAGCACTTTTATGTGTATATCGCTGCTCTCTGTTATGGATTTGCGCGGGAAACACTGCCTAGATGTAGGCTGTGGGAGTGGGATTTTGGGCATTATTATGGCAAAGCAAGGTGGGATTGTATCGGCGTGTGATGTGGATATGCTAGCTGTGGAGGAGACGGGTAAAAATTTTGCGCAAAATGGTGTTGCCCCTCGTGCTATTTGGCTAGGCTCTTTAGCCAATAGCCTAGAATCCACAGAATCAAACACAGATTCTAGCTCTTATAATGCGCGAGCTGAGTCGCTGCAAGAGAGTGGCTATGATGTGATTTGTGCTAATATCGTGGCTGATGTGCTTGCGTGTATGCATAGGGATTTTATCAAAGCACTAAAGCCTAGTGGCGTGCTGATACTCTCTGGGATTCTTGCAGAAAAATGCGAGTGGATTCTAGATATATTTAGCGATATGCAGCTTTTGCAAAAAGAGCAAAAAGATGAGTGGGTGAGCTTGAAGTTAGCGCGGGTAACATAAACATTACACAAAATATATTATAATGCACGATTTATCAAGCTAATGCAAAGAGGAAATAATGACAAACGAGAATCCAAACAACGATAAAAAGCCACCAATGAAGCAAAATCCTATTTTGCTCTTTGTTGTCTTTGCGATTGTGGCAATGCTTGTTGTGAAATTTACAAGTGCAGATTCTGGCTTGGGTGGATTTGGGGCAAGTAGTAGTAGAAATATCGAGTATTACGAGCTTAAGCAGCTTATCGCAACCAAGCAAGTGCAAAATGTCAGTATCGGACAGAGTATCATCAAGGCAAGTGGGATTGATGCGAGTGGGGCGAAAGTCGTGTATGTCGCGCGCAAAGTCGCTGATCCATCGCTTGTGCCGCTATTGGAAGAACATAAGATTAACTATGGTGGCTTTAGTGAGTCGAATTTCTTCACAGAGACGCTTGGCTGGCTGCTGCCTATTTTTGTGTTTTTGGGCTTGTGGATGTTTTTGGCAAGTAGGATGCAAAAGAGTATGGGTGGAGGGATCTTTGGTATGGGCAGTAGCAAAAAGCTTGTCAATGCCGAAAAGCCCAAGGTCAAGTTTGATGATATGGCAGGCAATGAAGAGGCAAAAGAAGAGGTTGTAGAGATTGTAGATTTTCTCAAATACCCTGACCGCTATGCGGCTGTGGGGGCGAAAATCCCCAAAGGTGTGCTGCTTGTAGGACCTCCGGGCACGGGGAAAACTCTCCTTGCTAAAGCTGTGGCAGGGGAGGCAAATGTGCCGTTTTTCTCAATGAGTGGGAGTAGTTTTATTGAAATGTTTGTGGGGCTTGGGGCAAGTCGTGTGCGCGATTTGTTTGAAATGGCAAAGAAAGAAGCTCCTAGCATTATCTTTATCGATGAGATTGATGCCATAGGCAAATCCCGCGCTGCTGGGGGAATGATCAGCGGCAACGATGAAAGAGAGCAGACGCTTAACCAGCTTTTGGCAGAAATGGATGGCTTTGGTAGCGAAAATGCTCCTGTGATCGTGCTAGCAGCGACCAACCGCCCTGAAGTGCTTGACCCTGCTCTTTTGCGTCCGGGGCGATTTGATCGGCAGGTGCTTGTAGATAAGCCGGATTTCAATGGGCGCGTGCAGATTCTTAAAGTGCATATTAAATCTGTCAAGCTTGCACGCGATGTGGATTTAGAGGAGATTGCCAAGCTCACAGCTGGACTAGCAGGGGCAGATCTAGCAAATATCATCAACGAAGCTGCCTTGCTTGCAGGGCGCAATAATCAAAAGCAAGTCTCCCAAGCAAATCTTAAAGAAGCAGTTGAGCGAGGGATCGCTGGGCTAGAGAAAAAATCGCGCAGAATCTCCCCCAAGGAGAAAAAGATTGTCGCCTACCACGAGAGCGGACACGCGCTAGTAGCGGAGATGACAAAAGGTGCTTCCAAAGTCAATAAAGTCTCTATAATCCCACGCGGTATGGCAGCTCTTGGCTATACGCTCAATACCCCAGAGGAAAATAAATACCTTATGCAAAAGCACGAATTACTTGCAGAAGTTGATGTCTTGCTTGGAGGTAGGGCGGCTGAAGATGTGTTTTTAGGCGAGATTTCTACCGGGGCTAGCAACGATCTAGAACGCGCTACTGATATATTAAAAGCGATGATTAGCTACTATGGAATGACAGATGAAAATGGACTTATGGTGCTAGAGAAGCAGCGCAACGCGTTTTTAGGCGGGGGTATAGGTAATGCTAGAGAATTTAGCGAGAAGACAGCTGAATATGTCGATAGCTTTGTGCGCAGAACACTTGATGAGCGGTTTAAAGCTGTAAAGCAGCTTTTGCAAGACTACAATGGTGCGATAGAATCTATGGTCAAAGAGCTTTTTGACAAAGAAGTCATAGATGGTGAGAAAGTGCGCGAGATCATTGAGATATATGAGCAAGAAAACAATATGCCATCACGCATCATCAAGGAGCAAGAAGAGGAGGCATAGATGAGTGGTATCCAAATCATTACAAGAGAGTCGTTTTTTGGTATTGTGTGGTTTGTTTTGTGGATTGTGTTTTGCCAGATTGTGGATTTTTCTTTAGGGATTTTACTTGGTGTGGTGCTACTGCTTGCTTGGTTATGGGCATTTAGAAATCCAGAGCGCACCTCCCTTGATAGAGGTGATGATATAGTGCTAGCACCCATTGATGGGACAATCAGTAATATCGAGCAGTGTGAAGATGCTGTGCGCCTTAGCATTGATGTATCGTTTTTTGATGTGGGACTTGTGCGCTCCCCCCAAGAAGCCCAGAGTATTACATTGCAGAAGAGATCGGGGCTTGTGGCGTATTTTTCTCCGTTGCACAAAGAGCTTAATGAAGCAATGCACGCAAACATTCAGGGCAAAATGTCTTGCAAAATTTCTCTCTATCCCAAAGTATTTAAAAATACAAGATTCTACGCGCCAATAGCCTATCGCTTAGGCGAGAGAATGGGCTTTATGAAGCTTGGCACACTTGTCTTAGAGCTGCCAAAATCTGTGGAGATACGCGCGCATATTGGCGATAAGTTAAGGGGCGGTGTCAATGTGCTAGGATATATGAAATGAATATCAATCCTTTGTATGCTTTGCCTAATTTTTTTACCGCGGGGAGCATATTTTTTGGCATTGTGAGTATTATGCTTGCATCAAACTCGCTGTTTGAGCAAGCAGCGTGGCTGATCGTAGCGTCTATGATTTTTGATGGGCTTGATGGACGCGTAGCACGGCTTACAAATACCCAGAGTAAATTTGGCGTGGAGTTTGACTCTTTGGCAGATATTGTGGCATTTGGCGTAGCCCCTGCTATGCTTGTGTATTATTATCTCCCTACAACAGGGGCAAACTACGGGCTTGAAGGGATTTATGGTTTGTATCGTGTCTTTGTCTGTGCGCTGTTTGTGATATTTGGTGCGATTCGACTTGCTAGGTTTAATATCACCACCTCAAATACCGAGCCAAATACCTTTATCGGCTTGCCTATCCCATCGGCAGCGGTGATCGTGGTGCTGTGGATTCTAGTAGATCTGCGCTACAATCTTCTCGCGCCTCATTATGGCTATGTGCTGCTTGTCATTGCTTTTGTGGTTAGTATCCTTATGGTGAGCAATATCCGCTATCCAAGTTTTAAGAAAATTACTTGGAATCTAAAAGTATTTGTCATAATGCTCATAGCCATCGCGGCGATTATTAGCTCTAAATTCTATGTGGAAGTGCTATGTGCGCTTATGAGTGCGTATGTGCTGTATGGGATTATTCGGTGGTGTTTTTTGCTTGGCAAAATGATGATAAAGCGAGTGTAGATCGCGGTATAAGGATAAATGATGCTAGATGACATTGTGATTTTTGATACGACATTGCGAGATGGTGAGCAAAGCCCCGGGGCTTCTATGAATATAGAGGAAAAAATCAAAATCGCCTTGCAGCTTGAAAAGCTTGGAGTTGATGTGATTGAAGCAGGGTTTGCGGCTTCTAGCAAAGGGGATTTTGAAGCTATCTCTAGGATCGCTGAAGTGCTGGAACGCACGAAGATCTGCTCCCTAGCGCGTGCTATCCCTAGCGATATTGAGCAAGCAGCAAAAGCTACGCAAAAAGCAAAGCACCGTAGAATCCATACCTTTATCGCTACAAGCCCTATCCATATGCAATATAAGCTCAAGCTCTCTCCTAGTCAGGTGATACAAAAGGCGGTTGAAGCCGTGCGATATGCTAAGAGTTTGTGCGATGATGTGGAGTTTAGCTGTGAAGATGCTTTGCGCAGTGATATGGGGTTTTTGCGCGAGATTATCCCAGCTGTGATTGAAGCAGGTGCTAGCACGATCAATCTCCCTGATACCGTGGGGTATCGCTTGCCTGCAGAAATTGGGGCATTTATCACTGAAGTGCATAGCTTTGTGCAAGATTCCGCGCTGCTTTCTATGCATTGCCATAATGATTTAGGACTAGCGGTGGCAAATTCTATCGCTGCTATTAACGCTGGTGTTAGGCAAGTAGAATGCACGATAAATGGGCTTGGCGAGCGCGCGGGCAATACGGCATTAGAAGAGCTTGTGATGATTATCAAAACACGCAAGGAGCTTTTTAGCGTTGATACACATATCAATACAAAAGAGATTTACCCCACAAGCAAGCTTGTCGCTGATATTACAGGGATCTGTCCCCAGCCCAATAAAGCAATCGTGGGCAAAAATGCCTTTGCCCACGAGAGTGGCATACACCAAGATGGTGTGCTAAAGCACAGAGAGACCTATGAGATCATATCCCCAAGCGATATAGGTATGCCAGAATCCACAAATCTCGTGCTAGGCAAGCATTCTGGGCGCGCTGCCTTTAAAGATAAAATCGCAAGTCTTGGCTTTAGTCTTAGTGATGATGAGCTGCAAGCAGCGTTTGTGCGTTTTAAGCATTTATGCGATAGTAAAAAGGAAGTATTTGATGATGATATTCGCGCGATTATCGGTGAGGAGACCACACATATCCCACAGATTTTCACACTCTCTTTGGTGCAAGTAAGTGTCTGCTCTAATGCCAAATATTGCGCGGCGGTGAGTATTATCCGTGATGGGATAGAGCTAAGTGATTCTGCGCTTGGCAATGGCGCGGTGGATTGTGTGCTAAAGAGTATTGATAGGGTTAGCGGGATCGCAGGCACGCTAAAAGACTATAAAGTCGAGTCTGTTACAAGTGGCAAAGATGCGCTGGCAAAGGTGGTTGTCAAAGCAGAGTTTCCATCTGCGCATAGGGCAGTCATTGGACACGGCATTGATGTAGATACAATGAGTGCTACGGCAAAGGCGTATATCTCTGCACTCAATAGTTATCTATCAATGCGCGATTTGATGAATGGCTAGAATTTAAACCCATATTCTAGTGAGACAACGCCTGTTGGGCTAAAGTGCGATGCTCTGCGTGCTGGCAAGAAGCGGTAGATGAGATTGACTCGATTATGCTTGCCTAGCATAGCGGTAATGCCTGCTTGCATATACACTTCTCCGGCTTTTTTCATTCTGCTCCATCGATTGTAGTCCTGCTTGTCATAGTAGAGATATGCATCAGCTCCAATCCCCAAAATCCCCCCTAAAAACGCACTATGATCTCTAGAGATAGGGAACTCTGCTATGGCATCAAGCCCTAGAGAAATCATAGTTAGCATACCAGAATGCTTGCCAAACCCCATATCAAACCCAAAAGATCCGCGCACCCCTATGTATTGATTAAAAAAGCTTATCGTGCCTATGCGTAGCCCAAATGAAGGGATAGGAATAATATTATCATACGGGCTAGCGATGTCGTTGTTAATGCTAATGCCATCATTTCCGGTGTTGCCATTAAGCAGGCTTACTCCAGCCCCAACGCCGATGTATTTACCACTTTTTTGGCGGCTTATGGCGGTGCGATTTGTGATAGCTTGACATAGATCATCACAGGCTACTTGATCTATGGCGGGTTTTTGCTGTTTAGCAAGTGCCAAGCCAAATAGGCACGCATACACCATAAGCACCAAAGGTGTGCGTATGATGAGAGTTGTGAGTCGTGCCATATTGATAAGCCTTGCGATAAATGGCGTGATTTTAACACAAGATGTCTTAAGGCATATCAATGCCCATAGCAATGCTAGATTCTAAGCAGGCGCAATAAGCATAGCGACCAAAGCACAAGCAAAGGACCCCCTAGAATCCACTTTTGATTTATGGATTGCCGCGCTCGCTCGCTATGACAAGAAAAGTGGATTCTAGGGGGTAGGCGATTCAGCCTTGGGTGAGCAATTCACGCCATTGAAAAATTTAGGGCAGTCACTATCGCCAAAATAGCTCCTACCCTAAATTTTTCAAAGCACGCAAGGACCCCACCGCAACTCTTAGAATCGTGCGGCAGTAAAGCAGGTTTTGTAAAGCAACCAAGCTTTTTGAAGTAAAACAGGCTTTGTGAAAACACCTTTTATCGTCATCGCGAGCGGTGTTTGCACCGCTCGCGATGACGATAAAAGCTTGAAAAATTAAACAACTCACAGGCGGTAGGATTACAAAAAATGGATTCTGGGATTAAGTAAAAAATGCAAAACGCCAAAAGTGTAAAAAGTGGATTCTAGGGGTGGGGTGGATTTTTCATCTGCTTGTTTTCTTCTCCTAGGACTCTAAGATTTTTGCTTTGGGATTCTAGGATTGTGGAGCTAGAATCGTGGTTTTTCAAAGCGAGCGAGTGAGATAAGACTAGAGGTCTATCGAGCGAGCGGGCTGATGAAATCCGCGATTCTAGCCCGCAAGCTGAATCCCTCTTAGCAAACGAGGATTCTAGGCAAACACTTTTCTTCATCATCGCGAGCCTTGCACTAGCGGCGTGGCGATCCACAGCACAAAATGGATTCTAATCCAAAGACACAAAGCCTAGAATCTAGTTTGCCACTAGGGTGATGATTGTGGCTAGGGATTATGCTTTCATTTCTAAAAATGGCTCTTTTTGGAGATTGAGCTTGCTAAACAATACTTCATCGCTTGTAGGAGCAGCGTTGCTTGTGGTAAGCAATTTATCACCATAAAAGACAGAATTCGCCCCGGCAAAAAAGCACAAAGCTTGCAGCTCTTCACTCATCGCCTTTCTCCCAGCAGATAAGCGGATATAAGAAGTTGGCATAAGGATTCTAGCAAGGGCTATTGTGCGCACGAAGTCAAATTTATCCACTTCAGGGGCTTCACTTAGCGGCGTGCCCGGGATTTTTACAAGCTGATTGATAGGCACGGATTCTGGTGGGGTGGGGAGATTGGCAAGTAACAAGAGCATATTGATCCTATCATCATTGCTTTCACCCATACCCAAGATCCCACCTACACAGATTTTAAGCCCTGCATCGCGCACATTAGCGATAGTATCAAGCCGATCTTCAAAGGTGCGCGTAGAGATCACTTGCCCGTAATGCTCTTTTGAAGTATCGATATTGTGATTATAAAAATCTAGCCCTGCGTCTTTAAGCTTTAGGGCATTGTCTTTAGAGAGAAGTCCCAGCGTTACACAAGTCTCTAGCCCTAGCTTTTTGACTTCTTTTATACTTTCACAAATCTCTTCTAGCTCCTTTTCACTAGGGCTACGCCCAGAAGCCCCCATACAAAACCTAGAACTCCCAGCGTCTTTTGCCTGTTTGGCTAGGGCGAGAATGCTGTTTTTATCGAGCATTTTTTGTGGCTTTGTGCCTGTGGCATAATGCGCGCTTTGTGCGCAGTAGCTGCAGTTTTCTGTGCAGGATCCGGTTTTGATACTAAGCAGGGTGCTTGTTTGGATTGTGTTTGGACAGAAGTGCTTGGTATGCACGCTATGGGCTTTGGCAAGTAGCTCCATAAAGGGCTGATAGAAGATTTCTTTGGCTTCTTCAAAAGTGTAGGACATCACTGCTCCTTAAACTAGCAAGTAAAATCGCGCATTATAGCGAAGTTTTAGGTTTTTGCTTGTTGGGGGTTTTACTTGATTGATTTTGTGTTTTATTTAGTATAATTAGCAAAAATGCTTAGGGGTTGTGATGTTTATTCCGGAGTGGGATGATCAGTATAGTGTCCATAATGGACACATTGATAAGCAGCATCAGCAGCTTTTCAAGCTTGCTAAACAAGCGGCGATACTTATCCATAAACAAGTGGATTCTAGTGAGATCAAAGCGATTTTGATGGAGCTTTTTGACTATATGAAATTCCACTTCCGCGATGAAGAAGCCTATATGGAGCAAATCGGCTACCCAAATCTCCCCGCACACAGAGAAATACACAAGGATATGATCGAGCGCGTAACAGATCTTATCCAAAATATCAAATACGACTTCAAGCAAAAGCTTGCCATAATCACGCGCGATTGGCTGGTCGAGCATATTATGAAAGAAGATATGAAAATCGAGCGGTGGTATGAGGAGTATAAAAATTCGCAGTTGCTTGAAGGCGGTGCGCAAGAAGACGCCATATCGCAGGCAAAAATGGAGATCGGGCATTTTTATAAATGCGATTGTAGGGATTCGTTTCGGGTGCTTGAGACTATCCATCAAAAGATTCTAAGTGGGCAGACTTATCACTGCAAAAAGTGCAATGCCAAAATCTCCTTTGTCCAAGATATGCAGTTGTAGGGGTGTGCAGCTAGGGTGTGCTAGATTCTAGGCATTTAGGTAGAATCTAGACAATTTATCTCATTGAAGAAAGGATACAAATGCAAGTGTTTGGCTCAATTATTTGGGTGCTTTTTAGCGTGATGATTATTGTTGGTGGTGTGGTAGGGTGCTTCACACCTTTAGAGGTTGTAGCAAGCTTGGCATTTTTGCTACCGATATTTTTGTGCGTAGGTGGTGTGGCAGATATTTTATACTATTTTCGTGTGAGAGAGTTTGCCGGGGCTAGGGCATTGCTCTTTTCTGGGATTTTTAATCTCCTATTAGCGATTATTTTCTTTAGTATGGGAGTAGAATCCACTTCTGCTACGATTGTGTATTTTGTCGCGTTTTTAGCGATGTTTCGTGGGATGCTGGCATTTGTCTATGCGTTTGATCTTAGGCAGCTCCACACGGGTGCATTTTGGGTGGTGTTATTGCTTGGTGTGCTAAATATTGCCGTTGCGATGATTTTCATAGCATTCCCAGCCATTGGTGGGATCACCATAGGGATTATGGTGTCTTTGTTTATCGTGCTTTTTGGTATCGCATCTTTACTTGGGTGGTGGAGTGCGCGCACGCTTTTTCGACCATAGGTGATGCATACGCTAGATTCTAGGCTCTTTGTCTTTTCGACACAAAGGGCTATAACGAGTTTTTATGCCAGCCAGCAAGAGGGGCTTATGCCTAAGGCTATGGGGATTGATGAGCTATTTTCTCGCGCATTTTTTACCCCTAGCAAAAGCGCGGCTTCTTCACATATTTATAGGATTCTACTCCATACAATTTTACGCGATTTGCTTGCTCAAAGACCCGCGCTTACAAAGCTGCTTGTCTTTGAGCAAAGCTTCTTAGGATATTTGCAAGGGAGTGAGTTTCTCCTGCCATTTTTCCGCGAGATCGCACGCCACAAAGTTGCGATGAGTGAGATCCCTTTGCGCGATATTTATGCGGATTATGAAGAGCATTTGGCGATTTTAGAGGAGATTTATACGCGCTTTGTAGCTAGGCTTGATGAGCTAGGCTTAGAGTGGCTTGATGATAAGCAAGAAGTGATTAAGGAATTTGTCCAAGGATTTAGCCAGATAGAAATCTATCTTGATGGGCTATTAAACCCCATTGAGCAAGACAAGCTCTATGCCCTAAGTGCCTATACTCCGCTATATATTCACATTGACACAGATAGCTATAATTATGCGTATTTTCGGTGGTTGTATGCAGAGATAGAGCCGGGGTTTAGCTATACGATTATTTTGGATTCTAGGGAGGTGGATTCTAAGGGGGTGGCTAAGGGGGCTGATTGTAGAAAAGTGGATTCTAGTGGTGTGGCTGTGGGATCTACCCCCAGCACTACACTTGCACGCAAGCACGCCCTACCTGATCCCAAGCAGATTCATATCCACGCATTATATTTTGAGCTACGCATAGCTCAATGTAGCTTTGTGCTAGAGAAAGTGCGCGGGCTGCTGGCAAGTGGCGTTAGTGGCGATGAGATCATTATCATCACGCCAGATGAGAGCTTTAGCGAGTATTTTGCCCTGCTAGATTCTGCGCATAATCTCAACTACGCTATGGGGAGGGAGCTGCTCTCATCGCCCAAAATCCGCGCGTGGTGTGATGAGCTGCGCTCTGTGCTAGAAGCGATCACGCAGCGACCAAATGCGATGAGTGATTTGGCATTTGTAGAATCCATTTTTACTTATATTTTTACCCAAGCAAACGCCAAGGCAAACACCCAAACAAGCCTAGATTCTACCAATGCCCCTATTTATCAAGCGCATTCTAGTTTAGATTCTAGCCATATAGCACTCCTTGATACTCTGCCGCCTTGTCCGCTTACTACACGCTTGCAGGCAAAGATTCTGGGGATTATAGGGGATTATTTGCGTGTGGAGAGCGTGCTAGAAGAGTTTGGCTATGGGCAGCTTTTGGAGCTGCTTTTCTTGCGCATACAGGAGCTAGGCGTTGATGATGTCTTTGGCGGGAAAGTCCGTGTTATGGGGGTTTTGGAGACTAGGGGGATTGCGTGTGATTATGTGATTATGGTGGATTGCAATAGTGGCTTTCTGCCTAGGATCAAAGAGAGCGATGTGTTTTTAAACACCGCCATTAGAGAAAAGCTACAAATGCCCACTTTGCAAGATAGAGAAAACCTCCAAAAGCATTATTACTACCAGCTTTTTATGTGTGCGCGTAAAGGTGTGTTTGTAACTTTCACGCACAATGAAGAAGCCAGAGAATCTAGCCTACTCAATGAGCTAGAGCTACAAGGTGTGTCTATCACGCGCGATAATGGCGATAATCTCTACGCGCTTTTTGCTGTGAATGAGCCTAAGCCCTATGTAGAAGAAGAGATTGTGGCAAAAGTGGGGGATTTTGTCTTTTCGCCTACGAGCTTGGCGGTATTTGCAGAGTGCAAGCGCAAGTTTTACTGCCGCTATATCGCTAGGCTTAAAGAGCCAGAGCCACTAGAATCCACTTTTGACTCTCTAGCATTGGGCGAGCTTGTGCATAAGGCTCTTGAGCATTCTTATGGTGCGCGCGTGGGTGTAGTGTGTGATAAAGCGTGTATGCAGATGATTGAGCAAGAGTGTCAGGAGTATTTGCGCACGCAGCTTCAGCATACCCAAACGCAAGGCTTTAGCTATGAGCTAATCCGCCAAGATTTGCGCGGGTTTTGGCAGCTAGAAAGGAGGCTTGCTAGGAGTGGATTTTTTGTTTTGGCGTGTGAGCAGGGGTTTGTCTCAAGTGTTGCGATTGATTCTAAGCAGTATAAAATCACAGGCAAAATCGATCGCATAGATAAGCTAGCAGATGGCAAGTGGCGCGTGATTGACTACAAGCTCTCTAAGCCTAGCAAAGCAAGCAGAGACAAGCACTTATTGCAGCTAGCATTCTACCGCTTGGCGTTAGAGTCTAGCGCGCTTGTCTTTAGTGATACTGCTAGTGCGCTTGCTGGCACAAAGCCCACACGCATAGAATCTATGGTCTATTATCTCAAAGATGCAAAGCCGCAAAAAGACCGCGCACTTCTCTTATCTCAAGAAGACTTTCACGCCCAAAAGGAGCGTATTATAGAGCTGTTTAAGCAAACAAGTGGCGAAGTGTGCTTTGAAAAGACACAAGATACGACAAGCTGTGTGCATTGTGCGTATGCAGATATGTGCAATCGCTAGAATCCACACTGCTATTTTATTAAGTGTTATTATTTTGTGTTATAGTGGCGACTTTTATTTACTTACACAAGGAGAAAGCTATGAAAAGATTAGTAGCATTGGCATTGTTGTGTGGGCTTGTGTCATCAAGCTTTGCGATTGGTATAGGGAAGTTTAAGATCAACCCAGAAGCAGGTGTAAGCTATGGTATGGCTACACCAAGCAAGACAAGCGATCTAGGTGGCTATGCTAGAATCTGGCTTGGTGGCAATGGCTTCACAGTCGCGCCTATGGTGAAGTATAACTATATCTTTGGAGTAGATGAGCAAAAAGGCTTTGCTAATATCCAAGCAGGCGGACTTATGGGGTATAGGATCTTCCGCTTTACGCCATATATCGGGGCGAGCTACTCTGGCTTTAAAGATGCTGGCTATGCAGATACGACCGCGCTAAATTACGGGATTTACTTTGATATTCCTATCTTGCCATTAAGTATTGGTATTGATGCAAGCTGGCAAAAGCCTAAAATCCTTGGCACAGATATTCGCCAATCACAGCACCAAGTCGCTTTGACTTTAGGACTTATCTTCTAAGATTTATGAAACACTTCGCGCTAAAGATCGCTTATAATGGAGCGAGCTTTAGCGGGTTTGCCCCCCAGCGCACGGCGGGCATACAAAGCGTGAGTGAGACACTAGAATCCACTTTATTAACACTCGGTATTGATTCTCCTGTGATTGGCGCAGGGCGCACGGATAAGGGCGTGCATTCTCTAGGAATGGTCGTGCGCATTTGTGCTAAAGACTGCTGGGATAGTGGGCGGCTTTGTGAGATTCTAGCCCCAAAGCTCTATCCCCACATCAAGCTTCGCGCAGTATGGGAAGTGGATTCTAGCTTCCACCCGCGATTTAGTGCCCGTGCTAGATCATATCTCTATGTGTTTAGTCCGCATTCTATGCTGCCATTTTTCACACCTTTTATCGCAAGAGAGTCGCTAGGGGATTATCGCGCCTTGCAAGAGTGCTTAAAGCTTTGCGTGGGGGAGCATAATTTCGCGCTTTTTTCAAAGACAGGCTCAAATCCCAAATCCACTATACGCACCATTTATAGCACGCACCTAAGTCCTAGAATCTATGCAGGGCAGCAGTGCTATGTCGTGCGTATCGTGGGGAATGCCTTTTTGCGTGCGCAAGTGCGACTGCTGCTTGGAGCGTGCCTTGCTGTATCTAAAGGCATCATCACTAAAGATGATTTTCTAGCCCAGCGTGATGCAGTGCGCCGCCACTACTCTATCCCAGCAAGCCCACAGGGGCTATATTTTGGCAAAGTTTGGTATGGCGGGAGATTCTAGGTGATTTTCTATACACATTGTTATTGTGAGTTAGATACAATTTTACGCCATTTTTACAAGGCAAGAAGCAATCATACACATAAGGAATAATAATGATAGACCTAGGCTTAGAGCTACATACAGATACGCTCATCACTTCAAAGACAAACCTAAAAAGTGCCATTACTTACTGCAATCACGACTTCTACACTTATAGTGGCTTTTGCGAAGATGAGGTGCTAGGCAAGCCTCACAACATCGTCCGCCATAGAGATATGCCAAAGGCAGTGTTTAAGCTACTTTGGGAGTATATCAAGCAGGGCAAAGAGGTCTTTGCCTTTGTGAAAAACCGCACCAAAGATAATTCGCACTATTGGGTGTTTGCTAATGTTACGCCATCAATTGATATAAACAAAAACATCGTAGGCTACTACTCTGTGCGCAGGAAGCCAAATCCTCGCGCGCTTGAAAGCATTGAGCCACTCTATCGCGCTATGGTAGAAGCTGAGAGAAATGGCTCCATAGAATCTAGCATAGCGATTTTAGAAGCCGCCTTAGCAGGAAAAGAGTATAATGAATTTATCTTTGAGCTACAAAGGGGTGCGTGATGAGTGCAAAAACAATCAATATCGCTCTTATTGCTTTAAGTGTGCTTGGGGTGGGGCTAGGTATCGTGCTAGATTCTATCTGGTATGCGTGTGTCGCGCTTGTGCTTGTGGGCATTGGTGCGGTGCTTGCTCTTGTGCTAGGTCGCAAAGATGAGTATTTGCTCAAATCACTTTTGCAAGTGAGCAAGCAATATGCAGATGGGAAGTTTGAGGGGCGCATAGTGCATATTAGGGGCAATACCCCTGTGGCACACATTTGTGAGAATCTCAATAACCTTATCGATCACTTAGAAGCGTTTTTGCGCGAGGTGCAAACAGCCATCGCCTGCTCGCAAAAGGGCGAGTATTATCGCCACGCTTTGAGTGGTGGGCTTGATGGGACATTTGCCCAAAATATCCAAGGTATCAATCACGCCCTAACACAAATCGAGCAAAACGCCAAAGAGAGTGTGAAAAATGCCCTAAGCAAAAATCTAATGAATCTTAGTCTCTCTCATCAAACCAGAGATTTAAGCGAAATTGCCAATGGGCTAAATCAAGATATATCCTATATGAAAAAAGTGGATTCTAATATCCAAGAAATCAGCAACTCTTCTAAAGAGAGCAAGCAAGACATCATTGTCCTAACGCAGTCAATCAACAATCTTTTAGAATTGATCGAAGCCAACAATAGCTCTGTGGAGAGCTTTGCAGAAAAGTCCAAAGACATTGGCAATGTAGTTGGGATCATTTCAGACATCGCCGATCAAACAAATCTCCTAGCCCTAAATGCCGCTATCGAAGCCGCAAGAGCAGGGGAGCACGGACGGGGCTTTGCCGTGGTGGCAGATGAGGTAAGAAAGCTCGCGGAGAAAACCCAGCAAGCTACAAACCAAATCTCTGTCTCTATCCAAACAATGCAGCAAGAAATGGAGACAATCCAAAGCGGAAGCGAGCGAGTCTCGCAAATCGCGCAAGATTCAGAATCTAAAATCACAGAATTTAACGAAGTGTTTAGCAGGGTTGATGAGAGTAGCTCATCGCTTGATAGTATTTTTGCCAAGCTTGCGGAGGGCTTGATTTTATCCGTGGCAAAGCTTGATCACATTTCTTTCAAGACGCGTGTATATGACTCGCTCAATACCCAAGCCCCAATGGACTTAGACTCTGCCCAGCCTATCTCTAGGCTTATCAATGATGAGAGCGTGGTAGATAGACTATACAAAAACTGCCCGCAAAGTGAGTGCGAGATGATCACAGATAAGATCTTGCACCACGCAAGCGATGCGATCACGCGTATCACAGAGCCTATCACGATCGATTCTTCTAGTGCTATTATCGATAATGTCAAAGCACTTGAAGAGACCTCTGATGAGCTTTTGCACCACTTAGAGAAGCCTAACGCCTAGAATCCACTTTTGCACTAGAATCCACTTTTTGTGATTATGTGTTTTTATGGATTGCCACGACTTCCTAGCGGAAGTCTCGCAATGACGGAAAAAGGCTTTAATGTCAAAAGTGGATTCTAGGAGTGCGATTTTGGGCGCGATTTTGTGGATCGCCCGCTTTGCTAGCGCGTGGCTTACGATGAGAAAATAATTTTGCTCGCAATGATAGGGCGTGCTAGAGATTCTAGTCTTTCTGCTTTTTGGGCGTTTTCTTAGAATCCACTTTTAATCTGTCTCCGCGCCAAAGAGCAGAATCCTGCGCGATTGGGGCTTGAAGCCTAGGCGTGTCTTTGCACGCGTTGGTATAGCGCAGATATGTGGGGGTCAAGGGACTTGGAAGCGACTAGGGCTTGGATCTGCTCATAGGTGTGGGTGTTGTGGTTAAAGACTACAATAGCGATTTCATCATTTTCTTGCAGGAAGTAGTTTTCGTATTGTGGCATATAGCGCGTAGCTCCCACAGAGATGATGGCTTGCCGCGGATAGTGTGAGCGCGCCAAGATGTCTTGTAGATTTTCTAGCACGCTTAGGTCTTTTTGCGTATTAAGCTTGCAAGCGATCCAATCTGTAAGCGTGCGATAAAAATAGCTATATGAGCAGAGTGTGCTGCACTCGCCATAAGGCTCAAGCTCTGCGCCTTGCTTGCGGATAAATGAGGCGAGTGAATACTGCTGGCAAACTCCAGATTTTGTAAAGTTATCAATGCGCAGCTTCCTGCCAAGTCCTTTGGAGCCTAGGGAGAAATTTTTCTTTTGGGAGAGCTTGGTGGCGTTTGGGTCGTTGCGCACGGAAGTGTCATTGCACGCCATAAAAAATCTAGGCTCTACGGCTATGACTTTTGATGAATCGCCTTCATAAATGATCTCACACTCCAAGGCGACTTCTGGCTCTGCTTGTATGCGCAAAGTAGAATCTTGCGGCAGGATAATAGCTTCATCATTGAAGCAAAATCGCCCCAAAATCCCAGAATCTTGCGGCACATAGAAAGGGAACATTCCCTTAGGGGCATTCTCATCATCACATATAATGCAAGCAAAATCCTTTGCCTCTCCTGCTTGCTCTAGGTGATTGGCAAAGTTCCCAGCTAGCCCCAAGCCAATCATATTCTTTAGCATTTGTGCATTTGCTTGCATAGATGTCCTTTTTGTAAAATTACGCGATTCTAGCCAACTTTATACAAAAGAGTTATAAATTTACGCAGATTTTACAAGAGAGTATCCAAAACTACACACCAAATGCGCGGGTAGCTAAGGGGATTTGGTCTCTGGCTTTGCCCTTGTGCTAAGCCAGAGCATAGCGATCCCAAGCAATAATGCCAATGATGAAGCATATAAAATCGCAAGCTTAGAGACCATAACAGCCTCTCTGCCGTATTCGAGATTGATATATGCGATATTTGCGACAAAAATCGACATCGTAAAGCCAATCCCCGCAAGTGTGCCTACGGCAAACACTTGTGTGAAGCTAAGTGTAGGGGGCTTTGTGGCGATTTTGAGCTTGACTCCAAGATAGGCAAAGGCAAAAATCCCTAGCGGCTTGCCTACCACAAGCCCCACAACCGTGCCTAAAAATATCGCATCAATATTAAGATTGACACTAGAGTCTATCTGCACGCCTGCATTGATGAAGGCAAACAAAGGCACGATGAAATACGAGCAAAGCGGGTGCAAGACACTCTGCAAGCGCAAAAGTGGATTCTGGGCTTGCAAGGAGTAGCGCGAGATAGAGTCTAGAATCTGCACGCGCTTGCTTTGCTCTTGCAAGTCAAATTGTCTTCTAGGGCTATCATCGATAAAAAAGCGCGTGAGACTCTCCCAGATCCCGCGTAGGCTAAATTTGGCGTGCTCTATGCTGGTCTCAAAGAAATTTCTCCCACTTTGCACCATTGTATAAATCCCCTCTAGCTCCTTTTTAAGATTTAGCAAGCAAGTATCAGAGACATTGGATCGCCCCGGGATACAAAATGCCAAAATCACCGCTGCCACAGTGGCATGCACGCCACTATTAAAGACCGCGATCCATAAGCCCACTCCAAGTAGCAAAAAGATCGGGAGCTTGTAGGTGTCCTTGTGGTTGATATACACAAGTAGGGCAAATATCGCCCCTGCTACAAGTAGCCAGCCGATATGTAGGGTGCTTGTATAAAACAGCACGATAACTAAAATCGCCCCCAAATCATCAACAACTGCCAAAGTTACCAAAAACACCTTACAGCTTAGCGGCACTCTCTTGCCTAGAAACAAAATCGCCCCTAGCGCAAATGCCGTATCTGTGCTCATCGCTACACCAAAGCCATTGGCACTTGGGGTGCCGTGGTTGAAGAAGAGATAAATCCCTATAGGCACGATGATCCCGCCAATGGCAGCAAGCATTGGGAAAATGATCTTTTTAAACCCAGCAAGCTCGCCATAGAGGATCTCGCGCTTCATCTCAAGCCCCATCATTAAGAAAAATAAGCTCATCGCCACATCATTGACAAAATGCTCTATACTCATTCCTGTGTGATAAGGACCCAAAAATGCGCCTAGCTCAAGCTCTTTTAGCGCGAAATACAGCACAGAGAATTTGGAATTTGCCACAAGCATAGCAAACACCACGCAGAAAAACAGCAGCACGCCGCTGAAGGATTCGTGGCTGATAAAGGCATTAAGATTTTGCTTTAAGCGGTCTTTGTTGTAGTCTTTGGATACTTGTGATCTCATTGCAATGCTCGTGTATGGAGTGGTAGCGTTCGGGACTTAGGGCTGGCTAGCGTGATGGCTAGGGCATAATCACAAGGCGCGATTATATACTAAAATCCGCGCTTTGTGGTGGGTTTGTTGTTTTATCTTATTTTTATTAAACACATATTACTATCACACTAAAATAAAAATGATTCTTAGATTCTAGGAAATATGGGAATCTAGCTGACATTTAGCTTGCAAAGGGTTGGGTATGGATTTTCTGCGAGAAAATATTGATTTTATCGTGTTTGCGGTGCTTGGAGCGATGAGCTTTTTTGCCTTGTGGTTTAGTGTTGAGCGGATTATTTTCTATGCGCGTGTTGATGTAGGTGTCTTTGCAAGTCTTGATGCGCTAGAAGAATCTCTTAGCAAAAATCTAACTGCTTTATATATCATCTATTCAAATGCCCCTTATGTCGGGCTGCTTGGGACGGTGTGTGGGATAATGATTACATTTTATGATATGGGTATGAGTGGCGGAATGGATGCTAAGACAATTATGGTGGGGCTTTCACTCGCGCTAAAAGCAACCGCACTTGGGCTGTGCGTGGCTATCCCTACGCTTATGGTTTATAATATTCTCTTGCGCCGTTGTGATGTGCTAAGCAACCGCTACAAAGCGCAAAAATCACAATCCACCGCACAATATAGAAAAGAGAGAAAGGATAGCGATGAAGCCTAGGCGTGCGGAGGGGCTAAATATCGTGCCTTTTATCGATGTGATGCTTGTTTTGTTAGCTATTGTGCTAAGTGTCTCGACATTTATCGCTCAAGGTAAAATCCCCATCAATCTCCCCCAAGCCGACAATGTCGAAAAAAAGGCAGATGATAAGGTCGTGCAGATTCTTATTAACGCGGACAATCATATCTATATCGATGATAAGGAGCTAGATTCTAGTGCGTTGCGCGAGGCGATCAATGCTATTGATAATGCAACGATGATTGAGGTCAAAAGCGACAAAGACGCGAGGTTTGAAAGCTTTGTGCAAATCATTAGTATTATTAAGGACAAAGGGCATGAGAATTTTTCCATCACTGCACAAACACCTTAAAACCCCATCGTTTATAGGCTTTGCAATCTCACTTGGCGTGCATTTGCTTGGTTTGTCGTGGGTTGTGGGGGTGTTTAGCCAAGATACAATCGCTCAAGTAGGGAGCGCACCGATCACAATGAGTCTAGCAAGTATCAACACAAATGCCCCGCAAAAGACCTACTCTAAGCCCACAAAGCCCAAGCACGCCCAAAATCAGCACCATAAGCAAAAGCATAAGACAAAGCACCCAATCCCAACTCAAGAGATCTTGCAAGACCAAGAGCAAAGACACGACTCGCCACTAGAATCCAAGCAGACTACGCATAAAGATGGCGAGGAGATACAAGAGAGCGCGTCTAATCAAGACTCCCAAGGCTCTACACAAGAGCTTTTAGCGCATAATGAGGGCATAAGCGATGAGTTTTATGCCAAGGTGCAAGCTGCCATAGCACGCAAGCACGATTATCCACAGCTCGCTAGAATCCGCGGTATGCAAGGCACTGTGGTCGTGGAGTTTTGCCTAAAGCCTGATGGGAGTCTTGAAGGACTGCGGGTCGTGCGCTCCAATACAGGAGATATTTTAAATAAGCAAGCAATACAGACGATCCAAGCAGCGCATAAGTCTTTCCCCAAGCCAAGCAAGATTGTTTTACTAAGTATTCCTATCAATTATGGCTTGATCGATCGCTAATTGACTAGAATCTAGTTTTGAGCGATCGTGTGTGTAGTGAGAAAGCCCTAGAATCTAGCTTGTGCTATGGAGCTTTGATTTGATCTGTGCGGTTGGGGGTGGTGATAAAAGTGGATTCTAGGCAGGGGTAAAAGATAGCAAAAGATTGTTGGGAGATGTTGGGCTTGCTAAGCTTCTTCTTCTAGCTCTTTTGGCACTCTTGGCTCTTGGTATTTGTGCAATGACACAATCACACCATTGCTCATATTTTTAAACAGCACGCCATCTTTTGTGCGCCGATAGTAGATGATCTCGCCATTTTTTTGAAATCGCTGCACCAACGCCCCATCTCTCTCGATGACTTTTCCCACTCCGCCAAAAATATCGCGCTGGAAAAATATATCATCAAACAAATCCCCATAACTCACCTTGCCGAAAAACTCCTTAGCCACAGGCCACTTGCGTGCGCAGTCCTTTAGAATGCAGATTCTGCGTTTATTGACTTCTAGTGTCCCAATGGTTTTACCCCCAGCAAAAAGCTCGATAAAAATCTCTTGCTTTTTATTGACAGCAAATGTCGCATAGTCATAGTAGTTAAAAATACGGGATTTTATGTATAGCACGCGCTTGCCGGTAGCCTTTTTGGGCGCGTTTTCTTGCTTTTGTTGATTGTATTGAGAGAGAGCGTCCTTGCTTACGGGTTTGTCAGAAAAGAGATCTAGGACCCCCAAGTTTGCGCAGCCGCCCACAAAGATAGGCAATAGGGCAAGCAGCGCAATGCCACATAGAGATGCAAGAGATTTCACGCTAGTTATCGCCCACCAAGCGCGCGATACCACACGCGACCATCAAGTTTAAGCTCCATTGTTACTTGGCATAATCCAGATTTACAATCGACATTCACGACATCTGCACCACGCACGAGAGCTTGGACTTTGGATTTTACCGTTGAGCTTGTGATCGCCATATTTTCCACTGTGTCTTGACCATTTAATTTCACGCCATACATTTTTTCACCAAGGAGCTTGTAGGCATCAATCATTGCTGCGCGTTTGGCTAGGGCTGTTGATTGCGCTGGGGATATGGAGTTTTGCGGTGCGACTCCTGTGCCTGTTACTTGTAGCTCAATCACATTGCTTGGGGTTAGATTTGGGTTGTTTTGGATGATAGGCTCACTACCCCCTTTTGATGGAGCGATGTCATCATCTTCTTCTACCATAGGGTTACTGCCAATGATAGGTCCCGGATTTGCCAAGGGTGGATTGATCATTGGGGGATTGACACCACCAAAGCTTGGATTTTCAATGCCTGTTGGGTGAAAATCAGCACTTGGCGGAGTGAGCCCAACACCCTCTTGTGTCCCAACGCACGCGACAAGGCTTAGGGCTGTAATTGTCGCAACTGACATCATCTTGATTCTCTGTGTGATACTTGTCATCAAACATCCTTTTTTTGAAAGTTAGTAAGCATAAAGCAAAATATGTGCCAACTTCGTGGATCTTCCTAATGGATTCTCCATATGGCTATGCTTTTGGGGCATTTGGCATAGGCGTATCTCTATCGATTAGCTTTGTTTTGAGCCAGCGATCGTGTAGGCATTGGCGGCTTTGGGATACAAATGGCGCGACAAATCCAACCACAATCGCACAAGTAAATGCCCACACAAACACACGCACAAAAGCACGCATAAAACCAACTTGCCTATGCGGGGATTGTGTAGATTCTGGTGTGTAGCTTGTATCCACAAGCTGCAAGCATACATAGCGCAGCCCCGGTGTCTGCCCACTTTTAGCGATAAATAGCGCGCAAATGCTTGCATAGGAGACAAAGCATACAAAAATCGCAAGCTGGCTATCTCTAAAGCCTTGCGCACCGCCTAGAATCCAATACGCACAATACAAAATAGGTGTATAAATCATAAACATATCAACAAGCAATGCCTTGAGCCTACGGACTAAAAATATCTCTCTAGCTATGGCAGAGAGAGTGTGTGTGCGGACATTTGGCGTATTGGCACTTTTATGCTGTTTTTTTATCGTGCGGAAGCGCGGCTTTTTTGATGTAGATTTGCTTAGTGGCGTAGAGTTTGGTGGTGCGGATTTGCTTGGCGATTTGCTTGGCATAGTAGGGCTAATTTCCCCTAGAGCCGGGCTTTATGGCTTTGTGGTTTTGCGCACAAAGTGGGCAGTCTTTGGGATCATACATTGTGAAGATGAAATCCTCTAAGGCAAAGAGCGGGATAGAATCTGGCAGGCGACACTCGGGCTTTTTGCTTGTCTGCTCTCCATTTGCACGCACGCAAAATCCGCGATTAGCAAGCCCAGCATACGCCACTACCTCTGCTCCAAGAAACTCCACACACCGCGCGGATTCTAGTGCAGAGCCACCTGTGGTGATGATGTCTTCGCATATAATGACCTTTTCGCCCATTCTTACATCAAATCCACGCCGCAGCTGCATTGCCCCATCGACTCGCTCTGTGAAAATAAATCGCACGCCAAGTGCTCGCGCAAGCTCATAGCCTGCTAGAATCCCTCCAAGCGCAGGGGAGCAAATGGTATCTGCTTGTATGCCAGCAGCTATGATCTGCGCTGCTAATGCACAGCCTAGCTGGCTAGCGATTTGTGGATTTTCAAGCACTTTGGCGGATTGGAGATAGTGGGTGGAGTGATTCCCACTGCTTAGGAGAAAATGCCCTTCTAAAAGGGCGTTTGCATCTTTGTAGATTTGCTCGATATTAAGTGCTTGCATTAGATTTTCATAACCTCTTCTTCTTTGTGTTTGACCATTTCATCAATCTTTTTGACAAACTCATCGGTGAGCTTTTGCACATCATCTTGAGCTTTTTTGCTAATGTCTTCGGTGATTTGCTTATCTTTTTCAAGCTTTTTGATGTGGTTGTTGCCATCTTGGCGGATATTGCGCACAGCGATTTTTGCCTTTTCGCCCATAGCCTTTGCCTCTTTGGCGATGTCTTTGCGCTGCTCTTGGGTCATCGGTGGGAAAAATAGCTTGATACATTCGCTATCAGAATTTGGATTGACACCGATATTGGCTTCTTGGATCGCTTTTTCTATATCTTTTAGCAAAGACTTTTCCCACGGCGTGATGACAATGGTGCTTGCATCTTGGGCGATGACAGAGCCTACTTGATTGAGTGGGGTGGGGGTGTCATAATAACTCACACGGATATTATCAAGCACGCTTACAGATACCTTGCCACTGCGCAAGGTGCTAAAATCCTTACGCAAAGATTCTAGGGATTTTTCCATATGGGATTTAGTATGAGTCATAATCTCTTGTGTCATTGTTTGTCCTTTGATGATAGGGTGCTATTGTTCTGGCTGGGTTAGCGTGCCTTGCAAGGGTTGATTAAGCCCAGAGTCTAGTGGCGCATTTAATGGGGCATTAAGCGGTGCGGATTCTACCGATTTAGCTGTGTCAAAGACACTCTTTTGCCTTTGGGTGTTAAGCTGATAGCCTAGGAAAATCGTATTTGCTAGAAATAGCAGTGCTAGGATAATGGTAAATTTCGCCAGAAAGCCTGCTGGTCCTTTAGCCCCAAAGAGCGATTCATTGCTCCCGCTATATGCCCCAAGCCCAAGCGAGCTTGATTTTTGTAGTAGCACGACACCAACAATGGCAAGTGCTAAAAGAATCTCAATTGTGATAAAAAGCACGCTCATAATAACTCCTGCTTAAGAATGCTTGAAAATTAAAGGCGCAATTCTACCATAAATATACGCAAGTCAAACAATGCCTACAACAAACATTTGCTATAATCGCGCTTTTGTTTATCTCAAATAAGTGTTTATAAAGGATAGTGCAATGCTACACCACACCGCAACTTCGTATAAAACGGGGGGGGGGGGGGCAAAGAATTTAGATTCTAGTTCATCTCCTGTCGCTACTTTTGTATTTTTCGCTTTTTTATGTTGCTATGCGTTTATCGTGTTTTACGATAGTGCCTTTGCTGTGATTGATGACCACACGCTGATACAAACGCTTCTTATAGGGCAAAATATCCCACTAACTCATCACATTATCCCAGAAATTGGCAGATTTTACCCACTAGATGGGCAAGATCTCAATGTCTTAAGCGCGATTTTTGGTGCTTCTGCTTCTGTGTTTTATGGCTTTAATGCCCTTTGTGTGCTAGTGGTGGGATTGTGCCTTAGCTATGCTATCGCCACGCTTTTGCCCTTCATTGCCCCACACACCAAAGCCCCTAAAACAATCGCCTACATACTCGTGGCTTTGCTTTTGCTCACACCGGCATTTTGTGGCTCGTGGTTTCGGCTTTTTGTGCCTGAACGAATGGAGTTTGTGTTTTTAAGCATTATGCTTGCAAGCTACGCCTTTGTTGCAAACAATAGGGGTATGCTAAGTGTGATTGTGCTTATTATAGGTGGGCTTAGTGCGATGATCGCTTGCTTTTATAAAGAAACGGCTTTTATCTTAATTGGCAGCTTTGCTTTCACGCACTTGCTGCTAACTTTTCTCAACAAGCGTTCTGTCAATCATCGCGCCTTGCCAAATCGCAAGCTTATGGTCTTTGATGTGCTGCTACTATGTGCTTGTGTGGTATGGGTAGTAGCGTATTATGTCTTTGTTATCGCGCAGAAAACTACTAGCGGTAGATATGGCGATACACTGCATAATCCGCTTATCGTATTTGCTAAAAATCTTTTCACTTACATTATGAATGAGCCGTTTTTGTTCGTGCTTGTGCCGCTGCTATGTTTCTACCGAGTGTTTGTGATTGTGCGTGCCTATAAGGCAAGCCCCACAAGCTCGCCATTTATACCAATACTGGATTCTAGTCTTTGTGCGTGTGCGGCATTTATGGGGGCGTATTTGGTGCTTAATATCTCTAGCGCGCATTATCCGCTTCCGGGCTATATTTTTGGACTTGTGGCATTAAGTGCTATCCCTGCTTTATGGACGCATTTAAGTGGCTTTGTGCGCAAGGTTTTTGCAGTGGTGATCGCGCTTTGTGTGGGGATTTTTGTAAGCAACTCACTTTTTTACTCCGCTCATACAATTGCCCACTACAAAGCCTCTGGGCAAAATCTCCAATCCACTCTGGCATTTTTCTCTAGCCAAAATAAGCCTGTTAGCATAATGCTTGAAGGTGTGGATTGCACATTGATAGAAAAAAGCGAAGTGTGCTATAGCTTTGAAAAATGGCTTGAATATGCTGGAGTCAAAGCGACTATTGTCCCTGATAGAGATATGTATAATCCATTGCGCAAAAGCCTAGAATCCACTTTTGAAAAAGTGGATTCTAGCCAAAGCGACAGCACAAAAGCCGCACCACAGCCGCAATACCTAATCCTAACGCCTTATAGCAGTAATTTTGTCAATAGTGAGTATATCGCGCATTTAGATTCTACCTATAAGCGCATATACCACGCAGATTTTGGGCTAAATCTTGGCTTTGTAGGCATAAAAACACTGATGAAATATGCCTTAGCAAAAGACTCTAGCAATCTTGTCTTTTCAGGCAATATCTGGAATCTACCTGCGCATTTTTATGTCTATGAGCTACCGCAGAAGTAGCTGATTGGTTTAAGAAAACTTTAGCTATAATCCGCGCTTATTTTGACAAAAAGGAAATGTGATGAAGAACTTCGTAGGTTTTAAGAGTGTGGCTCTAGGCTCACTGCTAGCCTTTAGTGCTGCAAATGCGGTAGATATCAATGTAAGCACTTATGGCAAGCTAGGATCATTAGGCTCCATTGACTTTAGCGGCGGTGGCAAGCATTTTGCTGGTGTGTTAGCAAATGCTGGGGCGGATTTCTCGCTGACAAATGGCTTCCGCTGGGGGCTTGGGGCAATTGGTGCTTGGACACCTTATGATAGCGATAGCAAGGCGCAGCCTTATGGGAGTGATGGCGATGCTTCAGAGGCTTACATTGGGTATAAAAACCGCTTGATTTCTTTCTATGCTGGGCGATTTAAAAACGACTTTATGAAGTTTGATTGGCTACAAGGCAATGTGCAAGGGCTTTCACTGCGCTTTACAACCTATGAAGATAAAATGGTCTATTGGCTTACTTATGCCAACTCCTATCTCTACAATGGCAAGCAGCACAACTATTTGCAAGGTGATAGGATTGCAGGTGATCTCTCAAGCCTAACTGCCTATATGAATGGCACAAGCAAAAACCCTCTTTTTGGCAAAGGCGAGTTAGTCGCTGGGGGTGTGGATTTTACTTATAAGGGCTTTTTGCTTAAGCCTTTCGTGCTTTTCCACAGCGGTGCTGGCACAGCAAACGCACTCTTACTGCAAGGTGGTTTGAAAGCTGGCTATGCCTTTGACTTCAAGGGCTTAGAGGGGACCACAGTGCTACAAGGTATGTTTCAATACTGGGACCGCCCAAAAGACTCTATCTCTGGGCTTGTATGGGGGGATCAGTCATTCCGCTATAAGAAGCAATTTCTCTTTGGTGCTGGGATCGTGGGTGTGCTAGGTGGAGCAGGAAGCCATATCTACGCGCTTAGTGATTCTTCTAAATTCTATGGTAGAAGCTTTGCTGGCTCAAGTGCCAATATCGCGCCATATTTCGCTAATGGCTCATTCTATGGCTATGTGTTTGGTGGATTTGACTTTAAGTGGGTGCGACTTGATGCGATGGCAGCATTTGGGACATATCAAGAATACTCTCTTATGTCGAATTTCCATGTATGGCAGCAGAAAAATATGGGGCTTGACCTTGGTGTAGGCTACGCGTATATCAAAAACAACATCACAGGCAGCAGCTCAAACTTCAGCGACAATGCACTAAAAGTGTTTGCTAAATTCTCTTACTAATACTTAGGGGCTAGGTGTCAAGCCCCTTTTTTGCGTAACTTTGGAGTGTGGTATGGTTGTTAGTATTTTATGCGGCGGCTCTGGGACTAGGCTTTTTCCACTTTCTCGCGAGCTTTTGCCCAAGCAGTTTGCCCACATTCTCCCTAAAACAGACAAATACGCTACTTCACTTTTTCAAGAGACTTTAGCGCGCAATGTGGCATTGTGCGCAGAGCAGGGCAGAGAGCCAAAGATACAAATCATCACCAATGAATCGCTCTATTTTCTTGCCAAAGATCAAGCCCACGATCTAGGCGTGCAGATTGATCACTTTATCCTAGAATCCTATGGGAAAAACACCGCCCCAGCTCTAGCTATGGCTGCTTTGCATACGCAAAAGCACTATGGAGGCGATGAGATTATCCTAGCACTGCCAAGCGATCATTTAATCGCCAAAGACAATTATCAATCCTGCATAGAGCAGGCTTTAGAGCAAGCTAGACATAATCAAATCGTAACTTTTGGGATCACGCCTACAAGTCCGCACACAGGCTATGGCTATATCCGCGTGGAGCAGGGCAGCGGGCGTGTGCTAGGCTTCTATGAAAAGCCAGAATCCAAAACCGCGCAGAAATATGTGGATTCTGGGGAGTATTTTTGGAATAGCGGTATGTTTTGCTTCAAGGCTAGTGTGCTGCTTGATGGGCTAAAACACCACGCTAATGACATCTACACTCTTTGTGAAGAGATCTTTGCCCAAAGTCAAAGCCAAATAATCGATGAGCAAGAATGCGTGCGGCTAGACAGGGAGCTAAGTCAAGGGCTTAGGGAAGAGAGTATTGATTATGCCCTAATGGAAAAGGCAGATAATATTGCTTGTATCACAAGCCAGCTGCGCTGGAGTGATGTGGGGAGCTTTGAATCCTTGAGTGAAGAATACCCAAAAGATGCGCAAAACAACGCCACAAATACCCACTTCATCGCCAAGGATTCTAGAAATAACTTTATCTTATCTTCTCGACCTGTTGTAGGCGTAGGCGTGGAGGATATGATAATTGTTGATAGTGATGATTGCTTGCTTGTTAGCAAGATGGGCGAGTCGGCGCGTATTAAAGAGGTGCTGCCGCGTTTGCGTGAATCTTACCCCGAGCTTGCACGCACACATCGCACGACCTATCGCCCGTGGGGGAGCTACACGATCTTGCTAGAATCTAGTTTTTATAAAATCAAGCAAATCATCGTCAAGCCAAAATCTCGCCTAAGCTTGCAGAAGCATTTTCATCGCAATGAGCATTGGATCATTGTCAATGGCAGCGCAGTGGTGCAGCTAGGGGATAAAGAGATATTTTTACAAACCAATCAATCCACCTATATTCCTATGGGGCAGCCCCACAGGCTAGAAAACCCCGGGAAAATCCCCCTTGTGGTGATTGAGGTGCAAATGGGTGAATACCTTGGCGAAGATGACATCGTGCGCCTAGCAGATGACTATGCTCGCAAATAACTAACCCCCCCAAAGGACCTCCTATGCTCTTTAACTCCTATCTTTTTATCTTTTGCTTTTTACCCATAGTGTGGGCTATCTTTCATCTCCTTAAAGCCCTTAGTATCACACAAAACTCTAGCGTGTATATGACCCTTGC
>NZ_JANURN010000009.1:0-107109 GCF_030249855.1 Helicobacter zhangjianzhongii
TAATCATATGATAAAGGCTGAGATAAGAAAGCTAAATGCTATGAATTTTGGGAAGCAGAATATTACAAATTCATTACTTAAATATAACTGAAGCGAGTGGAAAAATATGTGGGAGAGATGGGGGGAGAGGGAGTAAGTATAAAATAATGGTAAAACAAAGCTTTTGTCCGCAATTGTCCGCAATATTTACTTGGCACCACCAAAGCAAATATAATTATAGACATAAACGCCACCCCAAAATAAAGATAACTACCCATATATCATAAGCCACAAGATCCTTATATCTTATGCAAAGACCACCCAAGCGTGCGCCTAGTCGATAAATAAATTTGTTATAATGTAGCCACAGACACTTTCATATCACGCTTTTAGACTGGAGTATGCAATGAGCCACAAAAACACACCTAGCAATCCTTATCCCATATCCACGCTGATTATTGCACTTGGCTTTGCGGTGATTATGGGCTGGCTTTTGCAAGCTTGCGTGCAGACCAAGCCAACTAAACAAAATCAAGCTTCTCGCTCCACTATCCCTGCCCCCACCACCAAGGCACCTAAAACCCCCAGCCAAATTCGCTCCCACAGCCAAGCCAAAAGTCAAAAGCCAATTCTCCCCACAGCCAAGGCAAAAGTCAAAAGCCAGCCAATACACACTACACAAGCTAGTCAGCACACCCAAAGCACCACAACCACACAAAAGCCCAGCACACCAAATCCGCGCGCGCCACAATCCACACAATCCACACAAGCCCTAGAATCCACCTCCACAGACTTCTCCCAGCCCATAGCAGATCAGGCAGATTTAACAGAAGTGGATTCTACTCCACTGCCACTCAATATCAAAGCAAAAGACATTTTAAACACCCCAACAATCAAAGATAGTCATCAAAATATCACGGCTAAAAAATCACTTGATTCTGGCTTTACCTTTGTGGAGCTCTACGGACCCACAGGTGATTTACGCGCACGATTGAGCTTTAAAGGAGAGGTTTTAGATGGGATTAGCACCGCTTATCAAAACGGGCAAGTCGCACGCGAAATCCCCTACAAAGATGGGCAAATAGATGGCATAGTCATCACCCATATCCCGCCAGATAAACGGCTTGAAAGCAGCTATAAAAATGGCAAAAAGCACGGCAAAACAATCCTATACTACCAAGACACGCCCATTAGCTCTAAGACCTATTACAATGGCATTTTACACGGCACGCTAGAGACTGCTCTAGATCTCACAGATAGTGCCACTTACAAAAACACCAACTCTCTCACGCATTACCACTATGGCAAGAAGCAAGGCGAGTCCATAGGCTATGCCAATGGCAATATTGTCTTTAAACAATACTATCGCAACGATGTCTTACAAGGGCAAACCCAAACCTATGGCGAAAATGCCATTATCAAAATCTCTCGGCATTATCACAATGGGCTTTTACACGGCGAAGAAATTGTATATAACTACCCAGAAGAAACCCCTATGTATAAATCCCATTATGAATTTGGCGTGCTTATCTCTCCTTATGAAAATTATGAAGCAAATGGAGCGATTTACTACTCCATAGCACCTAAAGACAAATCCAGCACCATCACTCAATCCCAGCACACCGACACACAAGAGCTATGGCACTATGCAAATAGCCAGCAAGTAGCCTTGCAAATCACAAAAGACCCTCATCAAAAGCGCGTGCAAATCTTCTATAAAAATGGCGTATTAGCAAGTGATAGTATAATCACTGCCACACAAGCAAGTATCTCCTACTACACACAAGATGCGCTCCTAGAATCTAAAGTCCTTTACAATGCCAGCTCTCCTGTAAAAACGACTTGGCACTACACTCCACAAGGACAGCTATTGACAAAAAGCCAAGAGTCTCCCGCCAAAACCATCACGCAAAGTTACAGAGATGGCGCGCTAGAGAGTGAGGTCGTCGTGCTAGAGAGTGAAGAGCGCACGATACAAAAGGGCTTTTTCCCAGATGGTAGCTTGCAGTTTGAGCACCACTATATAGAAGACACAATGATCCAAGGCACACTTTATGACAAAAATGGCAGAGTCATCTACTCTTTTCCCCATACCAATCAAGATATGATTTTTGATGAGGCATTCCCCAATACCGCGGCAAAAAGACGCCAAAAAGTCTTGCCAAACTACTAAAGGACACTTATGAATATCCATACAAAAAACATCAACTCCCCTGTGATTAGCCACCTTGCTAATGTGGCGCATTCTCTATGCCAAAGTGGCTTGCTTGGTGTGTTTTATGGCTCGATTTCCGCGCGACTTAGTGCCAATAGCTTTCTTATCAATCGCAAAGATGCCTTGCTAGATAAAATGACCAATGACTCCTTTATCACACTTCACGACAAAGAAGACTATCGCTGGCAAGAAGCAAGCCTAGATAGCTTTATCCACGCAAATATTTATCGCAATTTTCTAGAAGCACGCTTTGTGATGTATTCCCACGCACCCTATGCGACTTCATACTCACTCAATCACGACACAATAAAGCCCATTGATTATCTAGGGCATAGGATTCTTGGGAGCAAAAGCAAAATTTTGGATTCTAAAGAGTATGAGACACTCTATGAGCGAGCAGATACGGACATCGTGCGCTACTTTAAGACCAATCCCGCAAACTTTGTCCTGCTCAAAGGCTGCGGGATCTATGGCTATGGGCGCGATCTCTCCGCGCTTGTCAAGCTTATAGCTGTGGTAGAAAATAGCTGCAAGATTCTGCATTTTAACAACCTGCTTGACCAAAGCTATGCTGATGAAAGTCGCTTTGAAATCTAGGCACTAAATCCACTTTTGCTCCCTTTGTCCCTAGAATCCACTTTTTCACAAAGCCGCGATTCTAAGAGCAACGCCTATTTTCTGTCATTGCGAGCGGTGCTTGCACCGCGTGGCAATCCATTTTCAAAAAGTGGATTCTAGTAAGTAAGCTTTTTTCTGTCATCGTGAGCCGTGTGCCAATACGGCGTGGCAATCCATTTGCGTTTTGTCAAAAGTGGATTCTAGGGATTAGGCAAGAATGGTAAAAGCTAAAATCCACTTTTCTTTTATGGATTGCCACGCCGCTAAAGCGGACCCGAATGACAGAAAAAAGCGTTTAGTATCAAAAGTGGATTCTAGGAAAAGCAAGAAATGTAAAACGCCAAAAATGTCAAAAAGTGGATTCTAGGCTCTGGAGTTGCCCTATAAATTTCCACAATCGCTACCGCACCTAGCTTTGTGGTGTTTGCAATGAGTAAAACAATAGAGTAAAAGTGGATTCTAGTGGGTTTAGGGAGCTAGATCTAGTGCGCTAGAGATTGCAAGGTAGTAGCATTGCTTTAGCTTATTTACAATCTCTTAAATCTCTTGCTTTGGGGATAATGTAGCGGCTTGTGAGCGATCTAAGCCAAAGACACTCACAAGCCTAGTAAGCGCGTATCTACGCGCTTAGGGCAGTGGGTCATCAATCTTACTCCACTTCCGCGTCAATCACATCATCATCTTTGCCTTTTTTCTTCTGCTCTCCTTGCGCTTGCGCTCCTTGCGGATTTTCTTTGGCATACATCGCTTCTGTGAGCTTATGGCTCACTTCTGTCAATGCTTTTAGCTTCTCATCGATTTGCTCTTTTGTGGCGTTTTCATCTTTGAGCACTGCTTTTAGCTCTTCTAGGGCGGTGTTGATTTTCTCTACTTCGCTAGATTCTAGCTTGTCTTTCATCTCGCCTAGGGTCTTTTCTGTTTGATACACCATAGAATCTGCCATATTACGCGCTTCTATCGCGCCTTTGCGTTTGGCGTCTTCTTCTTTATGAAGCTCGGCATCTTTGACCATTTTTTCGATCTCTGCATCAGATAGCCCGCTAGAGCCGGTGATTTTGATCTCTTGGGATTTGCCACTTACCTTATCTTTTGCCGATACCGTTAGAATCCCATTGGCATCAATGTCAAAGGTTACTTCAATCTGCGGCACACCGCGTGGGGCTGGCGGGATACCCTGCAAGTCAAAATTCCCTAGCAGTTTATTATCCCTAGCTAGCTCTCTCTCGCCTTGTAGCACGCGGATTGTAACGGCTGGCTGATTATCTTCAGCTGTGGAGAAAGTCTGCGCCTTTTTAGCAGGGATCGTGGTGCCGCGATCAATCACGCGTGTCATCACGCCCCCAAGCGTCTCAATCCCTAGTGAAAGTGGCGTAACATCAAGTAGTAGCACATCTTTGACATCGCCTTTCAAAACACCGCCTTGGATCGCCGCGCCCACCGCTACGACCTCATCAGGATTTACAGATTTGTTCAAATCTTTACCGATGAAGTCTTTGACCCTTTCTTGCACTTTTGGGATTCTGGTGCTTCCGCCTACCATCACCACTTCGCTAATATCGCTCTTGCTAAGTCCTGCATCTTCAATCACTGCGCCGATTTTTTTGATCGTCTCTTCCACTAGATCATCAATCAAGCTCTCAAACTTCGCTCGCGTGAGCTTTTTGACAAAGTGTTTTGGTCCGCTGCTATCTGCGGTGATAAAAGGCAGGTTAATTTCTGTCTCCTGCGCGCTACTAAGCTCCTTTTTAGCATTTTCTGCGGCGTCTTTAAGCCGTTGCAACGCCATAATATCCTGCTTAATATCAATGCCACTTTCATCTTTGAACTCACTCGCTGCCCAATCGATAATGCGATTATCAAAGTCATCGCCTCCTAGGAACGCATCGCCCCCTGTGGCAAGCACTTCTACGACATTATCGCCTGTTTCTAGCACGGTTACATCAAATGTCCCACCGCCTAGGTCATAGACCATAATTTTTTCAGCTTCTTTTTTATCTAGCCCATAGGCAAGCGCGGCAGAAGTAGGCTCATTGATGATTCGTAGCACATTAAGCCCAGCGATGGTGCCAGCTTCTTTGGTGGCTTTTCGTTGAGAGTCGTTGAAGTAAGCTGGCACAGTGATCACCGCTTCTGTAACGCTCTCACCCAAGTAGCTCTCGGCATCTTCTTTGATTTTCATCAAAATCTTTGCCGAGATTTCTTGAGGCGTATAGGTTTTATCCGCGATTTCTACCGCACAAGCACCATTTCTATCCACGATTTTATAGGGCAGTCGCTCTTGGGCTTGCTTTGCCTTATCTTCATTAAGCATAAGCCCCATAATACGCTTGATAGAGTAGATTGTCTTTTGCGGATTGGTGATTGCCTGTCTTTTTGCCGGCTCGCCTACGAGAATCTCGCCTTTATCGGTAAATGCCACGATAGAAGGCGTTGTATTTTTGCCCTCTTTGTTGGCGATGATTTTTGCCTCATTGCCTTCATATACTGCCATTGCAGAGTTTGTCGTCCCTAGGTCGATTCCAATTACTTTTGCCATTTTGTGTCCTTTATGTTGAGATTAGTTGTTTTTCACCACTGCTACCATCGCTGGACGCAGGGTGCGTTGTTTATACACATAGCCTTGTTGCATTACTTGGGCGATTTGCCCATCTTGTGCCTCTGGCTTTGCCACTTGCATAATACACTCGTGCAAGTTCGGGTCAAACTCCCCACTTGTATCAATCGCCTCTACGCCGTGGCGCCTAAGGATTTTTAGGAAATTATCTTGCACGAGAGCTATGCCCTCTAAAATCGCGCTATGCTCCTTGGCGGCGGCTTTGGCATTATCTAGCGCGTCTAAGATAGGCAGCAAGTCTTTGGCGATTTTTTCATACGCATATTCTAGGGCTTGATTTTTCTCGCGCTCTAGGCGTTTCTTGACATTTTCAAAATCCGCATACGCTCGCATATACTTTTCTTCAAGCTCTTTGTAAGCTTGCTGCATAATCGGCACGCTAGATTCTTGCTCCACACTAGAATCCACATTAGATTCTAGTGAGTCTTCTGCTACCTCTTGAGTAGCTTCGCTAGGATCTTGCTCTTGGCTATCGTGCATCCCAGCGTGCGACTCTTGTAGTAGCTCATCTTTTGATTCATCTTGCATACACACTCCTTATAAAGTAAATTATCCCTATGAAGCTTGCGACTCTAGGGCTTCATAAAAGCTCTCATAGTCTTGGTCAAGTCGCCCAATGCAAAGCATTTTTGCCTCTTGCCCCTGCACCCACGCAGAATGCGCGATGATAAGATAATCGCTAGAATCTGGGAAATACACACAGCTATCAAGCTTGATAAACAAATCCCCGCTAATCATCTCAAGCGCACTTTGAGGTGCATTGGCAAACATCTCGCCCAAAAACCCTAGACCAAAAAAGCGCGTTTTCTCCACACTTTGCAGTGCTTTTAACGCTTGGGCTAGGCTATTGGCGCATACATCTTGGGCGATCCTTTGTATATCATTGATACCAACACCCACAAGCTCTTGACAAAATCGCGCCATAGAAGCCACAAAGGGGATAGCGACACAATCGCGCTCAAACACCAGCACAATTGCGCCATTTTCACCCGCCTCCACCTCCAGCACGCGCAAGAGCTTTTGAGGCGTTGCGACACGCAAGGCACAAGTGAGCCCAAACTCATCACATAGGGAGTGGAGTCGCGTAGTATCAATCACAGGTTCAAGGCGTGTGGGCTGCAGCACTTCTCGCCAATAATTCCGCAAAGCAGCGCGCGTAGGCACACGCCCAGAGCTAATATGCGTCTGCACGATCACGCCCTCTTGTCCTAGAATCTTAAAGTAGTTGCGAATAGTCGCAGAAGAGATCTTCCCCTGCAAGCAGCTCTTTAGCGATTCTGATCCAATAGGCTCGTGGCATTTGACATATTGCTTGATCAAATGATTAAGCAAGAATTCTTTCTTCTGCATAGCACAATCCTTGAAGCCTTATGCCTTGTTACTACAACGGGCGAAATTCTAACCCACAAAAGTAAATGAAATTAGCATTTATCTAAAAAGATTGCTAAAAAATGGCAAATATTAGTCTAGTAGTATAAACTTTTATTAGCATAAAAGGCTAACTATTCTTTACTATACAGAATCAATATAGCGCGATTCTCCCTAGACTCACACTAGGCGTATGCGCACTACACGCACGCCGATACGCCAACGCACCCCCATTAAGCAATAGAATTTTAAGAAATATCATAAGGATTTTTCGGCACAATGCGTGCCTACCCAAAGCCACCCTAGAATCCATATAGTTGCTTACAGCTAGATTCTAGCTGTATTCTAGAGGCTATTTCACTGCAAGGATCTTATATGTCTGCTATCACTGATGAAAATCTCCCCCTACTCACCCAAGCCGCAAATGAGCTGCGCTATCTCTGTGCTGATATTGTCCAGCAGGCTAATAGCGGACACCCCGGCGCGCCTATGGGGCTTGCTGAAGTAGCAGTCGTGCTATCTCATCACTTGCGCCTAAACCCCAAAAATCCGCGCTATCTCAATCGCGATCGCCTAGTTTTTAGCGGTGGGCACGCAAGTGCGCTTGTGTATAGCCTGCTGCATTTATGGGGCTTTGAAGTGAGTGTGCAAGATTTGCAAGCTTTCCGCCAGCTTGATTCGCTTACACCCGGACACCCGGAGTTTGCCCACACGCCCGGAGTAGAGATCACCACAGGACCACTAGGGCAAGGGATCGCCAACGCCGTGGGATTTGCTCTAGCACAAAAGCGCGCTAATGCTATGCTAGAAAAAGTGGATTCTAGTGCGGCGTGTGAAAATGGAGCGTGTGAAAAAGTGGATTCTAGCGATGTGGATTCTAGCAAGCCCATATCTAAGCCTATTTTGGATCATTATGTGTATTGCCTGTGTGGCGATGGGGATTTGCAAGAGGGCATTAGCTATGAGGCTTGCTCGCTTGCTGGCTTACACCAGCTAGAGAAGCTTATCATCATCTATGATAGCAATGGCATAACCATAGAGGGCGGCACGCAAATCGCCTTTAGCGAAAATGTGCGCGCGAGGTTTGAGGCACAGGGCTTTAGCGTGTTTGAGTGCGATGGGCATAATCTTTTAGCCATAGATTCTGCCCTAGAATCCGCCAAAGTCTCCCCTAAGCCAAGCCTTATCATCGCGCAGACCACCATAGGCAAGGGCGCGCTAGAGCTAGAGGGCAGCCATAAAACACACGGCGCACCGCTAGGCGCAGAGCTTATCGCCAAAGCCAAGAAGCAAGCTGGCATAAGCGAGCGAAGCTTTGCTATCAGTGATGAAGTGGGCTTTGTCTTCCGCGCTTGTATGGAAAAGGGCGCGAGCCTAGAAGCCTTGTGGGAGCAGGCTCTAAGCCCACAGGCAAAGGCTATGCTAGCGACACTCACCGCGCCATTAGAGCAAAAAGTGGATTCTATCTCCTACCCCACTTTCACGCAAGGCGACTCCCTAGCCACGCGCGTAAGCAATGGCAAGATCCTAAATGCCATCGCCAAAGCCCTGCCAAACTTCATCGGCGGCAGCGCGGATCTCGCCCCTAGCAACAACACTGCCTTGCTGGATTCTAGCGATTTCCCTAGTGGCAATAATCTCCACTTTGGCATTAGAGAGCATTCTATGGGCGCGATTTGCAATGCCTTTGCCAATTACGGGCTTTTCCTGCCATTTTGCGCGACATTTTTTGTCTTTAGCGATTATATGAGTGCGAGCGTGCGGATCGCTAGCATTATGAGGGCAAAGGTGTTTTATATCTTCACGCACGATTCTATCGGCGTGGGTGAAGATGGCGCGACACATCAGCCAATCGAGCAGCTAAGCCACTTCCGCGCTATGCCAAACCTCCTTCTCTTCCGCCCCTCTTGTGCGAATGAAAACATCGCTTGCTGGCAAGTAGCCCTAGAATCTAGCGCGCCTAGTGCCTTTGTGCTTTCACGCCAAAATCTCCCTGTGCTCTCCCCTGTGGCAAAGAGCCAAGCGCAAAGGGGAGCGTATATCAAGCAGGATTCTAGCCTAAATAATCAAGCGCAAATCACCCTGCTTGCAAGCGGCAGTGAAGTATCACTCTGCCTACAAGCCCAAGAGCTGCTAGAATCTAGCGGTGTGCCTACGCGCGTGGTGAGTATGCCTTGCTTTGAGCTTTTGTGTGAGCAGGATCCTAGCTACCACAAAGAGCTTTTTGCTGGCAAAGTGCTAGCCGTAGAAGCCGCTAGGGGCGATGAGCTGTATCGCTTCGCAGATTTTGTGCTAGGGCTAAAAAGCTTTGGTAAGTCGGCTAAGGGTGAGCAGCTTTTCACACATTTTGGGCTTAGCGCAGAAAATATCACTAGAGTCGCCCAAGATCTTGCAAAAGAGCTTCTATGCTAAAGCACGCATTTAGGATCTGTGTAGGTGTGCTACTTGTGCTAGCCCTAGCCCACGCTAAAAAGTCTCCACAATACATCACAGACTCTAAAGACTTTAGCTCCATAGGTATCGATCGCCACGATATAGAATCCGTAGTAGAAAAAGTCTCAACCAAGCTCCTAGAATCTAGCTTCGTGCGTGAGCTACAAGGGCAGAAGATCCTAGCCATAGCCGATTTACACAACTTAACGCAAGAAGATATTGATGTAGAGTTTTTGAGCCGCAAGATCACGCGCACATTGCGCAAGAGCAAGAAATTTACCCTTACAAACGCCATAGCCGGCAGCGGCTCTAGCACCGATAGCTTAATCACAGATTCTAGGAAGCTTACCAAAGACAAACGCTTCAACCAATACACCACCCAAGAAGATGGCACACTCCTAGCCCCAAACTACTCGCTTAGTGGCAAGATCATCGAGCGCAGAAAAAGTGTAGGCGATAAGGTGCGAGTGGATTATGACTTTCTCTTTGTGCTAACAGACCTAAAAAGCGGGCGAGTAGTATGGGACGATGAAGAAAACATCGCCAAGGCAATTGATAAATCCCAAGTCGCGCGATTTAGCAAGCTAGGGGCTGGGACTTGTGAGGGCGGCGATGCGATCGCTTGTGAGAGAGAGGCGCAAGCGGCATTAGATTCTAGCGATTATGAGAGTGCGCAAGAGCTTTTTAAGCAAGCGTGTGATTTGGGCAATCGCCAAGCCTGTGAAAACGCCGCCTATATCAAGCGCGCACTAAAAGAGCAAAAAAAGCAAGAGAAAAAGGCAAAAGCACAGGCGAGAGATGGGCGATTTGGGCTAAGTGTGGGCGCGGACATTGGCTTTGGCGGAGGGAGTGCGAATATGGCTCCTACGCCTTATAGCTCTAAGCCAACTACTAGCAGCGGTAGCAGTAGTGGCAAGGGATTTATCCACTATACTGATGGGGAATACTCCAAAGATATTTCATCAGTGTATATGCTTAAAGCTGGGCTATGGTATCGGCAGAAAAATGGCATATATCTCAGTGCTGATGTGCTCTATGGCGGCTTTCAGGCTAAAACTTATGACTCGCCCTATCAATTTACCTGCACAGGCAATAGCTATGGATATTGCAGCTGGGAGGGCGTGGATATTACAGGGCTAAAGTTTGATCATAAGCTCTTTGGCGGTGGGGCGCGCGTGGGCTATGCGATCTCAAGTAGTGATAATAGCTTGGCATTAGTTGGCTTTGTGGGTGGAGGCGCACTCAAAGATGTAGGCTCTAGTATGAAAAGTGTCGGGGGCTATGTCATCAACCAAAAGCTTGATAATCTCTTCCCATTTTGGGAGATAGGGCTTATGCTAAGCTTTAAATATGTATCACTAGAGACAAGCTATCGGCATTTGTTGAATGGCAAAGATGATAAAAGCTGGGCGAGTATCGGGGCGTTTAATGTGGGGGTGGGATTTTTGCTCCCGGTATGGTAGGCGGTGCTACGCGTTGGCTTTGGGGCTGGGGGGATTGGGCTTTGGGTAGGCAATGCGATTGATTGCACGATTTTTTGGGCAACCGCAGACCTCTAGTCTAGCTCTGCCCCAAAAATCGTGCAAAACAACCACAGCCCCACTGCAATTCCTAGAATCCTAGAAAATATGAACAAAAGCAAAAAGTGGACTCTAGGATTTTAACTATGGATTGCCACGCCTTGCAGGGCAAGGCTCGCAATGACAAAAAAAAGCAATGGATTGCTTCGGTCGCTTTGCTCTCTCGCAATGACAAGGGGGCGGATTTTTCACACGAGACACGATTATCTTCTTCTAGGATTCTAGGAGTTGCGGTGGTGCTTTCAAAAGTGGATTCTAACGATGACGCCCTTTCTGTCATCGCGAGCGGTGCTTGCACCGCGTGGCGATCCACACTAGAATCCACTTTTTTACTATGGGTTACTAAAGAAGCTACGCTTTGCCACGACTTCCTAGCGCAAGTCTCGCAATGACAAGAAAAGGCGTTAATATAAAAAGTGGATTCTAGGATAAAAGGAGCAAAAAGTGGATTCTAGGATTTTGACTATGGATTCTAAAGAAACATCGGCTATCGCCGAGCGGTATCCCTTGTTTTCTAAAGAAGCTACGCTTTGCCACGCCTTGCAGGGAAAGGCTCGCAATGACGATACAAACGCGGATTCTAGTGTGGGCTGGATCCTAGCTCCTAGCTTCCCTACGCACACCCCACGCACAAGCCCGCGCTATCTCAAGCACTCTGCCACCTTGCGCTATCAAGCAAGCCACACAATCGCCGCTAGCAAAGCTCCCTGCACTGCCCACAGCCCTACCCCACGCAAAAGCCACGCCCACGCAGCACACAAGCTCACAAAACACGCCCTTTACAACACCACGCCAGCAATCCATCTCCCCCCCACCAAAAGCCCTAGAATCTCGCCACACAAACACCGCAAGATCCCTGCCACGCACCGCCACATCATCACGCTAGGCATAGGCGCAAACCTCGGCACAAAGCAGGCGATTTGCAAGCGATTTGCCCATTTGCTAGATTCTCTCACGCGCAATAGGCATTGCAGCTTGCTTGCTACAAGCCCGATTTTGCGTAATCCGCCCTTTGGCTACGCCAATCAACCCCATTTCTACAATGCCATTATCACACTTGCTACGAGCCTAAGCATAGTCGAGCTTTTTGGGCTTGTGTTTTACCTAGAGCGGCGATATGGCAGGGGGAGAAAAAGAGCGTTTAAAAACGCGCCTAGAACGCTTGATATTGATATAATTTTCTATGATAAAGTGATTATAAAGCGAGCGTATCTTACAATCCCACATAAGCAATTTCACACGCGGGATTCTGTGCTACTTCCACTAGGCTTTGTGCTATGGCAATGCTAGAATCCAAATCCACCAATCTATAAGGAGTAAGCTGTGCAGACCTTTACTTTCACAGGAGAGACACCAGCAGAAGCTCTCAAAAAGGCGCGCGATGAGCTAGGCGATGATGCGATGATTTTAAAGACCCAAGAAGTGCGCAAAAAGAGCTTAAATCAAAGCGCGCTCTATGAGCTAGTGGTAGGGGTAGAAGATGCTATCACGCCACAGCCTAAAGACACCCCGGAAGAGACTGCCAAGCCCCTGCCAAACAATAGTATCCAAAAACGCCTTGAAGCCATAGCAGAGAAAGAAATCGCCGCGAAAAAAAAGCAGCGCAGCCTTAGCCATATCTTTGATGATGATGTAACCATCGAGCTATCAAACACTGTGCGCGAGATCAGCAAGCTAGCAGGGCTGCCTACCTCTATGCCAGATGCCTCCGCGCTTCTAGCAAAAGCCCAAGAAGCCCAAAAGGCAAAGAGCCAAGCAAGCAAGCCTATCGAGCTAGCCGAGCTAGAATCCACCCCCAAAATCCCCAAAGGCTATGCAAACACAACCCCCCAAAAAGCCCAAACACAAAGCCTAGAATCCAAAGCCCCAGAGCTAGAATCCACACAGCAAACCCCAGAGCTAGAATCCACTTTAGAGACAAAAGAGGCAAGCACCCCAGCTGTCAAAGCCACTTTCACGCCCATTGATGATACAAGCAGTATCAAAGACATTCAAAATGAGCTAAAAAAGCTTAATGACAAAGTCAAGCTCATACAAAACACCCTGTGGGACGAGAAATCCCCCAAAAATATGGGCATAGAAATCCCCAAAGAATTTGCCGAAATCTATCGTATCGCTAAAAATAGCGGTATGAATAAGGCGCATTTAGAAGAGATTATGCGACTAAGCCTAGAGTTTATGCCGCTAAAAATGCGCGAGCAGAGCCAAACCATACGCCGCTACTTCCGCGAAGTGCTACGCAAGATGATCTACTGCCGCAAGGAAAATAGCGTGGGCAAAAAGATCATTATGCTAGTAGGTCCCACAGGGGTGGGCAAAACGACTACCCTAGCAAAGCTTGCAGCACGCTATTCCCAGATCCTACCAGAGAAGAAAAAGGTAGGCATTATCACGCTTGATGACTATCGTATCGGGGCTATGGAGCAGCTCGCGTGGTATGCGAGAAAAATGCGCATTAGCATAGATTCTGTGAGTGAGAGTGATGATTTTATCAACAAAATCGAAGCTCTAAGCTATTGTGATTATATCTTGATTGATACTGCTGGACACTCCCAGCACGATAGAGAGAAAATCAATGAGCTAAAGCGATTTATCCGCAATGATGACTATAAAATTGATGTAACACTTGTGCTATCTGCTAGCACCAAATACGAAGATCTAAAGGACGCTTACACTGCCTTTGGCGAGCTTGGGATAGATACTTTCATCTTTAGCAAGCTTGATGAAGCGCGCGGGCTTGGCAATATCTTTTCCCTTGTGTATGAGACCAAAAAGCCCATAAGCTACCTAACCATAGGGCAGGAGGTGCCAAGCGATGTTGTGATAGCAGATAATATGTATTTAGCCGATTGTCTTATTGGTGGGTTTTTCTACCCTAACAAAGCCCAATAAGGAGCTAATATGCAGAGAAATCAAGCCGCCAACCTAGAATCTATGATGCAAAATAGCAAAAAAAGCACCGCAAAATTCATCGCCATAACTTCAGGCAAGGGCGGTGTAGGTAAGTCCAATATCTCAGCCAATCTCGCCTACTCGCTTAATAAGCTAGGATACAAAGTCGGGGTCTTTGATGCAGACATCGGGCTAGCAAATCTTGATCTAATCTTTGGCGTAAAAACAGAGAAAAATATCTTGCACGCGCTTAAAGGGCAGGCGGATTTTAAAGAAGTGGTCTATGAGATTAGCAAAGGGCTATATCTAATCCCGGGCGATAGTGGGGAGGAGATCCTTAAATATTCTGCTTCAAGTATGCTTGCAGATTTTGCTAGTGAGGCGGCGATTTGGGATCTCTTTGATTATGTGATAGTCGATACAGGAGCTGGGATTAGCACGCTGACGCAGGCATTTTTGCAAGCAAGCGATCATATCATTGTCATCACTACCCCAGAGCCAAGTGCCAAAGCCGATGCCTATGCTATGCTAAAGGTGAGTTCAAAATTTACTAATGAATGTATGATGCTTGTAAATATGGCTTCTTCAAGCAATCAAATCAATCAAGTTTTCACCACAATCGCTAATGTCGCTAAGGCAAATATCCCCAATCTCTCGCTCACACTTCTTGGAGGCTTTGAGCATAATGCCGCGGTAAAAAAGGCGATTTTACACAGAAAGCTCATCTGCCAGAGCGAGCCACACAATATCTTCTCACTCACAATGCAAGAGATCGCGCAAAATCTCATCAACAAAGTGGAACATAATATGCTTAACACACCTAAGAAAAGCATTGGAAGCTTTTTTAAGCGTTTGCTAGGATATTTGTAAAGGACTACTATGCGTGTATCAAATTTTATCAATCTCTCTGTTGTCTCGGGCTTTTTCATAGGGCTTGCCATTGGGATTATGAAATTTGAAGAGCCAGAGCATATGCTCTTTATGACTATTGTCGTAACGATCTCTATGTATTTGATCTCACTCACAATGGCAGCGATATATATCTATATCATAGAGCCTAAGCGTTCTATGCTTGCTAATAAGGAGCTTATCGAGCGACAGCTAGAGTATTTTGATAGTGAGTTTGATCAAACAGAGCGGCAGGCGCGTGCCATTAGGCAGTTTATCAGTAACTTTGACTTCACAGAAGACAAAGAAGTCTCCAAGAAAAAGGCGCAAAAGTGAGAAGCAACGGCTATGCAAATGAGAAGCAATTCTCCCAAGATCAGCTAGCGATACAATATCTCCCGGCTGTCAAGGCTATGGCATATCGTATGAAGGAGCGGCTACCATCTCATCTTGAAGTAAGCGAGCTTATCTCTATTGGCACAGAGGAGCTTATCAAGCTTGCTAGGCGATATGATGAAGGCTTGAATGACTCCTTTTGGGGCTATGCTAAATCGCGCGTATATGGGGCTATGCTTGATTACTTGCGCTCGCTTGATGTCATCTCACGCGCCAATCGCAAGCTTATTAAGGCAATTGATATAGAGGTGAGTAAATACTTCAATGAGCACGAAGAAGAGCCAAGCGATGAGTATCTCTCTAGTGTGCTTGGCGAGAGCGTGGAAAAGATCAAAGAAGCAAAGATCGCTTCAGATATTTATATGCTAGTGCCAATCGATGAGCAATACAACCTAATGGAGCCTACCAATATCATCGACAAACTAGAAAAAGAAGAATTGATAGAAAAAATCCACAATGTCCTAAAAAGCTTCTCAAAGCGCGAGCAGCTCATTATCCAGCTTTACTTCTTAGAGGAGCTAAATTTGAGCGAAATCAAAGAGATCCTAAACATCACAGAATCCAGAATCTCACAAATCACCAAAGAAGTGATTAAAAAAATCCGCAATAGCTTGGGAGAAAGATAATGGCTGATATACTAAGTCAAGAAGAAATTGATGCGCTACTTGAAGCTGTCGATGATGGCGAGAGCGATGAGGCACTCCAAAAGCAAGATATTCTCCCGCAAAAGTCCGTAACGCTCTATGACTTCAAGCGACCAAATCGCGTTAGCAAGGAGCAGTTGCGTGCTTTCCGCTCGATCCACGACAAAATGGCTCGCGCACTCTCTAGCCAAATCTCAGCGATTATGCGCTCCATTGTAGAAATCCAGCTCCATAGTGTCGATCAAATGACTTATGGTGAGTTTCTAATGAGTCTGCCAAGCCCCACGAGCTTTAATGTCTTTTCTATGAAGCCTCTTGATGGCACAGGGGTTTTAGAGATAAATCCTAGCATTGTCTTCCCTATGATTGATAGGCTTCTAGGCGGTAAGGGCGATCCTTATGATAATTCACGAGAATTTAGCGATATTGAGATCAATTTGCTTGATACGATTTTGCGCCAGATTATGCAGACACTAAAGGACGCGTGGAGCTCTGTAACAGATATGTTCCCAAGTATTGATGCCAAAGAGTCAAGCCCCAATGTCGTGCAAATCGTGGCGCAAAATGAAATTGTCATTATGGTGGTTATGGAGCTTATCATCGGGCATAGTAGCGGTATGATCAATATTTGCTATCCTGTCATCTCGCTTGAAACCGTGCTACCACGCCTTGGCAGCAGGGATTTAATGCTAGGTGAAACTAGCAGCAAAAAGTCTCGCAACAAAGAGCTGCAAGCTCTAATCGGGGGGGCTGATGTCAATGTAGAAGCCTTTATCGGTGGGACAAATCTAAGCCTAAAAGAAGTGTTAGATCTCCAAAGTGGCGATGTCATACGGCTTAATGAAACTGCGAGCAATGATGTGATTGTAAGCATTGATGGCAGAGATAAATACCTTGCCACTATTGGCTTGCAACGATTCCGCAAGAGCATAAAGATCCAAGAAGAAATCCTGACAGAAAAAGACAAGGTCAAAGAGATTCTAGAAATGCTCGAAACCCAGCGTAAAAACAAAATCGATGATGAAGAAGACGATGATGAAGAAGAATGATAGAGTAGAAATGCTAGAATCCACTTTTGTAACGCACGCTAAAGGATTATAAATGGAACAATTCATCAAACTTCTTGCCCAAGAAGCGACACAAACCATAGAAGGGCTCACAGGCAGCACACCTACTATCGCAAATGTCAAGAGCGGGGCTGTGGCTGATTTGGTGAAGAATTTTCCTTGCGCGATAACAACCATCAGCTTCACAGGTGATACTATCGGCACCATAGCCATAATCAATCCAATCGATCTTACCACCGCCTTATCAGACCTTATGCTAGGGGGCGATGGACAAAGCCAGCCAGAAGCGACTAGTGATGATCTAGACGCGCTAAAAGAAATCAACTCTAACATTCTAGGCGCGGTATCTACGGCTATGGGATCGCAAAAAGATCTTCCTAAAATCAGCTTCGCCCCACAAAAAATAGAAATCATACAAAACGCTAACTCGCTTGGCGGTTTTACAGAAGCCTATGAGTTTTCTTTCTCGCTTAATTCTATCAACTCTAATACATTTTTCCTTGTGTCTCCGTCATTTTTGCAGCTCTTCAAGGCAGATGCGAGCGAGGGTCAAGCAGATACTATGGGTGATGGTCAATCACGCTCAATGCTCCACCCCGATGAAATCCGCAATATCGGTATGCTGCTTGATGTTAAACTAACCGTTAAAGTCCGCATAGGGCAAAAAAAGATGCTTTTAAAAGATGTCATCTCTATGGATATAGGCAGCGTTGTAGAGCTTAATCAGCTAGCAAATGATCCTTTAGAGGTGCTTATTGATGATAAAGTCATAGCCAAAGGTGAAGTGGTGATTGTCGATGGAAACTTCGGCATACAAATCACAGATATAGGCACAAAGCGCGAGCGATTAGAGCAGCTTAGAGGCTCTTAATCTTGCTATCCTAAACGCTACAAAGGAGGAGATATGAGCTATGCTAAAACCCTAGATAAGCAATCACTTGATAAAGAAATCCAATTTATCCGTGAAATTATGATAGAAATGCTAGAGCAAGTTGATAAAGAAGTGTGCGACTTTTTTCTATCATTACACTCCAAGCTCCAAGCTAGCACCAACACCACCAAAGATCAATCCAACTTCCAAGCTATCCGCGAAGAGCTGCACATCATCAATCGCGCTGGTAAAACACTAGAAATCATCAAAGCCCTATCGCTCTACAATATCCTAATCAACATTGTAGAAGAGCGATTTAATATCAATCGAGAAAAGCCTCTAGATCGTATGCAAGATGCCTATGATGATCTCTTGCACAAGGGATTTGATAGGCAAGATCTTGATACAATCCTAGAATCCATCTGCTTCTACCCCGTCTTTACCGCCCACCCCACAGAATCTAGGCGTAGGACATTTTTAGAAGCACATTCTGAGATCACGCAAGATTTACGCAAGATCTTTGAGCTAGGGGACACAAAGGCAAAAGACCATATCCTATACCGCCTCCACCTACTTTGGCAGACCAATCTCGTGCGCACGCAAAAAATCGAAGTGCTTTTTGAGCTAGATAATTTACTTTTCATCGTAGAGAACTCTATCTTACCTTCAAGCCAAAAAGTGCTTGAATACATCGAAACTATGCTAGATCACCCGCTCAAGCACTCCCCCATACGCCTAGGAAGCTGGATAGGCGGCGATAGAGATGGGAATCCATTTGTTACAAATGATTTGATGATTGAAGTGATGAAAATCCAGCATAAACTCATCATCAAATTCTATATCAAAAAGCTAGAGCGACTTGTGCGTGAGCTATCTATCCATAATGACTGCGTGCAGCTCTCCCCAAGACTTAGCAAATCCATTCAAAAAGATATTGCAATCCTTGATGAGAAAACCGCGCAAGGCTGCGCTAGCGAGCCGATCCGCGCCAAACTCTATATAATGATAAAAAAGCTCCAAAATCGCCTTGTCTATGTCAATGCTCCTAGCGCGATTATGCACACCTACTCCTGCCCACAAGAGCTGATCAATGATGCAGATATGCTCATAGAAAGCCTTGATACCATCTCTAGTAAATATTTGCGCCAATTTAGACATTTTGTGCTTTTGGGTGGATTTCACCTTATGCGCTTAGATTTTAGAGAGCATAAGGATATTTTCGCCCAAGCACTTAGTGAGATTCTGTGCTTGCTTGGGCTATGTGATAATGACTTTATGCGCTATAAAGAAGAGCGCAAGATAGAGGTGCTAAATGCCGCGCTAGCACGCCCTAAAATGGAGCTAGGCACGATTCAAGAGCAGCTAAGTGAAAGCACGCAAAATGTTATTGAAATTTTTATGCGCATAGCTTGGGGGAAAAAATACATTAACGAAAATATCCTAAAAACCTTTATCCTATCAATGACCACTGATGCGAGCGATTTGCTTTGTGTGCTGTGGTTTGCCAAGCAGACCGGACTTTGGAAGCCAAGCAAAAGAGCGGCGCAAGAGATGATAGGGGCAAAGGCGGATTCTACAAAAGTGGATTCTAGTATGGATAGCACACAAGAAGACAAGCTACGCGCACGCATTGCTATCACGCCGCTTTTTGAGACGATTGATGATCTAAACCGCGCGGGTGGGATTATGCGCACACTTGTGGCAAACCCACACTACTCGCACTATTTGCGCGATCTTGGTATGCAGCAAGAAATTATGGTGGGATATTCGGATTCTAGTAAAGATGGCGGGATCTTTGCGAGCAATTATAGTCTCTATGGCGCGATCCAAGAGCTAAAGGCACTAGAGAGCGAGCTTGGCGTAGGATTTGTGCTATTTCACGGCAGAGGCGGGAGTGTGAGCCGCGGCGGAGGCACACTAGAATCCGCCTTGCTAGCCTCTCCACCTAGAAGCGTGCAAGGGTTTTTAAAGACAACAGAGCAAGGCGAGGTCATTAGCTCTAAATACCTAAATAGCTCTTCAGCGCAGTTTTTTCTCTCTACCACAATGGCAGCCCTGCTTAAAAAGACAAGCTATGATGTGTTTTGCGCACAGGAAAATCTCGCTACAACGCCCACAATCGCTGCAAAATGCTCTATCAACGCCCAGCACAAGCAGCTTATGGAGCAGCTCTCACATATTTCCTACAAAACCTATCGCAAGCTCGTGTATGAGACACAAGGCTTTATCGACTATTTCAAAGCCGCCACGCCGCTAGCTTTTATCCAGCAGCTAAACCTAGGCTCTCGCCCCAGCAAGCGCAAAGACACCACAAGAGTGGAGGATTTACGCGCGATCCCGTGGGTGTTTGCTTGGACGCAAAATCGCTCCATAATCCCCGCGTGGTATGGGCTAGGCAGTGCGCTTAGTGCCGTGGATCTAGTAGCCCTACAAGAATGCTACGCAGAATCCGAATTTTTCGCCGCGACTATTAGCAATATCTCGCAAGCCTTTTTGAAAGTGGATCTATGTATCGCCAAGCAGTATAATGACTTCGTGCAAGACCCTGCCATAGCCCAAGCGATTTGGAGTCAAATCACACAAGAATACGACAAAACCGCCCAAATGCTCCTTGCTATCCGCCAAGAGAGCAATTTGCTTGATAATGAGCCTACTTTGCAAAAGTCCATTTTCTTGCGCAATGATTCTGTGATGACGCTAAATCTCTTGCAAATTGAGCTTATCAAGCAATATCTAAGCACCCCCTATGAAGCCAAGCGCGCACGCCTAATGGAGCAAATCCACTCCACAATCATCGGCATCGCACAGGGCTTGCGCAACACAGGCTAAAGCTGAAAAAGGATTCTAGTGGGAAAGAAGTTTATTTTAGGTATTAGTGGGGCGAGTGGCGTGCAGCTAGCCCAAGGCTTTTTGGCGCATTTGCCAAAGGATTTTAGCGTGCATATCATCATCTCAAGGGGCGTGATAGAATGCGCCAAATACGAGCTAGGGCTTAATGCCAAGCAGCTAGAATCCACTTTGCAAGCTGTGCGCGAAGATGTGCGGATTTGGAGTGATGATGACATCGGCGCGCCGGTGGCTTCTGGGAGCTTTGGCGCAGAGATTATGGCGATTATCCCTACAAGTATGGACGCACTTGCTAAAATTGCTTGTGGCATTAGCGATACGCTGCTTACACGCACAGCAAGCGTGATGATAAAAGAGCGCAAAACTCTCTTGCTAGCCCCTAGGGAAATGCCTCTAAATGCCATTGCCTGTGAGCATCTCCACAAGCTAGCAATGCTACAAGTAATCATCGCCCCGCCCATCATCGCCTACTACTCTTATCCTAAAAACCTCCAAGAAATGGAGTGTTTTCTCTATGGCAAATGGCTAGATATTTTGCATATCCCAAATACTCTCTACACGCGCTGGGGCGAGCAAGGAGATAAGCACCCTGTCAAACAATCCGCCCCCCAAAAAAGCAGCACAAAAAGCTCCAAAAAAGACAAGAGATGAAGCACCCAATTGGCATATATCCGGGCACTTTTGATCCCCTTACAAATGGACACCTAGACATCATCAAGCGCAGTAGCGAGCTTTTTGACTCTGTGCTTGTTGCTATCGCACACTCCGCGTCAAAAAATCCGCGATTTAGCGTCCAAGAGCGGCTAGAAATGGCACAGCTTGCTACAAAAGATTTTAGCAATGTTGCTTGCATTTCCTTTGGTGGGCTGCTTGCTGATCTTGCCAAAGCGCACAATGCTAGATTCCTAATCCGTGGCTTGCGTGTGGTGAGTGATTTTGAATACGAATTGCAAATGGGCTATACCAACACCTCGCTAAACCCACAGCTTGATACTATCTATCTTATGCCGACCTTGCAGCACGCTTTCATTAGCTCCTCTATCGTGCGCAATATCCTAGAGCATAATGGCAAAATCTCCCACCTAATCCCAGAATCCGTATTTCACTACATTTTGGAGCGCACACAATGTATGTAACACTAGAAGGCATAGACACTTGCGGCAAAAGCACGCAAATAGCAGCCTTGCGCGAGCATTTCCCGCAAGCGATTTTCACCAAAGAGCCCGGTGGCAGCGCACTTGGTGCGACACTTAGGGACATCATTTTACACGCACATCATACAGGCGGTGATTTCATTAGCCACAGCCCCATTAGCAAAGAAGCGGAATTTTTCTTATTCCTAGCGGATCGCGCCGAGCATATCGCCAAAGTCATTAAGCCAAATCTTGATCGCTTAATCATCGCCGATCGCTCACTCATATCTGGGATCGCCTATGCCAAAGACCTGCCAGAATCTAGCAGCATAAACCTCCTTAGCACACAAGGGATCGTGCCGGATCTGTGCTTTGTGTTTGTGATTGATAAAGCTACTTTGCAAGATCGCCTAAGCACAAAGACTAAAGATACCATAGAAACACGCGGTATAGAGTATCTCCTAGATATTCAAGATCGCATTATCCGCGCTGCTTGCAACACTGCTAAGCACACCATACACATCAATGCTGCAAACGACATAGCCACAATCACGCAAGAGCTTTGTGCGCATATCACGCACGCTATGAGATCGCGCTAGAATCCACTTTTGATGAAATGCCTAACTTGCGGGAGATTTTGCCTAAGCGTGCTATGCCAAGCCTGCCTAGATTCTATCCCTTTGCGCCCTAGCGTGCGAGAGGTGATGGGCGTTAAGGTCTATTGCTTTTATGGCTATGATGATGTGAGCTACTTGCTTAATGCCAAATACTACACCATAGGCTCTAGAATCCTAGCGTGCCTAAGCGACAAAGCCGCGCACTATTTCGCGCACACTTTCAGCGATACACAAGCCCTACACTCGCTCACACTTGTAGGGATCGATGATTTTGTAAGGAGCTATTACTCTCACACGGGCGTGATTATGCGCTCCTTTGCCAAGCGCACTGCAATGAAAGCTCTCTATGGGCAGCTTAAAGCAGGTAATCAAGTCTCTTATGCCGGCAAATCTCTTGCCTACCGCCAAGCAAACAAACGCGATCTCTCCTACACCGCTAAGGCAAAAGAATTAGTCATAGTTGATGACATCATCACCACAGGCACAAGCTTTAGCGAAGCCGTATCTGTGTGCGTGGATTCTGGCGCGAGGGTGCATTTCTGCTTGTGCTTGTGCAATGCGCGAGAATAGGGCTTATGCCTTTAAGCTAAGTTTTGTTACAATGCGCGGCTAAATTCCCACACTAAACACATCAAAGGACATAGGGTATGGATTATAAAGACACATTATTGCTCCCAAGCACCACTTTCCCAATGCGCGGTAATCTCCCACAAAACGAGCCACAAACCTACCAAACTTGGAACGCCAATCAATATGCCTACAACACAATGTGTGCTAATCGCCAAAATAGCAAAGACTCTTTCACCCTGCACGATGGTCCGCCCTATGCCAATGGGCATTTACACATAGGACACGCACTCAATAAGATCCTAAAAGACATCATCATAAAGTTACATTACTTCAAGGGACAAAGCGTGCGATACACGCCGGGCTGGGACTGCCACGGACTGCCCATAGAGCAGCAAGTAGAAAAAGAGCAGAGCAAATCTTCTCTCTCTACAAGTGCATTCCGCGCACTATGCAGGAAGCACGCGCAAAAGTTTCTCTCAATCCAAATGCAAGAGTTTAAAGACTTAGGCGTGCTTGGGGACTTTGCCAATCCATATAAAACAATGGATTTTGGCTTTGAAGCTAGTATTTATCAAGTGCTAGCACAAGTCGCGCAAAAAGGCTTGCTAGCTGAGCGATCAAAGCCAATTTTTTGGAGCTGGGCGGCTAGATCTGCTCTCGCAGAAGCAGAGGTAGAGTATAAAGACAAAGAAGATCATTCAATCTTTGTGGGATTCCCACTCACCAAAGAGAGCCTACAAGCCCTAAAGCTTGATAGCCTAGACACGCACAGCCCTATCCAAGCAGTGATTTGGACAACTACGCCTTGGACACTTCCGGCAAATCAAGCCATCTGCTTGCACCCAAATGAGAGCTATATCATCACGCAAGAAGGCTATATCATCGCCAAAGCCTTGCTAGAATCCATTATGCAAGAAGGCATAAGCAAGGGCAAGATTCTAGCGGAGCTGCAAGGCAGCAGCTTTGAAAACTATCGCGCCATAAATCCGCTAAATGGCAGAGAGTCGCTACTCATTGTAGGTGAGCATGTGCTAATGAGCGGTGGAAGTGGGCTTGTGCATAGTGCGCCCGGACACGGGGAGGAAGACTACTTTGCTTGCTTGAAATATGAGCTAGAAGTGCTTATGCCTGTTGATGATAGGGGCTGCTATGATGAGAGCTTGCGCGAAAAGGGGCTCTTTAGGGCAGAAGATGTGGGGCAGTTCATCGGTATGCGTGTATTTGATGCTAATGAAAAAATCCTGCCATTGCTTGGGGAGCATTTGCTAAAAAGCGCGAAGTTTATCCACTCCTACCCACACTGCTGGCGCACACACGAGCCTGTGATCTACCGCGCGACAAAGCAGTGGTTTATCCTTATGGACAAGCCCTATCATAATGGCAAAACCCTGCGACAAGTCGCCCTAGAAGCCATTGAAAAAACGAAATTCTACCCAGAATCCGGACGCAACAGAATCCGCACAATGATAGAAAACCGCCCTGATTGGTGTATCTCTAGGCAGCGGGCGTGGGGCGTGCCTATTGCATTTTTTGTCGAAAAATCTAGCGGCAAAGCGATATTGGATTCTAGTGTGCTAGCGCATATTGGTGAGATATTTAGCAAAAAGGGCTGTGATGTATGGTGGGAGCTAGATAATGCCGAGCTACTCCCAGAATCCCACAAGCACAGAGCAAGTGAGCTAGAAAAATGCCAGCATATCCTTGATGTGTGGTTTGATAGCGGCAGCACTTGGTTTGGCGTGCTAAAAAGTGGATTCTACGATGCAGGTAATTTCCCAGCAGATATGTATTTAGAAGGTAGCGATCAGCATAGAGGGTGGTTTCAAAGCTCCTTGCTGTTAAGCTGCGCACTTCAAGGCATAGCACCATATAAATCCGTGCTGACACACGGCTTTACAATGGATGAGCGCGGTGAAAAAATGAGTAAATCTAAAGGCAATGTAATCCTCCCACAAGAGGTGCTAAAAAGCTCTGGTAGCGAGATCTTGCGCCTGTGGGTCGCACTAAGCGACTACCAAAACGATCAAAAAATCTCTAAAAACATCTTGCAACAAGTAGGCGAGCAGTATAAAAAGCTCCGCAATACGCTGCGATTCTTACTAGCAAACTGCAATGACCTACAAACCCTAAGCGACCCTAAGGACCTAAGCCAAATTGATCGCTTTATCATAAAGCTTGCTAGAATCCACTTTTTGCGCGTGCAAGAGGAGTTTGCTAGCTATAACTTTGCAAGCGGCTTGCAAACACTTATGCACTTTATCACCAATGATCTAAGCGGGATCTACCTTGATTTGTGTAAGGACAGCCTATACTGCGATAGTGCCGATGACAAGGGGCGCAGGGCGAAGCAAAGCGTAATGGCAGCAATCGCTAGCAATCTATGTGCCTTGCTTGCGCCAATCCTTACCTACACGATCAATGAAGTCTTGCAGCACGCCCCAGAGATTGTGCGACAAGGATCGCGCGATGTGTTTGATTTGCGCATAATCGCACTCTATGATGTGGAGCCAGAAGCTGACTTTGACTTTGCTATCCAGCTACGCGATAAATGCAGCGAGCTACTTGATACGCTAAAAAAGGATAAGCGCATTAAATCCGGGCTTGAGCTATGTATAGAAGGGGATTTTGGGGACTTTACAGAAGTGGCACAATGGCTTATCCTAAGTGAATATACCCCAAAAGAGCAGATAAGCAGCTTTACGCTAAATGGCAAGACTTTTAGGCTTTCTACAAGCGCGGGCTATCGCTGCGAGCGTTGCTGGCGATATATGGCAGCACGCGAAGGGGGATTGTGCGCGCGATGTCAGGAAGTTTTAGCGCGATGAAGCTTGGGATCATCGACTATGGTGCGGGGAATCTAGGCAGCTTGCGCAATGCCTTTGCAAGCTTGCATCAAGAAGCTATATGTGTCAAAAATCCCGATGAGCTACACCTATATGACAAGCTGATTTTGCCCGGAGTCGGGGCATTTGGCGATGTGTGTGCGGTCATCAGGCAAAAAGGCTTTGATGAAGCAATCACACAATATGCAAAACGCGGTCGCTATATCCTAGGTGTATGCTTGGGTATGCAGCTACTTTTTGATACAAGCTATGAGTTTGGAGAGCATCAGGGGCTTGGGCTTATAGCAGGTGAGATTGTGCGCTTTGCCAATGCGCCTAGGCTTCCGCACATCGGCTGGAATCAGTGCTTTTTCACACAAGGTGGCACTGCACATACACTTTTGCGCGGTATTGATGATGGGGCATTTTTATACTTCGTGCATTCTTACCACGCGTGCTTGCGCGATGAGAGTGTCGCGCTTGGCGTGTGTGATTATGGCGATAGATTCCCCGCCATAATCGCAAAAGACAATATCCTAGGTATCCAGCCCCACCCAGAAAAAAGCCATAATACAGGCTTGCAAATCTTGCAAAATTTCCTAGAGCTATAATTGCAAGAAAATATCCACCCCTCTATAAAAAAGCGAGCAAGCAAAGATAATAAACAGCACCGCACTTATGCGATCAATCCACAAAAACACGCGAGCATTAAGCCATTTGCGCACATATAGCCCGACTAAAATCACCCCCACAAACCCACACACAAGCGAACAAAACAGCACAAAAAGCCCTAGCTCAAACCCACTCCCTGCAAAGGGAGCCACCACCACGACAAAAAACAAAATCGCCTTGGGATTAGAGAGATTGACCCCTAGAGCCTGAAAAAACCCCGCTGGCTTTACCTGTGTATTTGCTCCTAAAATCTGTGCGAACTCGCTATTAGACATAGCCGGAGCGCGCAAAATCTTATAGCTAATATAGCCTAGATAGAGCGCACCAAACACACTAAGCAAGCCCTGTGCTATGGGAGTGCTCATTATATGCGCAAATCCAAAATACACGCACCCAAGATACACCAACCACCCGCAAATAATCCCACCAAGAGCGATAAAGGCGGGTTTAGCTCCAAAGCTAATGGTATTACGCAAGATGAGTAAAATATCTGGTCCGGGCGTGATCGCCCCTATAAATCCAACGATAAATACCGCTACATAGAGATTCCCAAATACCAAGGACACATCAGTAATTGTCATTGATCCACTTCCGTAGCACAAGTATCGCACACACCAATACAAACAGCTGATACATCAAAAAGCCTATACCCGCTCTTATCCATACACTTATCTAGCAAATCTTTTGCATCGACATACACATCTTGTAGCTTGCCACACTTCTCACAGCTCACATGAATATGCTTATCGCTTGCTAGCTCGTATTTTTGCTTTTGATTTGGGGGCTTAATCTCTCGCAAAATATCCGCTTCACTAAGCGTGGCGATATTTTCATACACAGTCGCTAGAGAAATACTTGGGTGCAACTTCCTAATATGCGCATAAATCTCTTTTACACCTATATGCCCATTTTTTTGGATTAGCCGCAAAATCGCTAGTCTTTGCGGCGTAGATTTTAGGCTATGCTTATGCAAAAGCTCTCTAAAATCTCTATCCGTATGCACGATCGTTTGCATTGCCATATTAGCCCCTTATTTCTCACGCTCTTTGTGAGACCCCTGCGCTACACTAGAATCCACATCAAGCCCCAAAGAACGCTCTATGGTATGTAGCTTGCGACTTAGCTGCGCACTTGCAGTGATTTGTGTCATCATCACATAAATATTGATCATAAGCAACACCACAGCAAACATTCCTATGAAAATCACTATTTTCATCGACTTTTTTGCCACGCTTAATGCCAGATCCTTATTTGTCTCTTCGCTCATATAGCTCCTTTGTTTTGATATATACCCATTATATAGCGCAGACCAAGCGCACAGACAAACACTCCCACTGATACAAGCACTATACACGCCCCAAGTGCCACATCATACACAAATGAAAACCAAATCCCCCCACACATACACAGCAGACACACACCAAGAGATAAACAAAACTGCATAGCAAGATTTCTAGCAAACATCATAGCTATATATGCTGGGATAGAGAGCATAGAAATCACCAAGATAAGCCCCCCTGCACGCATACCAAGCACCACGCCAAATGCCGTTAGCACAAAAATCACGCTAACAAAAAGCTTAGTAGGCACTCGCTTTAATCGGCTAAACTCCATATCATACAAAACTGCTAGAATCTCCCTATAAAACACAACCACAAATGCGATAAGCACCACATCAAATCCAAAGAGCATATATATATCTTCTTTGGTGCTAAATGCAAGCGAGCCAAACAAATAGCTCTCCATATTGATCTTATAGCCCGGAGCTAGTTCTATAAGCACCACACCAAGAGCCATACCAAATGCCCACGCAATAGCGATAAAAGTATCAAGCCTACCCTTGTGCCACAAAGTCGCATAGAGCAAAATCAAAGCCATAATCAATGCCGCACCTAGCGCGCCTAGTAGCACACTGCAGCCCAAAAACACCGCCACACCTACCCCACCAAATGCCGCGTGTGCCACCCCTCCGGCAAGAAACACACTTTTATTTGCCACAATAAGCGAGCCAATCAGCCCAGCACATATACTTAGCAACACAGATGTGATAATAATATTTTGAAAAAATCCGCCACTACTTAGAATCTCAAGCACACCCACGCCCTAAATACTACCTAGAATCTATGAGTCTAGCTCTTCTGGAGATAAATCGCGCAAAAAGCGTTCTTTATCAAAATTTGCCTGCAAGTAACTGACGATTTCTTGTGTATCGACAAAGGCATTTTGCAAGCAGCTTGTCGCACCGGGCGATGGTGTCATATTAAATGTGATGCCTTTATTGGTGATGATCTTTTTCTCTCCAAGCTCTAGCTGTTTTTGTGTCCTATCCACCACTTGAGGACGCACCTCACCATAACCTTCAGCATATTCTATATCATCAAGCTTTAGTGATGGGATCAGCTTCTGCGCATCTTTTAGGAACAATCTCTTGCCAAAATACGGCAACTCAAACACGATATTCTTAAACACATAAGAGCGGATCTCCGCATCTTTGAGTAGATTAAACAACACCCCAAATACTTCTCTATGAAAATCAACTTTCCCTAGCTCAAAGCTAATACCACTATACCAATGCTTTGATCGCTCAAGCTTAGGCATAGCAATAGCCGTTGGTCCAATCCTTGTCTTGCCCGATATGCTAATATCAGGGTCCCCATGCACTGCAGCAAATGGTAGCTTTGGATTTTGCACCATATAGACTTTGCCCTTTAGCAAATCAGGCACAAAGTAAAAGCTCCCAGCAATAGGTAAGCACCCAAGATCAGTGCCATAGCCCATAGACTGCGCTAAAACAAGTGAGTATGACCCAGCATTGACAAGCACAAACTTCGCAGTGATCACCTCGCCGCTTTTGGAGATAAGATAATACCCTTCATCATTGCGCTTAATATCTTTAACCCAAAAATTCAAAAACACCTTATTGTTTGGATTCTTCTCTTGTGCGCGTGTGGCGAAATCTTTACTTAGTCCTTCAAAGTCCATAGCACACCACGCTTCTCTATATCCAGATCCTACGACATTTTCAGGGCGATCACTCTTGCCATCACTTCCTAGGATAACGCTTGGCTCGATCTCTTTAATCATCTGCTTATCAAACCACTCTAAATCAGGAAACACAGACAAAAACTCTTGATGTCGTTTGTGCATAAACTCACATTCTGCATCGCCTACACCTATTGCCATTTTTTGTGTTTTAAAGATGACTTTATTTTGTAAATTGTGCTTTAGCGCGTAGTTGGTAACCTTTTGTGCAGCAAGCTTGACTTTCTTTGCCTTTTGGGCGGTGTAGTTTGTCTCAATTGAGCCATCGTGGATCGTTTGGGAATTGGCACGCACATTAGAACTCACCATAGCAATATCTGGGCATTTATCCACCACAGCGACACTCTTTATATCTGTGTATTCACTTAGCGTCCAAAACAACGCACACCCAGACACACCAGCTCCAATAATCACAACATCAAAATTATTTTCCATTCTCACTTCTCCTTAGACTTGGCACAAAGTTTGTCAAATAAATCGACTTCGCAAATATGCCCCCAAATATCACCTTGTGTATCTAGGGCACTTTGCATTCTAGGAATCGTGTGTTCAATGACCTTTTTATCCACAAATAGCGCACGATTGGCGTAACCTAACAAGACCGATATGTGATGACTGATAAGGATTATAGTATGAAAATTGTTAATTTTTTTTAAACTTTTGTAAATTTGTATTTGCATTTTTGTATCGATACTTGAAGTAGGCTCATCTAAGACAAGTAGCCTTGGCTCTCCGCATAATGCCCTAGCGATCAGCACTCTCTGCCTTTGCCCTCCGCTTAGCTCTGCGATAGCATTATGCGCTAAATGCGCTATCTCTAGCTTCTCTAGTGCTTCTAGGGCTTTGTGCTTTTGCGCCTTTGTCGCACGGAAGCCAAAGATTCTAGGCTCCATAAAGCCCATTAGCACCACATCAAGCACGCTAATGGGAAAATCTACATTGATACTTGTGTCTTGTGGCACATAGCCGATAAGACTTTTTGCGTGGTATATGCTTGGATTTGGGTAGATAATCTCCCCAGAGCAGGGCATAAGCAGCCCGATAAGCAGCTTGACAAGCGTGCTTTTGCCCCCTCCATTTGGACCAATCACTGCTAAAAAATCATTTTCATACACGCTAAAGCTCACATTTTCTAAAGCATTGTGCTGCATACCATCATAGGCAAAATGCAGATTCTCACAGCGCAGAATCTCGCGCATTACTGCTCCTTAATCTTGTGCGCAAAGGCATAGAGGCTCTCTTCCCAATTCTCATTTAGGGAGTCTAGAATCTCCACATTTAAGCCAAGTGTTTTAGCGATGGATTCTGCGCGCTCTTTGTCAAACTGCGGCTGGATAAAGAGTGTGCGGATACGCTTTTGCTCTACAATTTTTGGCAAGCGGTTTAATGCCTTTAGCTTAATTTCCTTGCCATCTTCTTCTAGGGCAATTTCTTCAAGCCCAAATTCTTGCGCCAAATACCCAAATGCCGGATGTATCACCAAAAATGCCCTGCCCTTTTGCTCTTTTAAAATTGCCCCTAGATCACGCTGGATTCTATCGATTCTAGCGAATAACGCGGCGAGATTCTTTGCATAGCTATCTTTATAAGCAGGGTTAATGGCACAAAGACGCTCATACATAGCTTGTGCCTTAGGCTTGGCGAGCTTTAGTGAAAGCCAAATATGCGGATCGTGGGCGTGAGTGCTAGAATCCACTTTTGTATGTGTGTGCTCATCGTGCCTATCGTGATCTAAAACTCTATGCGCAAGATCGACATAAAGCAAGGCGCGATTGGTGCTTGCTAGACGCGCTTGCAAACTAGCCTCATAGCTCATACCCACGCCAAAAAATACTGCTGCTTGCATAAATGCTCGCGCTTGGCTGGGCTTAGGCTCATAAGTCTCAGGCGACACATCAGCTGGCACCACACTTCTTACCTCCACGCTATCACCTGCAATCGCACGCACAAAATACGCTTGCGGCGGCACACTCACTAGCACAAGCGGCTTTTGCTTTGTGCTAGATTCTGCTCCAATGCCACTAAGCCCCATAAACAGCGCAAACACGCAATATCTAATAATCATCATTGTGGATTCTCCAATAAGTCATAAAAATTAGTAATACCTGTAACCCTATCAATCAAAAGTTTTTTAGAAAATGCACCATTATGCTCCTTGCCAGCATAAAGACTTGTGATCACCACGCCTCCTAGCATATTTTTATACCCCCTAAAGAGTGTAGAGGTCTTCACACTCCACGCGCTGTGTGCTACCATAGCCCGCCCTTCATACTCGCCAATATAGAGCATAATATGTCCCTTTAGATAAAGCACACTGCCAAAAGGCACGCCGTGCTCTATGATGTAACGCTCCTTTTGCTTGCGAGATAAATGTGAGAGATCTTGCATACTCTTTTTTACCTGCGCTTGGGCAAGAGAATTTCTAGGAAGATATAGCCCATAATTAGCAAAAATATCGCGGATAAACGCCGAGCAATCTCTGCTTGCTAGGTAGCCGCCCCAGCCATATTTATCCCCTAGCATTGTGTTGATAATCTCTGCGCTACGCCCTTGGCTAAAGCCCTTAGGGAAGCTTGCAATATCTCTTGCGGCGATAGTGGATTCTACTAATTGCGCCTTGCCCTGCATATCGCGCATTGGCACTAGCACTATATCGCGCTCTTTTAGGCTTTTTACCACGGGGAGGATCTGCCCTACTCGCGCATTGGCAAGAAACTTGCCCTTATGATAGAGGGGGATATTATCGCGCTCTGGCAGGATATAAGAAGCCTTTTTTAGCCGCGCGATTTGCTTCTCATCAACTAGCCCCACACTATTTACTAGAATCCACCCAGCCACAAAGCCGCTCTCTATATGCGCCCAACGCTTGGTCGTATCATAGTGTGTAATCAGCACAGGCGTGCCAGCAAAAATCCACGAATTCTGCCATTGATCAAAGGGGAAGTCATCTTCTGTATCAAAGCGCATTTTTTCACTAGGCACGACACGGACATTGGTAGCTTGCGTGATAATCGCCTTTTGCGCGACACTAGGATAATGCGCAATATCCATAGAGTCCAAAATCCCTTGTGTAAATTCTTTAGAATTAGGCAGGCGATTCTCGCCAAATCCAGGCTTACTGCGTAAAGAGCCCTGCACCCAAAACACGCTTTTGACATCGGGGTTTGGCTTGGCAGACCAGGGGGAGAAATGCGCTTGTAGATAAGCTTCTTTTATCGCTTTTGCATTGCTAGGGTGCTTTGATGCGCTATCATTGCTAGGCAAAACATAAAATCGTGCATCTTGCGGATATGCACTCACATCTTTTGCTATGGTGGTTACCTGCTTTTTGGCACAGCCTAGCATAAGGCTAGCAAGCGCACATAGGATCAAAAAGTGGATTCTAGCCATTAGCCAAATACCTCTGCCAAGCGACTTTCATCAAAGCCCACAAGCACTTGCTTCTTGCCTGAATGTGTATAGACAATCACAGGGCGTTTGATAAGCAGCGGATACTCTAGCATTGCGTGGAGCTTTTGCTCTTGCGATAAATCCTGCGCCTTTAGCCCAAGCTTTTTATAAGTCGTGCCTTTGGTGTTTAGCAGCACTTCTGTCCCTACTTGCTCCGCAAGCCACGCTAAAAAAGTGGATTCTAGCGGCGTGGTCTTTACATCAATAAACTCATACGCAATCCCCCTAGAATCCAAATATTTGCGTGCCTTTTGCACACTGCCACAAGCCTTGATCCCATACACTACAATCTCTTCCATACACCACTCCTTAATGAGACAAGCTAGCTAGCAAATTGCTTATACCACTTTGCAGCATTGCAAATACTTTCGCAAAGCCATCTGTCCCGCCATAGTAGGGATCTGGCACCTCTGCGCCATCTAGTCCAAAATCCCCTAGCAAGGCGATTTTATCGCTCTCAAAGCCCATAGCCTTAAGCGTAGCATAATTGCTCCTATCCATAGCCACTAGCAAATCCACATCGCTATGGGCATAGAGGCTTACTTGCTTGCTTGTGTAATGCGCTATATCAATGCCATTTTCTCGCGCAATGGCAATGGAGCGAGAGTCGATGGGATCGCCATTATGAAAGCCAGAAGTCCCAGCTGATGAAAACTCTAGCTTTGGGGCGTTAGCGTGGGGCTTATACAAGGTATTGGCAATGCCCTCTGCTAGCGGTGAGCGGCAGATATTCCCCAAGCACACAAAGACGATCTTCACCCTTTCTTGCTCTCTTAAATGCGCAAAAGTGGATTCTAGCTTCATTATCGCCCCTTTTTTAATAAGCTTTTTAAGCTGCTAGGCTTGATATTTCCGTGCAGTGAGGCATACATCCACTCGCCACACCACGCCATAAGCCCGATGAGAAGAAACATTGTGCGCGTGTTGGTATAATCAGCTTGTGCGATGATTTTAGAGCATAAACAAAACACCACCACCCCCACCACAAGCCAGAGCAAATTGGCATACTCATAGAATCCAAATAGCTCTTTATTACGATATAGCACTACCACCACACACAAAAACCCAAAGTAAAATAGCCATAAATCAATATATAAAAGTGGATTAGACTTGCCATAATAGGGCTGTATCGCATAGGCAAAAAGCACAAATAATGTCGTATTGATACTTGGCATATAGGCACTAAGCCACTCGCCCCATTTGTTAAAGATATTTAAGCGGATCTTGCACGCAGGCAGAGCAAGCGGGAGCAAGATAAAACACACATACACAAACACATACACACTAATATCAGCAATCTTCCACAAAACCACCCCGCCAAGCGTATCGCTAAAGGCATAAGCGATCTCATCGGGCTGATTTTGCATAATGCTTTGAGCAATACGAAATACCAGCACAAGCAAAGCCACCAAGCCGATGATAGATGCCGCGACCTTTTCTGTTGTATTGTGCTTTTTGCGACGGATAGAATACACGATAAACACCACGCACATCGCCACAAAGCACACAAGCAGTAAATCACTTGTAAAGTCATACGCCCTATGTGGATAAGAAAACACCAAAAAAAGCTGCGAAAATGTCGAGCTAAGGCTTGATACAATCAACGAAAGCAACACAAACACGACAAAAAAGAAAAACAACGAAGAAAAGATAATTTTACTCTCAACACCCTTCATTCACAATCCTAGCATAGCTTAAAAATTTTTTGCGACAAATCCATCTATCCCATCAGCAATCCCCTTGGCTAGATCTTTTTGATAGGCATCATTATTTAGTCGTGGGGCTTCAATCGGGCTAGAATTATACCCTATTTCTATCAACACCGATGGCATTAACGCCCCAGCCAACACCCAAAATGGACCCTCTCTCACACCGCCATCTGTGATGCCTTGATAATTCTGGCGCAGCTTTTTTAAAATCCCATATTGTATGTCGATAGCAAGCTTATTTGAGGCAAGCAGGCGATGAGAGTTAAGCGAGTTTAAGAAAGTCTGCTTAGAAAAATAATTCATCACATCAATATCATCTTTGTTTTCTTGCTCGGCGACATCTCGGGCGCGATCGCTTCTAGCCGTTGATAGGAAGTAGGTCTCCACGCCTTTGGGCGATTTTTTGGTTGTTTTGGGGACAGAGTTAGCGTGGATTGAGACAAACAAATCCGCATTTTTGGCATTCGCAAAATCGGTGCGCTCTTTGAGATTAAGATAAACATCTTTATCGCGTGTCATATAGGTGATATAGCCGCGCTTTTTTAGCTCCTTGTTCAAATGTGTAGCAACCTTTAGCACGATATGCTTCTCGCATACTTTTGTAACCCCAAGCGTGCCGCAATCCTTACCCCCGTGCCCGGGATCAATCACGACTTTGTAGCCTTTTTTGGGCTTTACCACGGGGCTTGTTGTGGGCTTTGGCGAAGGTGCTGGCGGAGTAGATTTTGGCGGGGTGGGGTTTGATGAAGCTGGCTTTGACGGGGTGGATTCTACTGGCTTTTGGGGTGCAGGGGGGGCTTTGGGTGATTCTTGCTTAGATTCTTGCTTGGGTGGATTTGGCTTAGGCTGGGGCTTGGAGGATTCTGGAATTTTATCAACAAAGGATAGATAGAGATTATTTTGCACAAGTTTGATTTGATAGACTAAGCCATTGCCATTAGTGATGACAAAACGCGTGATTTGCGGGGTGTTTTGTGCGATGGTTACTTGGGCATTACGGGGGAAGAAATACACCTTTTTGCCATTATCTAGCACGGCTTTTATATCAATATACACAGCATTGCTAGAGATTGTAACAGGCGTTAAAGCAAGATCCTCAACGCTTGAAGAAAATATGACCTTTAGGCTACTTGCGCCAAATGGGATAGAGTTTGTGATATGGAGTGCTTGAGCCTTGGCGATACAAATGCCTAACACAAAGACAAAAACTCGCCACACCCACTACTACCCCTGCGTGAGTTCTTCTATAAGCTCTTTTACACTGATGATTTTTTGGATTCTATATCCATTCGCGCCGCTAAAATACAGCCCCTCTACCTTATCACCCAAATGCCCCTTACCCAAGCTATCGGCGATACAATAGCCCACTTTTTTTGCCTCTACACCTCTATGGCAAGGCGCGACACAATTACTCACGCACTGCACCTTTGGGGCATTGCCCTCTTCTAGTCGCTTTAACACGCCTATGCGCAACGCCCTAGCAGGATAGCCCACAGGGGATTTCACAAGCTCAATATCTGCTTCTTGGATATGGGGCATAATCTCTTGATATGCCTTAGCATCGCACTCTTTAGTGCCTAAAAAGCGTGTCCCCATCTGCACGCCGCTTGCCCCAAGTGAGAGAAACTTATCAATATCATCTCTATCCCACACGCCACCTGCTGCTATGACAGGGATATTGCCCCAATTTTTCGCTTCTTGGACGATTTGTGGGACAATGGATTCTAGCTGAAACTCCGGCTTAAAGCAGTCTTCATACTTAAAGCCCTGATGCCCTCCACTTAGAGGTCCCTCCACTACGACTGCATCTGGGACACGCTTATACCGCTCCTCCCAACGCTTGCAAATAATCTTTAATGCCTTGACAGAAGAGACGATAGGCACGAGAGCTACATCGGGGAAATTTTTGGTAAATTCTGGCATATTTGTAGGCAGCCCAGCTCCTGTTACAATGATATTTGCCCCAGCCTCGCACGCATCGCGCACCACACGCCCATAGTCATTGATCGCGTGCAAGATATTTGCACCAAGTGGATTGCTACCACAAATCTTACGCGCATTGGCAAAGATCTCATTCAAAGCAGTTTTGGAGTAGAAATTTATCGTCTCAAAGGGCTTATTATGCACAAGCTTTTCGACAAAGTGCATTTTCTTATAATACCCCGTGCCAACAGCAGAGATAATGCCAAGCGCACCTTCTTTGGCGACATTGCCAGCTAGCTCATCCCAGCTTATCCCCACACCCATACCACCTTGAAAAATGGGGATTTTTATCGTGTGTTTGCCTATTTTTAATGGTTGCAAAGGTTTTCTCATCTTTGTTCCTTATCGTATAATAGCTTTTAAAAACCTACGCTTACCGATTTGAATGATGTATTCTCCGCTTGTAAGCTTGAGATTTTCATCAACGATCTTTTGCTGATCAATCTTAAGTGCGCCTGCTTGTATATCTCGCCTAGCTTGAGAGGTAGAAGAGCAAAGCCCACCATCTTGTAGCACCTTGCAGATCCACACACCAGAGTCAAACTCTTTTGTCGCAATCTCACTTGGCATCTCCCTTTGAGCAAAGACCTTTTCAAACTCTATCTGTGCAGATTCTGCGATACTCTCATCATAGAATCTAGCAGTAATCTCAAAAGCCAATGCCTGCTTCACAGCCTTTGGGTGCAAGCTTCCTAGCTCTACGCCCTCGCGCAAAGATTGCAACTCATCTAGCGATTTACTACTCAAAAGCTCATAATATTTCCACATAAGCACATCAGAAACGCTCATTATCTTAGCATACATTGTATTAGGATTTTCTGTAACACCAATGTAATTCCCTAGAGACTTGCTCATTTTCTGCACACCATCTAGCCCTTCTAACAAAGGCACTGTTAAAACAGACTGCTCTTTAGCAAGTCCATAGGCTCGCTGCAAGCTACGCCCCACGAGCAAATTAAACTTCTGGTCATTGCCCCCTAGCTCAATATCACAATTAAGCGCGACAGAATCATAGCCCTGCAAAAGCGGGTAGATAAACTCAATAATACTAATAGGGAGATTCTCTCTATATCGCTTAGTGAAATCATCGCGCTCAAGCATTCTTGCCACAGAAAACTGCGCTGTAAGCTGCACTAGCCCAGCAGTCCCAAGCTCACTAATCCACGCAGAGTTAAAGCACACTTCTGTATGTTTAGGATCTAGCACCTTAAACACCTGCTCCTTGTAGGTTGTAGCATTTTGCTCTACTTCTTGGCGAGAGAGTTGCTTGCGCGTTTGTGTTTTGCCACTTGGATCGCCAATAGTCGCTGTAAAATCCCCGATAAGAAACTTCACATCACCGCCATAGCGTTGAAAAGTCGCAAGCTTTGATAAAAGCACCGTATGTCCCAAATGCAAGTCCGGCGCAGTGGGATCAAACCCAGCCTTTACGATAAACCGCTCTCCTGTGGTATAAAACCGCTCCACAAGACTTGCGATATACTCCTGCCCGACAAACTCACTAGCCCCACGCGCGATTTCTTGCATAGCTTGCTGGGTATTAGCTTTAATCTCTTGTGGCGACAACATCACTTTCCCTTTCAATTTTGATACGCATCGTTAAAATTCGCAAAATCTATAATAGCAAACTTGCTTGATAATAGCTCTTTTATGCGTTTATGGCTCTTATCTGCCACATCAAAGACAATCTCACAATAAAGCGATGGAGCCTGCCTATCATAGCCACAATAACTGATCCCTATCACATTGCAATGCTCTTTTGCCAGCACTGATAAAAACGCTACCAACGCCCCTGCCCTATCCTCCAAAGACACGATGACTTTATATGCTTTTTTACTCACCTGCACCCATTTAGCAAAGACCATCGGCTCACCATTGCTGATTGCCTGCCCTAGCTTATCACAAAGCTTGTGGTGGATAATAGCCTTTTGATTACTAAGCACTGCCATCATCGCATCGCCATATTTTGGGCGACAGCAGTAGTCAAACGCCACGCCATTGATCGTGCGATTGCTCACAAAGATAAAGTTTTCTAGCTGGATACGCTTTGGAGCTAGGACATTGAAGCGCATTTTTGCAAACCAATTCCCAAAGCTCTGCGTGATCGCAGTGTATTGCTCCTGCAAATACTCTTCATCATACACACATCTTGCAAGATTAGAATCCAAATTGCGCATAGACAAATAGCGTGCAAACACAGCAGGATCTTTGCTAAAAATCGTGGCTAAAATATTCACCCCAGCCTTTTTCTCTATCTCTTTTAGGCGGTTTTGCGCTTGGGTTTTTAGGTGGTTTTTGGCTTTAGAGGTTTTGACCATATCGATCCAAGTGTATTTGGGCATTTCACTAGGATCGCTAACGATTTTGACAATATCACCAGATTTTAGCGTTTGTAGCAGTGATACTTGCTGATTGTTGATATACGCACTCTTAGCCTGATCGCCAAGCTCACTATGGATTAGATAGGCAAAATCCAGCACCACCGCTCCAGCCGGGAGGCTAAAGGTATCGCCGCTAGGGGAGAAGACAACAATATCTTCTCGATATAAGTCATTTTTGGCAAGCTCGTAAAACTCTTCAATATCGTTGTTTTGGTATTGGAGATTTTGTAGCCACTCAAGGCTTGGGGCGATCACGCCATCGCTTTTATATTTCCAGTGCGCTGCTACACCAAATTCTGCGTTTTTATGCATATCAAAGGTGCGGATTTGCACCTCAAAGACACGCGATTTATCAAAGATAGTCGTATGGATCGTTTGGTAGGCATTTTCTTTAGGCAGGGCGATATAGTCTTTAAAGCGCGAGATGATAGGCTTAAACGCCAAATGCACCAGCCCTAGAATCTTATAGCAATCAATGGTTGTTTTTACTAGAATCCTAACTGCTAGCAAGTCCAGAATCTCATCGATCCCAACGCCCTTGCGCTGCATTTTTAGATAGATAGAATATGGTCGCTTGATCCTGCTCTCTAGCACAAACTGCCCTTGGTCAAAGCCGTGCTGCAAAAGTAGCTGCTGGATTTTGTTTTCAAACTCATTGAGCTGCAAAAACAAGGGCTGATTGTTGTTTTTCAAAAAATCTTGGATTTTGGCATACTCTTGGGGAAAGATATATAAAAAGCTTTTATCTTCTAGCTCATTTTTAATACTAGAGATCCCCAAGCGGTGGGCGATTGGCGCATAGACGACAAGCGTTTCCTTTGCCTTGCGCTGCTGCTTTTCCGCGCTCAATGCCCCAAGTGTTAGCATATTATGCAAGCGATCACAGATTTTTATCACAAGCACGCGTGGGTCATTGACTGCGGCAATAAGCATTTTTCTAAAAGTAAGTGCCGCTACGGCTAGGCGTTGATTTGCGATCTTATCATCAAGCTCTTCGGCTTGGATTTCATCGATTTTGGTAAGTCCATCGACAAGCTGGGCGACAGACTCACCAAAATCCACTCTCACGCTATCAAGATCAATATCCGTATCTTCTACCACATCGTGCAAAAGCGCGGCACACACCATCGCCTCATCGCCACCATAGAATGCCACCAAGCACGCCACACACAGCGGATGCACAATATAAGGCTCGCCTGTTTGGCGAAACTGCCCTTCGTGGCTCTTTTGCGCACAGACAATCGCGCTTTGAATACCCTGTGTGATCTCACACAGACTAGAGAGCAGTGCCTTTGCTTGGGAAAAAGTCTTTAGCTCTTGGACTTGTGTGAAAATTTCCAAATGCCACTCCTACACACCCATCGCGCTATCACTAGTCTAAATTATCAATCCGCTCTAAAACAAGCTTCCCTTCAGCGATTTCACGCATAGCGACATCTGCTAGCTTTTCAAGCTTGATATTTGCTCCAACGAGATTTGGTGCGCCATTATTAAGCTGCTTTACACGCTTAAAGATCATATTTGCAAGCACATAGCGATCATTATTGACTTGCTCTAGGGCTTTTGCTGCGATTTGTTCTGTCCTCATACTTTATCCTTGCTACTTTAAAGTTTATAAAACTTTCATTGTATAATAAATCTCCTTAAACTCTACATTGCTATTATAAATTATAAAGGCTTCTATGCGCACCGCTACACCCCCTATCGCAATCCCTGCAAATGTCCTAGCCATCATCGATACTCTGCACACACATAGCTTCCAAGCCTTTGTCATAGGCGGCTGCGTGCGCGATAGCCTGCTAGGTCTCACGCCTAAAGATTGGGACATCGCCACCAATGCCACGCCCAAGCAAATGCAAGCAATCTTTGCTAAAACGCACACGATCATCACACTAGGCGAGCGATTTGGGACGATCACACTCCTGCCCCATAGCACCACAAAGCCCCCTGCACTGCCCGCACACACCAATCCCGCCCACACAAGCCCCACGCCAAATCCCCCCACCATAGAGATCACGACCTTTCGCCTAGAATCCACTTATAGCGACAATCGCCGCCCACACAGCGTTATCTATACAGATAATTTGCTACAAGATCTTATGCGCCGCGATTTTACCTGCAATGCCCTAGCCTATAATCCCTATTTGCGCCACAAGCACAGCTCCAATGAGCAAAAAGTGGATTCTAGTGCTTACGCGCTCTATCATCGCTATTTGCCCTATATCCGCGATGGGATTTGTGATTATACAAATGGGCTAGATGATCTTGCCACGCACACATTAAGGGCAGTAGGCGATGCGAATGCACGCTTTAGTGAAGATGCGCTGCGGATATTGCGGGCGTTGCGCTTCCAAGCCACGCTAGATTTTGCCCTAGAATCTAACACACGCGCCGCCTTGCTTGCTAATGCCAAAAAGCTTGCCGCCATAAGCGCGGAGCGGAAGCAAGAAGAGTGGAGCAAGATCTTATATGCCCCGCACATCGCCAAAGCCCTTATCGGCTATGGCGCGGTGTGGGCAGAAGTGTTTGTGGAGTTTTCTAAGCCTTTAGTCGCGCTGGATTTACGCCCAAGTGAGCGGATGATCGCCGCTCTTGCCACGCTAGAAGCTTTAAACAGCAGCAGGGATTCGGCTTTGCGCGATAAAGCAGGGAGTTTGTGGCTCGCTGCGTCGATAGACGCTCAAGTCTTATCTCCTTGCTCGCCACTGCACAACCCTGCTTTCTCATCGCAAAACAAGCGAAGCGGTGCGAGCGTGAGCTCGCAGGTTTCTTTAGAAAACCTAGAATCCCACAGCGGCTTTACAAAACAAGCGCAGAGCCTAGAATCCACTTTTCAGCAAAGCTACCACAGCCCCACCGCAAAACAAGCGACAGCGGTGCAAGGCGAAGCCGAAGCAGGTTTCTTTAGAACTCCTAGAATCTTTGAAGAAGAAATTCAAGCCAAGTGTGAAAAAACTACCGACATTCAAAAAGTGGATTCTAGGGGCAATGCCCTTTTATCGTCATTGCGAGAAAATCCGCAAGGATTTTCGTGGCAATCCATACAAACAAAGACACAAAACCTAGAATCCACTTTTGAAAGCCCCACCGCAAATCAAAAGCAGTCTCAAAGTAAAAAAGTGGATTCTAGGGAAAAAGTGGATTGCCACGCTGCTGCTGCCGCAGCGGCTCGCAATGACAGAAAAATAGCCGCTAGTGAAAAAGTGGATTCTGGTCTTGCTCTGCGTTTAAGCCTGTGGTTTTACGCGCTAGATTCTAGCCTAGAGCAAGCCACAAGCTGCCTAAAAGCCCTGCGCTATAAATCACGCATTATTAAGCTCACCGAGCTACTCCTATCCCACGCCAATCTCCCTAGCTCCCAAAGCCTAGAATCCACTAGAATCCTAGCTAAAACACTCGGGCTAGAGTCTCTTGCGCTCATTGCTACATTTCTAGCCACACTGCACGGCAAGCCCTATGCCGCGCCCCTATACACGCATATTGCAACAATCCAAGCACAAAATCTCTGCTACAATCGCACCTCCCTTGCGATAAATGGCAAGGACTTAGTCACAATCGCAGCGTGCTTAGGTATCGCGCTACACGGCAGAGAGATCGGCAGGCTTTTAGACACACTGCTAGATGAAGTGATCTGCTCTCATCTGCCAAACACCAAACACGCGCTTTTTGCCCGTGCAAAAGAGCTAATCCAAGCATAAAGGAGTCTTATGGCACTAATTTGTGGGATTGATGAAGCAGGGAGAGGCTGTGTGGCTGGGTCGCTGTTTGTCGCGGGCTTTGTGTGTGATGACAATGAAGATCTCTTTGCTCTTGGCATAAAAGATAGCAAAAAGCTCTCGCGCTCCAAACGCTTTGCCCTAGAATCCACTTTGCGCGATAATTTTGCCACGCATATTGTGCAAAAATCCGCCGCGCAAATTGATACACAAGGCTTAAGCGCGCTGCTAAGAGATGCGCTACAAGAGATTATGGAGCATTTTGCCCCGCTGTGTGATCGCTTCATTTTTGATGGCAGCACAAGCTTTAACGCCAAGCCCCCTAATGGCGTGCGACTAGAGACGCTAGTCCAAGGTGATATGCTTGTAGCAGCTATTTCTTGCGCATCGATTATGGCTAAATGCGCCAAAGATAGAGAAAGCCTAGAGCTAGATAAGCGATTCCCACAATATGGGCTGGCAAAGCACTGCGGCTATGGGACAAAGGCGCATTATGAAGCACTGCGCCACTATGGACTAAGCCCGATCCACCGCGCCAGCTTCCTTACGCGTCTTGGATTTGTGCGATGATGATCGTATGCTTTGTGTGCAGTGGCTTTGCTAATGCGCGCATAAAGGGCTTAGAAGTAGTCATTTTCCCGCGCACATATATGCTCCCTTGTATCTGCCACTTTAGCAGCAAATCCGCAAACGCACTGCCTAGATCGCTTGCTATGCTAAAGCACACGCCATAGCTATCTAGCCCGCCTATGCGATAGGCAAGCATATTGTTTAAAGCCTTGCTAGAATCTAGTGTGATCATCTCGCTAGATTCTTTGCATTTAAATCCAAGCGGACTTATGTGCGGGTAGGCAAACTGCTCTGCCTTAGCCAAAAGCTCTGCCCCAGCTTGCGCTAGATCTTCTAAAGACTCTAGCCCCTCTAATAGCCCATAACACCCCCCAAGCCACGCGAGCATATCATTAGTGCTATGGCTTGTAGTAGGTAGAGTGCGCACACGCGCCAAGCTAGATTCTAGATAGGTTTTGTAGTTTTGCGCTAAGCGCGATCCTTGCTTGCCTTTAGATTCTAGGGTGGAGAGCATTAGGGCTGGGTTTGCCTCCATAGCGGCTAGCTCATAGCGCATTAGCACAGGCTCTAGCGACTCTGTGGATTCTAGGCTTACACTAGAATCCACTTTTTGCACAGCATAAGACACCACACTAGAATCCAAATCAAGCAGCACGCCACCATTTATCCGCACTTCTTCAAGTAGCGCACTCTCATCACAATAGGCTACTTCTGTGATACGAGGCTCTAAGCGTGGCGGAAATTTTGGCACAAAGCCCTTAATGCTCTCATTGCTTATGGGCTTTTCAATTAGCCCAAAATTATCCCAGAAGTTTGGCTCACTGCAGCCTATGCAGCCGTGTCCTGCCTGCACGGGCCAGCTTGTCTTGGCGTTGAACTTCACCTTTGGGCAGTTATTAAACGAGTAGGGACCCTTGCAGCCTACTTTATACAAGCAATAGCCCTGTGCCATAGACGGATCATCAAAGCTCTGCACAAAATCCCCAGCAAGAAACGCCCCCCTGCGCTCGCATAGATCATGCACACTTTTAGCATACGCCCATAATGGTCGCTTTAGCTCATCAAGCGGCGGCAGCTCACCTAGCAAATATACATAGAGCAAATTGCCGATGATGTTTTTATCACTTGGGGGACAGCCGGGTATATGCATAATCTCTTGCGGGAACACCTCATAAAGAGCAAAGCTATTAGTAGGATTAGGGTGGGCACTCTGTATCCCGCCATAGCTTGAGCAAGTCCCCACCGCAAGGACTGCTTGGGCGTGGGCGATTAGATGTGCGGCTTCTTCATAGCCACTTTTGCCAGCAAGGGTGATATATTGCTCTTGTGCGCCCATACTCACACTACCTTCTACAAGCAAGATATAAGGCGTCTGCGAAATGGATTCTAGGACTTTTTGCGAGTTATGCCCGCTTGCAGCTAGAATCAAGTCGTGATAATGCAGCTTAAATATATCAAAGATAAGCGTATCAAACCCGGGCTCTTCTGTGCGCAGCAAGCTCTCACTACACCCGGTGCACTCTTGCAAATGCAACCACACAAGCCGCATATCGCCCATATACTCCAAAATCTCCACACAGCAATCAAGCAGCTTGCTAGGCACGCCAATGAGTGCGAGATTTTTAGCAATCCACGCACGCGAAGTCTCATCGCTTAGAGTGGCACTTTTTACCTTGCTTTGGCGCAGTGATTCTAGGCGTGCTAGAAGCTTGTCTTCAAGGCTTAATAGTGGCTTGATGGTCGTTATATTTTGCGTGCTTGTGGCTTCCATACTCTCTCCTTGCTCTCAATCTATCTGCAATCTCCCTGCTCTAGCTTGCCTACTTCAGCCCACTATCACACCCAAGCAATCTGTGGCAATCTATAAATCTAGATTCTCGTGTGCTACTACAACCTATCAAGATCCGCGATAGCGCACAACCCATAGCATCTAGCTAGAATCTAGTCTTGTGCTACGCTGGCACCGCTTACATCTCTTACGCCAATTTGGTGGTATTCAAAGCCCTTGGCGTGTAGATTGAGTGTGTGATAGATATTGCGCCCATCAAAGATCACAGGCGTGCGTAAGAGCTTTTTCATCTCATCAAAATCCGGGCTTCTAAACTCGCGCCACTCTGTAACAAGCACGAGCATATCGGCATTTTTTAGCGCGTCATATTTACTTGTAGCAAAAGTGATAGAATCCAGATGTTCTTGCAGATAGAAGCGTGCTTGCTCGGTGGCTTTGGGGTCATAAGCCTGGATCCTAGCTCCTTTGCTCACTAGCTCTTGTATCAGCACAATCGCGCTTGCCTCTCGCATATCATCTGTCTCTGGCTTAAAGGCAAGCCCCCACACAGCGACAATCTTGCCTGCTAGATCTTGCCCAAATCTTGCGCAAATCTTTTGCGCAAGCAAGCGTTTTTGCGCGTGATTTACTTGATCGATTGCTTGAAGGATTTTAGGCATGTAGCCACTATCTAGGGCAGTTTTCTCCAAAGCCCTAACATCTTTTGGGAAGCAGCTCCCGCCATAGCCACAGCCCGGATAAATGAAGCTATAACCTATGCGTGAGTCGCTACCTATGCCTTGGCGCACATCATTGATATTTGCCCCCACGCGCTCACAGATTTGACTCATCTCATTGATGAAGCTAATCTTTGTCGCAAGCATTGCATTTGCTGCGTATTTTGTCATCTCAGCAGATTCTATCCCCATAGCGATAAGCCGATCAGATTTGACCAAAAATGGCGCGTATAAAGAGCGCATAATCTCTAATGCCCTAGGTGAATCACTCCCTATCACCACACGATCCGGACTCATAAAATCCTTGATCGCCACACCCTCTTTTAAAAACTCTGGATTGCTCACGACATCAAAGGCTATGGCTTTTCCTCTAGATTCTAGGGCTTTGGCAATGATCTTTTTCACCTCTCTAGCAGTCCCCACAGGCACGGTGGATTTATCCACGATCACCGCATAGTCATTGATATGCTCGCCAATATCTTGCGCCACCAAACGCACGAAGCGTAAATCCGCACTCCCATCATCACCCATAGGCGTGCCAACAGCGATAAATATCACCTCTGCTTGTGCAAAAGCCTCTTGCTTAGAATCTGTGAAGATTAAAGTGCCTTTGGCTTGATTTTCTACAATCATCTCACCCAAGCCCGGCTCATAAATTGGCACAACGCCTTTTTGTAGCTTTGCAATCTTGTCTTTATCAATATCAAGGCAGATCACATCATTGCCCATCTGCGCGAAGCACGCCCCAGCCACTAAGCCCACATACCCACTACCAACAATACTAACTCTCATACACCAGCCCTACTCAAAGTTCTTAAAATCCAAAAAATAAGTGCGCATTATACTGGATAAACACCCGCTTCAAAGCAGGCGTTTAAGCTATCTTACTCAAATGTTACATCACGCGCTTCTATAAGATCTCCATAGATTGGCGCAAGTGTCTCTTGATAGGCTTGGAGCAGGAATTTATCTTTTTGTAATTGCGCCATTTCTTCATTAAGCCACTCTAGCAGCTCGGTATTGCCCTTTTTGACCGCTGGAGCTATGACATCAGTCTCCCCAAGCTCTTTAATCCCAACGGCAAAGCTTGGATTCTCCTTCGCCCACGCAAAAAGCAAAGTATTATCGTGTGCCAAGGCATCACCTCTGCCATCTTGCAATGCCGCGAAAGTCTCGGTATTTTGCTCAAACTTTAGCAGCTTGATTTCTGGGTGGTTTTTGCTGAAGTAAAAATCTGCTGTTGTGCCCTTATTGACAATAAGCGTTTTGTCTTTGAGCTGGGATACATCAGTGATCACGCCATCTTTGCTCACCACTCCTAGTGCTACTTTCATATATGGGCGTGCGAAATCCACTTGCTGCGCTCTCTCTTGCGTTTGCGTGAAATTCGCCATCATAATATCCACTTTATTAGACTTTAAAAACTCAATGCGATTTGCCGCTTCTACAAGCACGAAGCGCACTTTATCCTCACTGCCAAGCAGATCTTTGGCAATTTGCTTGGCGATATACACATCAAAGCCAGCGTTTTGCCCCTTTTCATCAACATAGCCAAAGGGCGGCTTATCGCCAAAGACACCAATAGTAACACTGCCTTTTTGCTTGATAGATTCTAGGGCATTTGCACTTGATTGACCCTCGCCACAGCCACCTAGCAAAGCCATAGCCCACACAAATCCTAGTCCATACATTACTCGAGTTATAGCATTCATCATAAATCCTTTCTTACAATTTTTCACCTAGAATCTAAATCTAGGTGAAGCGTTATCCTACAACAATTTTATTTGCTTCTTCCATTCTTTGCAAATGCTCCCATCGCTCATCGACTTCTTTTTGGAATTTTTCGATGATATGGGCATTTTCTGGCTTGAAGAGATGCTTAAATCGCCCTTGTGCGCCTAGATAATCTCTCACAGGGATAATGTTTTTAGGGCGATAGGTGATATGCACCTCTTTACCATTGATGATCTCAAAAAGTGGGAACGCTAGAGAATCCACCGCAAGATCGGAGACATCAATTGTCTTATTAGACTCAAACCGCCACTCTGTCGTGCAAGCACTCATCGCATTGATGAAAGTCGGCCCTTCTGTGTCGATTGCTTGCTTGATTTTTTTGTTCATATCTTTCCATTTGTTTGGGGCTACTTGGGCGACATAGGGGCTGCCGTGTGCTGCCATCACAAAAAGCATATCCTTCTTGCGCTCCTTTTTGCCATAGCTTGCACTCCCAGCAGGCGTGGTCGAAGTGCTAGAGCCAATGGGCGTGGAGCTTGATCGCTGCCCGCCGGTGTTGGCATAGACTTCATTATCAAGGCAGATATAAGTCATATCGTGCCCCCTCTCAAAGCAGCCGCTAATAAACTGGAATCCAATATCATAAGTGCTGCCATCACCGCCAAAGGCGACAAACTTCGGCTTCTCGCCTTTGTATCGCCCCTTTTTTGCCAATGCGCGATACATCGTCTCTGCTCCAGCTGCCGCAGTCGAGCCATTTTCAAAGCCAATATGTATCCAAGGCACATCCCAAGAAGTGTGCGGATATACCGCCGTAGAGACCTCAAGACAGCCCGTAGAATTGCCTATGACAATGGGACCTTCTACGGCATTTAGCACCTCTCTAATGATGATCCCGTGCGCACAACCCGGACATAAAATATGCGAACCTTCAAACTTCTCTGCCGCTTTAGAAAATTGCTTTAAGTTTTTTACTTCTCTTACCATAATGTCTCCTTATATAGATTTCTAGATTCTAGTAGAAACTAAGCTTAGGACCGCGCAAGCCGATGAACTGCTGTGTAGCGTGCGTGAGCTTGCCAGCTTTTGCATTACTATCAAGCTCTTTGAAAATCTCCACCAAATCCACTTGTGTAATGTCGCGCTCGCCCAAACCATAGATATAGTTGCTAAGCACAGGACGCGCAGAATCTGGCACTTGATACAACGCCGCTCCAACTTCATTAAACAACGCTCCCATAGCACCAGCAGGCAAGCTCTTATCCATAATACCAACAGCTTTAGTGCGTTTTAGTGCCTCTCCTACAAGCGCGTAAGGGAATGGGCGGAATACTTTGACACTCACAACCCCTGCTTTAATGCCATTTTTGCGCGCTGTTTTTGCTGCTACGCGAGCGGATTCTGCTGTGGTGCCAAGCGCGAAAATAGCCACTTCTGCATCCTCCATATCATAGGTTTCTACGATCTTATGCTCTCTATTTGTAAGTGCTTTAAACGCGCTAAATGCTTCTTCTATGACAGCTTGCGAATGCATAAGCGCATTATGCAGCTGTGCTTTATGCTCATAATGCCACTCTTCTTCTGCTTGCGCACCATAGGTGGCTGGGTGCTCAAAATTAAAAAGAGAGTTTTTCTCCTTATACTCGCCAATAAAGCTGTATGCTTGATCATCGCTTAATGGGCGGACATTTTGGGCTGTGTGGGAGCAGAGAAAGCCATCTTGATTGACAATCACAGGAATGCGCACGCGCATATCTTCAGCGATTTTAAAGGCTAGGAGATTGAGATCATAGGCATCTTGGGGATTCATAGCACAGAGATTGATCCAGCCCGCATCGCGCCCTAGATACATATCTGAATGATCGCCGTGGATATTAAGTGGTGAGGCAAGTGCGCGATTGACAAGATTTAGCACAATTGGCAAGCGCATACCAGAAGCTTGGTAAAGCACTTCCACCATAAGCGCAAATCCTTGCGAGCTTGTCGCAGTAGCGACTCGCCCACCAGCCGCTGCCGCACCTACACAAGCACTCATCGCCGCGTGTTCGGATTCTACGAGCAAAAACTCGCCATCGATATAGCCATTGCTCACAAATGTCCCATAGTTTTGCACAATGGGCGTTGAAGGCGTGATAGGATAGGCGGCTACCACATCAATTTGGGCTTGGCGCATCGCTTGGCACGCCGCCATATTGCCATCCCAAACAACTACTTGATCGAGTTCCATAACTTTTGGCATAGCTTACTCCTCTCTTTTTTTCTTTTCTTCTTTGGCGGGCCACTTGCTAAGGGCTACTTCATTGGATTCGTGGTTGTTAAACATTAGCAGGGATTTGGGATTGGTCGGGCAGACATCTACGCACACACCGCAGCCCTTGCAGTGCATATAATCCACACCTTTTAGCTTCTCATCACGCACCAAAATCGCCGCATCAGGGCAATACATCCAGCAGTTAAAGCAATTGATACAAATCTCGCTATTATGCACAGGCTTATCGATCCGCCAATGCGCCACACTCGTGCCATAGGAGCTTTCTTTAGTATAGCTTCGCTCATTATTATGCTGGCGCAAAGTCTCTACCCCGTCTTTTTCAAAGGGGAACAATACGGAGCCAATCTCTAATTCTGTCCAGTCTTTCATATTCACTCCTTATGGTTATTGCACACTATCATACGCGCGCTGTATAGCTTCCATATTTGCATCGATCACTGCTTGTGGAAGCTTCTTGCCAAGCACTTTGGTAAAAGCCTTTTTAAAATACTCAAGCTCTAAGATCCCAGATATTTTTACAAACGCACCAAGCATAGGGGCATTGGGGATCGGCTTGCCGATAGTATCAAGCGCGATTTGAATACAATCAAGTGTATAAAGCGTCTTGCCTTGTAGGTCAGGCTTTTTGGCGATTAGCTCCTCTTTTGATAAATGCGTGGTGATGATGTATTTGGTATCGGGCTTGTCATTGGCACAAATATCAGTGATAAACACGATCCCCGGATCAATCACTAGCACATAATCTGGCTCCATAAACTTCTCGTGGTTCAAAATAGGCTCATCATCAATCCTATCATACGCACTCATCGCCGCGCCGCGTTTAGCCGAGCCATAAAGCGCGAATGCCTGCACTTCTTTCCCCGTTGTTGCGATCACATCAGCAAGTCCTTTAGCACCTGTTACCGCGCCTTGACCCGCTCGTGAATGCCATCGTATTTCTAGCATAGATTCTCCTTGACTCAAGATAATGTTTCAATCTTTTACACACTTAGGTGCTAGAGACTGCAAAAACACCCTAAATATTACTACCTTAATTATTAAAACAACTATAAATTTAAGAATCTAGATCGATAAATAACAAAATGCTAGGCAAAAATGTATAGAATAGTAACGATACTTCCTTGTTACAAGCATTATCTCTTCTCTTCTTGCAAAGCCCTGCAATCCGCCACCACAATAACTTATGAAGCAATTATGCTACACTTTTCCACATACGCAAAAACCCTATTGCTCCCCATCACTCTAGCGTATGCCAATTATCCGCATACTGCATAGCCTGCGTGCGGATAGCACACACAGCCTCATACACACCATCACAGCTCATCATAGCCCTAGATTCTAGCCCCATACCATAGCCACTACGCACCCATACGCCATTGATCTGCGCATTTTTAGCCGCCTCTAGATCATAAATCGTATCGCCAATCATAAACACCTGCTCCTTTGGTGCAATGGGCAAAGAGCAAAGAGCTTTTAAAATCGGCTCTGCGCTAGGCTTTGGGTGCTGCACATCTTCGCTGCCAATCACCACTTGAAAAAATCGCAAAATATCAAAATGCTGCAAAATATGCTTAGAATACAACGCAGTCTTTGTCGTAACCACCCCAAGATGCGCAAAACTCTTTGCCATAATGAGAGATTCTATTACATTTGGTAACAGCTTCGTTTCTTGTAGGTAGATTTTCCTATAATGATTTTTGTATGCTATCGCCCTATCTTGCGCTTCTTTAGGCTCAAACCCTACTTTGATAAACATCTCCACAAGCGGCAGCCCTATCAAAGATCGCACCTCATCTATTGTGGGGGAAAATGCCGCACCACAAGCGTGCGTAAAGCTATGATAAATCCCATCAATAGAATCAAACAAAGTCCCATCTAAATCAAACAACAAGACATATTTCTCGTGATCACCAGAATCCAGCTTTGCAGCAGGGCTTGTGGTGGGCATTATCACTTGAGGGCTAGGCTCTGGCTTTAGCTCAAAGACTTCTTTTTCAGCGACTTTTTGCTCAATGATCTCTCTAGAAACTTCTTGCTCAAAAACTCCTTGAGGGCGATTTGTGCTTGTGGATTCTAGCGGGGCTTTTTTCTCCTCTTTTAGCTCGATTGTGCCTTGCGTGCGTGGATATACGGGCTCTTCTTTTAGCTCGATATGCTCGCTTGCCCCATACTCCCCACTAGAATCCACTTTTTCAAAAGTGGATTCTAGTGTAGCTGCCTTTTCATCACCGCCTTGTGTCTTATGCGATCTTTTCCACTTAAACACGATGCTTTCTCCTTTTCCACAATGTCCTGCCACTTGGGGCATTCCCAGATAAAATACCATAGCCTAGCTCATAGCCCATAACAAGCACGGCTACAAGTAGCGCACAGCCCTGTGCCACAGGATAGCTAGCAAACGCCCCATCTAGCCCATAGCTCTTACTAAAAGGCGGCAAAAGCAGCGCGATAAACAAAAATGTATAGCAAATGGTGATGATGATAGAGCTAATCGTGCGCTGGATAGACTGCAAGAAAATCGCGCACGCCATATTGACCCCTAGCAGCACATAGCCGATATAGTAAATATCCATAGCCCTCACGCTTAAAGCCGCCACCTCATCGCTAGAATCCACAAAAAACCCCACAAAATACGGCGCAAAGACAAAAAACACCCCATACAGCAAAAGCCCTATAACCACCACCACAAAAAGAGAGAAAAACAGCGCGTAACGCAGCCTAGTAAAATTCCCAGCCCCATAATTAAAGCTAGCGATAGGCTGCAAAGCTTGTGATACAGAGAGCAAAATGGTAAAAAACACGATCCCACAATACAGCACCACACTATATACCGCAAGCCCCACATCTCCAGCTATGCTTACAAGCGCGCCATTATAGAGCACCATCATAATAGCCGCAGAAAGCTCGGATATACTCTCTGGCAAGCCACTTTTCGCCGAAGAAATAATCGCAGCAAACGAAAATCTAGGGATAAAAAATAATGCCCCCCTTTTGCGCACAAAATGACTCACCAGCACGCTAAATCCTATCGCGTGTGCCAAAATAGTCGCAAGCGCACTGCCCTCAATCCCCATATCAAGCACGAACAAAAACACATAATTCAGCGCGATATTGCTTGCTGATCCTAAAATCATCGCAAGCATACCAAGCACAGGGCGTTTATCATTGACGACAAAAATATCGCTTAGTGGGTGCAAGATCAAAAAGGGCATACCAAGAAAAGTGATTTGCAGATAGATCCTAGCCAGCGCATAAATCTCGCTAGAAATATCCTTGCCACGCGTAAGGAAGCCCAAAATCTCATCGACAAAGACAAACCCCAGCACCCCAATGGCAAGCGAGCTAATTGCCACAAAATAAAAAATCGAGCTAAACACCAGCCTAGCCCTAGCAGCACGATCACTTCCTAAAAAATACGACACAATCGCCGCCCCCCCAAAGCCAAAGAGCAGCTCATAGGCAATACACGCAGGGAACACCGCCCAGCACGCCCCGATAGCCGCCAAGCCATCAGTGCCAATCTTTTGCCCCACAAAGATCCCATCAATCGTGGAGTAAGTAGAGAGGGCTAGCATCGCACAAAGTGCAGGGATAAAATAGTAGAAAAATAGCTTGATGATAGAGTCGTTTTTCAAATCCAGCTTTGCAGCAGCAGTCATTATCCACCCCAAATGCGTAAAATAAGGCAATTATAGCAGATAAGATACATAGGGTTAAAAGTGGATTCTAGGATTTATCGTCATTGCGAGCTTTGCTCCGCAAAGCGTGGCGATCCACACACACCGCGCAAAAGTGGATTCTAGTCATTTAAGTAAATTCTTACGCAAAATCCCCTACACTACCCCTACATCTTAAACATAAGGAGTTTGTTATGGAATTTCGCATTGAGCACGACACTATGGGCGAGGTCAAAGTCCCTAACGACAAATATTGGGGCGCACAAACAGAGCGCAGCTTTGAAAACTTCAAAATCGGCACAGAAAAAATGCCAAAAGAGCTGATTTATAGCTTTGCCAAGCTTAAGCGATCGCTTGCGGTGGTGAATAACAACCTAGGCAAGCTAAATGATGAGAAGAAAAATGCCATCGTGCAAGCCTGTGATGAAATCATTGCAGGCAAGTTTGATGATAACTTCCCGCTTGCTATTTGGCAGACAGGCTCTGGCACGCAAAGCAATATGAATATGAATGAAGTCATCGCTAATCGTGCGAGTGAGATCCTAGGCGCAGACTTCCGCAAGGAGAAAAAAATCCACCCAAATGATGATGTCAATATGAGCCAAAGCTCTAATGACACTTTCCCCACGGCAATGAGTATCGTCTCTGTGATCCAGCTAGAAAAGAAACTGCTCCCAGCCTTAGAAGAGCTTAGAAGCACTTTTGCCAAAAAGGTCAAAGACTTTGACTCTATCGTCAAAATCGGTCGCACACATCTCCAAGATGCCACGCCTCTCACACTTGGGCAGGAGTTTAGCGGCTATCTCTCAATGCTAGATCACTCCAAAGAGCAGATCATCGCCTCTCTCCCCACATTGCGAGAGCTTGCTATCGGCGGGACAGCAGTAGGCACAGGGCTAAACGCCCACCCAGAGCTTAGTGAAAAGGTAAGTGCCGAGCTTAGTAGCTTCACAGGCGTGAAGTTTGTCTCAAGCCCCAATAAATTCCACGCTCTAACAAGCCACGATGCTATTACTTTCGCACACGGCGCGCTAAAGGCATTAGCAGCAAATCTTATGAAAATCGCCAATGATGTGCGCTGGCTAGCAAGCGGTCCTAGGTGCGGGCTAGGCGAGCTGCTAATCCCAGAAAATGAGCCCGGAAGCTCCATAATGCCCGGCAAAGTCAATCCCACACAATGCGAAGCTCTCACAATGGTAGCAGTGCAAGTTATGGGTAATGACGCAGCAATTGGCTTTGCGGCATCTCAAGGAAATTTTGAGCTAAATGTCTTTAAGCCAGTGATTATTTATAACTTCTTGCAAAGCCTTGATTTGCTAGCCGATGCAATGCACTCATTTAATATCCACTGCGCAGTAGGTATCGAGCCAAATAGAGAAAAAATCGCGCATAATTTGCACAACTCTCTAATGCTAGTTACCGCGCTAAATCCACACATCGGCTATGAAAACGCCGCCAAAGTTGCCAAAAATGCGCATAAGAAAAATATCTCCCTAAAAGAGTCTGCCCTAGAGCTAGGGCTTCTAAGCGCAGAGGATTTTGATAAATATGTCGTCCCAGAAAATATGATTAAGCCCAAAGCATAAGCGTATTTCTGCTATTTATGCGACTTTTTAGCTCTCTCTACTCTCTAGGAGCTAGGCTCGCCCTACTCCTAGCCTGTATCTCACCCACACTTTTTGCTATCCCACTTTGTCAATCCCAATCCGAGCAGCTGAAATTCTGGGGTGGGACACTTATGCAAATTGCCTCTTTGCACGCAGGTGTGGGCGCGGATTTCAACGCGCTAGATTCTAGTGCGCCAAGCCAAGTGCGCAAAGCAGCCACCACGCCGCTTGTAGGTGCGAGTGCTGGGGTAATGTATATGAATCCAGAAGATGATAGAGAGCTTGATTATGGCTGGAGGGTGCGCTATCTCTTTAGCCACTCCCCACAGCTTGGGGCAAATACCCACTACATCGGCGCAGCCCTTTATCTCCACCCATTTCCCAATCCCTACCACCGCGCAAGTGGCGCGATACAGACACATAAAGACTGCGAGGATAAGCCAGATGGCTACCCCACGCCATTTTCTTTTGTGCTAGGTGGGGGCTTAAGCGTGCAAGGCAATCCTTATGGGCAGAGTGTAGGCGGATATGTAGAGAGCGGACTCGCGCTTTTTAAGTGGTTCCCGCTTAATGCCGAGCTGCTTTATCGCGTGAGCTTCTATCCTAGCAGTCCATATTTTGAGAACATCACACAAAGTATCCAGCTAGTTTTTACAATCCTTTAGAGTCTAGGCTAGAATCTAAAGTATCGCACTCTTCGCACACGCCTTTTACTACGACACTTTTGACCTTGCCTTTAATCGGGGGTAAATCAAAGTCTTTGATCTCCTTGCACACATCGCAGACAAAGTGCGCCTTTGCCATCTCGGCTAGCTCGTAGAAAAACTTGCCTTGCATCTCGCTTTTACTCACAATGCCACTTTGCTCAAAAAGCTCCATATTGCGATAAAAAGTCGTTTTGTTAGCTTGGATCGCAAAGCCCTCAAAGCTCAAAGGATGCTTTGCTTGGATAAGTATCTCAAGCATTTCTAGCCGCAAATCTGTGATATGGATATGATGATCTCGCAGTAGCTGCACAGCGTCCATAAACTCGCTCCACAAATAAAATAGGGCATTATAGCCTATAAGTAGCAAACAAGATAATACTATGCTTACTTGCAAATACTTCGTATATAAACAACTATATTTTTAATATGCAACTAAGTTGTTTTAAGTAAAATACCTTGCATTTTCAAAATTTATGATGAAAGGATTTTTTATGAGACTCTCTTATATCCTTATAGCTAGCTCTCTAGCCCACATACTCCACGCCCAAAGCACGATCGAGCATAAAATGCTTGACCCTATCTACGCACAAGCACAAAGAGAATCCGCCAGAGAGCACGAGCACGCCAACACCACCACCATAAATGCCCAAAGTCTGCAATCCCGCCAAGCTACAAGCCTGCGCGATGTGTTTGCGCTAGATTCTAGTGTGAGTGTGGGTGGGGCTACCACCACCGCGCAAAAGGTCTATATCCGCGGACTTGAAGATCGGCTTTATAGTGTCAATCTCGATAATGCCAGCCAATATGGCAATCTCTTCCACCACCAAGGCAATATCACCATAGATCCTATGATGATCAAAGACATCACCGTCCAAAAAGGTGTGCCAGATGCCTATATGGGAGTAGGCGCACTAGCAGGATCGATGAATATCCGCACCAAAGATGCGCGCGATTTCTTACGAGAAGGGCAGAAATTTGGCGCGTTAGTGGGGCTTGGCGGATATAGCAATCAAGGCTACCGCGCGAATTTAGCAGGATTTTTCGCACTGAAAAATACCGATGCGCTTCTATGGGTAAATTGGAGCAATATCCTAGGATTCCACGCGGGTAGGGGCAATGGCGGCAATGGCGAATGGGTAGCAGGCTCTGCTAATAACAACAAAAGCCTACTTTTTAAGCTCAATCAGCAATTAAGCGAGCAAGATAGTATAAGCCTCTCTTACAATGGGCTGAATGAAACTTCCACTGCACCTTTTGCCACCAATTTAGCAGAAAGAAATGTAACTCTCTTTGCCCATACCAACTACAACCACACCGCCACTCTAGGCTACACCCACAAAGCCGACCCGAGCAATCCTAGCTCCACACAAGTGCGCACCAATCTCTACTTCAATCAACGCTCCATCTACCTAAAACCACTCACACAAGAAGCAGACAATAACCACACAAATGACCACGAAGAAGTCAGCTCCAAAAACATCGCCTTTAACAATGTCGGCTACAATCTGTCCCTAAGCAATCAATTTAGTGTGTTTGATATAGAGTATGGGCTTAATTATCAAGGCGTGTTTGTCGCTGATACCGCCGCGCCAAAAGACCCCGTAAATCGTGCCAAAGAGAGTGGGCATATCTATGGAGGCTTTGTCAAATCCACCTATACTCCTAGCGAGCATTTCGTGCTAGCTGCACAAAGCCGCTATGATGTGTTTAACTACTTTGACAAAAACAACCAAACCCACCTAACTCAAGGCTTCTCGCCTGCGGCTAGTATCACCTATATCCCCATAAGCTCTCTATCTTTCCGTGCGGGCTATGCCTATCTCACAAGAGGAGCTATGCCTGGCGATGCGACTCTGCTAGGTGATAGCGATGTGCTAATCCACAAAAACCTACGCCCAGAATCTATCCAAAATGTCGAGCTCAATGCAGATTATAGTGGGAGTATTTTTTGTGCGCGCTTGGCGGGGTATTACTCACGGCTTGGCAATTTTATCAATAGCTACGCACACGACCACGATCATAATGACCATATCCACACGCCCGGCGAGCCTCATAGCCACGGCGGCTTGCGGCAAAATATGGATTCTGCTATTGAAGTCTTTGGCTATGAGGGCGGGATTGGCGCAGACTACAAGGGCTTTAGCTCCTATGCTTCTATCGCGCAAAATTTCCCCACCTATAAAGGCTATTTACTGCAAGATACCTATGAGCTAGGCGCGGTATCTGGGATCATTTATACGCTATCTTTGCAGTATGAGATTGCGCGCTATCACTTGCGCTTTGCGTGGCTTAGTCAATTTACCCAGCGCGTGAAATACAAAGGCTATGATATTTACAATGATGAAACCGGCTTCATCGACAAAGCCGGATATAGCGTGCATAATCTCTACATAAATTGGGAGCCCTTTGGAGCAAAAAGACTTGCCTTGCGCCTAAGTGTGAATAATATCTTTAATACCTTCTACATCGCCCAAACAAGCCCCTTTAAAAATGAAGCGATGGATCCCCTAAAGCCAGATAGTATCCGCCGCGCTATGCCAAGCCCAGGGATTGATGCGCGATTTGAGGTAAGCTATCAGTTTTAATCCCCCCAACTCTATTGCATAGAATCATCAATAGAGTTTATCAATCCACTAAAAGTGGATTCTAGTAGAATCCACTTTTAGTAATCTCTTTGTAAAATCACGCTACACTCTAGGCTCTAAAGCAACACAAAGCTAGAATCTAGGTATAAAGGATTGCAAGTGAGAAGTGGGTATTTTGGGCAGCATGGAGGGCAGTTTGTCCCAGAGATTTTTATGAATGCCATTATTGAGCTAGAGCAGGCGTATATGCGCTATAAAGTGGATTCTAGCTTCCAAAAAGAGTTACAAGAGCTATTAGACAACTACGCAGGGCGACCATCGCGTCTCTACTATGCCGCTAAGATGAGTCAAGATCTAGGGGTGAGAATCTACCTAAAACGCGAAGATCTCAACCACACCGGCTCTCATAAAATCAACAATGTCCTAGGGCAGGCATTGCTTGCTAAAAAAATGGGCAAAACCCGCATAATCGCCGAGACAGGCGCAGGGCAGCACGGCGTAGCAAGTGCCACGGGTGCGGCTCTTTTGGGGCTTTCTTGCGAAATCTTTATGGGTGAAGAAGATGCCAAAAGACAGGCATTAAATGTATATAGAATGCGCCTACTTGGGGCAAAGGTGCATATCGTCTCTAGCGGGACTGCCACGCTAAAAGATGCAGTATCCCAAGCCTTGCGCGAGTGGAGTATGCGCGTAGAAGATACGCATTACTTGCTAGGGTCAGCCGTAGGACCGCACCCTTTCCCTATGATTGTGCGCGACTTGCAAAGTGTCATATCACTAGAATCTAGAGCGCAGATCTTGCAAGCAGAAGGGAGACTGCCAGATATGGTGGTAGCGTGCGTGGGTGGTGGGAGCAACGCCATAGGGAGCTTTCATCACTTTATCCCAGATTCTAGCGTGCGGCTCATTGGCTGTGAGGCAGCGGGCAAGGGCGTTAGCACCAAAGAGACTGCCGCTACTATCACCACAGGCAAGGTGGGGATTTTCCACGGGATGAAGAGCTACTTCTGCCAAGATGAGTGCGGGCAAATCGCGCCTGTGTATAGCATATCTGCGGGGCTTGATTATCCGGGTGTGGGACCAGAGCACGCATATTTACACGATATAAAACGCGCAGAATTTGTCGCAATCACTGATGATGAAGCCGTAGAAGCATTTGAATATCTATCAAAAATGGAGGGCATTATCCCCGCCATTGAAAGCTCACACGCCATAGCCTATGTGCGCAAAGTCGCTAAAGATTTGCCAAAAGACTCACTCATCTTACTCACACTCTCTGGCAGAGGTGATAAAGACTGCGCGGCTATGGCACGATACAAAGGGGAGGAGATTTATGAGTAGCATTGCACAAGCCTTTAGCAAAGCAAAGGCATTTATCCCATTTATCACTTGTGGCGATCCTAATTTAGCATTTAGCGAGAAAGCCATTTATACACTTGCAGAAAATGGCGCAGATATTATTGAGCTAGGCATACCATTTTCAGATCCGGTGGCAGAAGGTGGCGTGATACAAAAAGCCACCGCACGCGCGCTAGAGTCTGGCACAAGCGTGGAAGATGTCTTTAGACTTGTGGCAAAAGTGCGCACCAAAAGCAGTGTGCCGCTTGTGCTTATGACCTATGCCAATATTGTGTTTTCTTATGGAAGTAAGGAGTTTTTTGCTAAGGCTAGGGAGCTTGGGGTAGATGGCGTGATACTCCCAGATGTGCCCTATGAAGAGAGGGAGGAGTTCGCGCGATTTGCTCAAGGAATAGATCTAATCCCACTAATCGCCCCCACAAGCAATGACCGCATAGCAATGCTAGCTACAAATGCGCAAGGCTTCATCTACTGCGTCTCTTCGCTAGGCGTTACAGGGGTGCGTGAGAATATCCCAAGCAATGAATCCATCATCGCACGCATTAAGCAAGCAAGCTCTACCCCCGTGGCAGTGGGCTTTGGGATCTCTACGCCAGATCAAGTTAGGGAAATAGCACGCTATGCTGATGGCGTGATCATCGGCAGTGCGGTAGTGAGTATCTGCGCGCTTAATGAGAGCGAAGAAGTGCGATTACAAAAGCTTGGTGCGTATGCAAGGGAGATACGAGCTGCGCTAGATTCTGCGGGCTAACAAAAGGGATTCTAGGGGGTAGGCGATTCAGTCTTGAGTGAGCAATGCGGCAGTGTTGCGGCTTATGGCAAAGGCACGAACGCTAAGTTCGCTAACCTTTACCATAAGCTGCAAAGCTACCACGGTCCCCACCGCAATCCTTAGAATCGTGTTGAAATAAAACAGGCTTTGTGAAATTAAACACCCTTCAAAAGTGGATTCTAGGCTTAATGCCGTTTTTCTCTCACTTGCGAGATTCTGCGATAGCGGAATCGTGGCAAAGCAAGGCGAAGCCGCAGCTTCTTTAGAAAGCAAGGGATACCGCTCGGCGTTGTGCGATTGTTTCTTTAGTAAGCCCAATCCTCGCGCTAGCTCGCACACAATGACTTCCTAGCCCAAGCTTAAGTCCCTAGCACTAGAATCACCAAAAAATGCTACAATTTCCGCCACAATGGATCTTAAGAGTATCACCACCTACGCAAGGCTTGAGAAATGAAAAGTTTTTATGCGCGTTTTTATCCTTACATTAAAGATTATTATTTTTTCTTCTTCTGTGCCATTTGTGCTAGTGCGCTTAATGCTGGCTGCACGGCGTCTGCCACCTATCTTGTAAAGCCTGTTTTAGATAAGATTTTTACCGAAAAAGATGCGGCTATGCTGCTGCTTTTGCCAGCGTTATTTGTGGCGACATATTTTGGCAAAAGTGTGGGCGCGTATGCGCAAAATTTCTTTGTCAATTATATTGGGCTAGATATTGTGCGCAAAATCCGCGAAGATGTCCTAGCCCATATGCTACGGCTTGATTTAGAGTTTTTCAACAAAATGCGCAAAGGCGAGCTCATCGCACGCATTACCAATGATATAGGGCTTGTGCGAGCGGCGGTGTCAAATTATTTTGCTGATTTTATGCGCGAGAGTCTTACGATTATCGGGCTGCTTTGTGTGGTGATCTACCAAAATCCACGCCTTGCGTTCTACTCGCTTGTGGTGCTGCCCCTTGCGGTGCTGCCGATCCTAATCATTATCCGCCATTTAAAGCGCATTTCACGCAAAACACAGGAGAAAAACAGCGACATCACCGCTAAGATTAGCGAAGTGTTTAACAATACCGAAATCATCAAGGCAAACAACGGCGAGCAAATCGAGCTAGAGCATTACAAAAGAGAGAATCACCACTTTTTCAAGCTTGGCATTAAAGCCACGCTTATAGGCGGGCTTAATGGTCCTATTATGGAGACTTTGGGGGCGATCGCCATTGGGGTGGTGATCTTTGTGGGAGGAAGCGAGGTCATCGCTGGCAATATGACTACCGGGGAGTTTGGCTCCTTTACCACGGCACTTTTTATGCTCTATACGCCCATTAAACGCGTGATAGGGATCATCACAAGCTTTCAAGACGCGCTTGTAGGGGGTGAGCGGATCGGGCAGATCCTAGATCTGCGCCCAAGTATCATTGATGGCAATACAATCTTACAAGCCCCATTGCAAGAGCTTTCTATCAATAATGTGCATTTACACTATGATGAGGTCGCTGCGCTAAATGGCGTGAGTCTAGCAGTAAAGCGCAATGAGATCGTAGCACTTGTAGGCAGAAGCGGCAGTGGCAAAAGCTCTCTTGTGAATATGATCTTGCGCTTGTATGATCCAAGCAGTGGAGAAATCACAATCAATGGCACCAATATCAAGCACTTCACGCAAAAAAGCCTGCGCGATCATATCACGATCGTAACGCAGCGCATTTTTATATTCCACGATACTATCGCGGCAAATGTCGCCTATGGGCAAGCAATCGATGAAGCGCGCGTGATAGAGAGCCTGAAAAAGGCGCAGGCGTGGGAGTTTGTGGAAGCTTGTGAAAATGGGATTTATACAATGCTTGATGAGTTTGGCGCGAATCTTAGCGGTGGGCAGCGGCAGAGGATCGCTATCGCAAGAGCGATTTACCGCGATTGCGATGTGATCATCTTTGATGAAGCGACAAGCGCGCTAGATATACACACAGAAGAAGCCGTGCGAGAGAGCATCGATACTATCAAAAAAGATAAGATCATTATCCTAATCGCGCATCGCCCAAGCACCATCTCCCTAGCCTCGCGCGTGTATTGCCTAGATAATGGCATAATCACTGACATCACCACCCCACAAGGATTTTTAGCCCGCGATGAAATACGACATAACGCTTGACACTTTTGTCATCTCTGATACACACTTTGGGCATAAAGCCGTGATGAAAAAGGAGCCTATCCGCAAGCTAGCCCTAAAGCAAAGCGGCTTTACGCGCTTTGATGAGCTGCAGATCTATCGCTGGAATAATGCCCTTAGCGCAGATGATAAAATCCTGCATTTAGGAGATTTATACTTTGATATGGGCTATAAATACTTGCCGCGCCTACACGGAGAGAAGATCCTTATTGTGGGGAATAATGACATAGGCAAGTTTGAGCGAGTAGAAAAAATGCAAGAGTGGCAAGTCTGCCATAAGCTAAAGCTCCAAATCCCTGAAGCCAAGCGTATAAAAGCCCGCCTTAGGGCAAAATTTGGCAAGTCCCAGCTTAAAGACCCTTATGCCAATGCCATTGTGCTAGACCTTGGCAAAGAGCGCGTGATGTTTAGCCATTTTCCTGTGTTTAACCGCAAGAGAGATGATCGATTCTACCTAGCGCGTGATGTGCTTGATGAAGCGTATAAAATCTGCGATTGCAGTCTCAATATCCACGGACACACGCACACCAAAAAGACCTATAATCGCTTCTGTATCAATGCCTGCTGCGAGGAGCTAGACTTCACGCCTGTGCGCCTTAGAGAGATTGTGCGCTAGGGGATTGTGGGCGATTGTGGTTGGTGGTGGGCTAGATCTACGATAGTAAGGAGTATGAGTGGAACTTGTGGTTGTGTTGGTCATTATTTTTATAGTGTTTTTGTTTGTCGGCGCGGTGTATGGGTTTATCGCCCGCTCTAAGGCGCAGCAGATTGCTAGAGATTTGGAGCTCGCACATAGTAAGCTTGGGCGCGTGATGGCAAGACTAGAGAAGCTAGAATCTAGTTTTTCCCCATCATCACAAGCCGGCAAAATCGGTGCGGCGATCCACGCGCAACAAAAAGGCGAAAAAGTGGATTCTAGTAAAGATTCTGCTAGTGCAGAATGTGTGGATTGCCACGCGGATTTTCAATCCGCTCGCAATGACAGCACAAACGCCGCCCACAATGACACAAAAGTGGATTCTAGGTCTTGGGATTCTAAGATTGTGCGGCTAGAATCGGGGCTTTTTAAGCCGAGTGCGGAGATAAGGCTAGGTCGCCTATCGCACAAGCAAGGCGCAGAAATCCGCGATTCTAGCCCGCAAGCTGAATCCCTCGCTAAAAAAGTGGATTCTAGTGGATCTTGCGATTCTAGCCCGCAAGCCAAATCCATCGCTAAAGATTCTAGTAAGCCCAAATCCGCAGCACACTCTAGCACACAGCCTACCCCCAAATTCCAACGCCTCCTCCACACATTCACGCAAAACAGCCTTGCCCTGCTTGGTGGGATATTTTTTATCCTTGCGGCATTTTTCCTTATCAATTACTCAATCAATCACTCTCTTATCACGCCCCAAGTTCGCATTGGCTTGAGTCTTGCCTTTGGCGTGCTGCTGCTTGCTTGTGGGATACTCTCCACACTCTACCAACACACACTAGCAAGAAAGCTCCAACGCCTAAGCATATTCAAGCAGCCCTCCATAATCGCCCAAACCTGCATTGGCGCGGGGCTTGTGGTGGAGTTTCTAGCGGTGTATGGGGGGTATTATTTTTATAGATTTTTTGGGCTTACAGGGGCATTTGCGCTGCTGGCACTCATCGCGGTATTTGCGCTTGTTTTGACCCTGCGCTATGGGGTGGTGATAGGGATTTTTGGCGTGCTAGGGAGCTTTAGCACGCCTGTGCTGCTCGCAAGTGGGGCGTATCACGCTACTATGCTTTTTGTCTATGTGCTTGTGTGCTATTTTTTCGCATTTAGCATTGCGATAAGAAGCAGGCAATTTGTGATATTTCTCATCGCAAATGTGTTTGTGCTAGGCTATATGCTGGATTTTGTGCTCTTGCGCGAGGTGGGAAAAGTGGGGCTTGTGCTGCTTGTGCTTGTGGTTATAGCACTGCTTGGGGCGCATAGTGCTTTCGCGCTTATGTATGCGCCAGATTCTACGCCCCTATCTACAAGCGAGCAAGCAAGCAGCAAAAAGCCTAGCAATGCTATGGCATTGTGGTGCAATGCTTTGGGGCTTAGCCTTGTGCTCTCTGCGCTTGTGCTGTGCGTGGGGATCGCTAGGCTTTTTTCGCGACTTGGCTATATGGATTTTGGCACGCTTGAGCTAGCATTTTTGGCATTTATCACAGCGTGTTTGTTCGCACTCCCAGCTCTCACGCGCTTTGCACGCTATCCTATTAGCCCGCTTTATCTAAGCCTGCCCATACCCTTTAGCGTGCTTATGCTCTGCTTTGTGATTAAGGCTGCTGGGGCAAGCACGCTTGTGGCACTTGGCTTTATGGTAGGCGTGGCGGCGGGGCTTTATGTCTATGTGCGCTTTAGGGATTTGGCTTGTGGGCTAGAATCCACTTGCAAAAGCACTTCTGGTGCAAAAGTGGATTCTAGTAATGATTCTGCTAGCGCAGAATGTGTGGATTGCCACGCGGATTTTCAATCCGCTCGCAATGACAGAAAAAACACTACTATTGAAAAAATGGATTCTAAGAAGTCTTGGGATTCTAAGAGGTCTTGCAATTCTAGCCCACAGGCTGAATCCCTCGCTAAAGATTCTAATGTAGCGCGTATGCGCGTATGGTATCTATGGCTTATGAGCTTTAGCGCGCTATGCTTTCTCCTACTCTCCACACAGATTGCCTGCCTTGATTGGATTGAGAGTGCTGGCAAATATGCGATGTGGATTCTAGGGCTTGGGGTGTTTGGCTGGGTGTATCGCGCGGTGGTGGTCTATGGGCTCACACCCTATCGCGATGTCTTGCTGCTTGTAAGCGCGTTTGGGGCACTTGGGGCACTTGGGCTCATTGGCGATGATCTCTTACACACGCTTCCACAGACGATGAGAGTCTCTCTGCTCTGGCTTGCAAGCGGTATTTTGCTAGCCCTGCTTGGACGCACAAAGATTCTGCCTAGGGGGATTAGCGGCTTTGAGTGGGTGTTTGCTGGCTTTGGGCTGCTGGCGACTTGGGCGCATATTGTGGGGGTTGATTTGCTCTATGGGCTATTTGGCGGCTTGCGCGGCTCGTATCTGCCAGAGCTTTGCGTCTTTATGCTTGTGAGTGCGATAAATCTCTGGCTTTTTGCGCGTGCGGTGGATTCTCCTGCTGCTTCTCCCTCTACCTCTCTTTCCACTTGGCGCCGTGGGATTTTTGCCGCTCTAGCTGTGCTGCTACTTTGGGAGATAATCGCGCTCATCAATCTCTGCGCGCTTTGGATCGTGCGACATTGGTTTATGGGATTTGATGATTTCTATATGCCGCGCGAGAGTATATCGCGCACGCTAGCGGTTTGCGTGGTGTTTGCCATCGCATTTGGTGCGCTTACAATCAGCTCCATAGCGCGCACAAAGCAGAATCTAGCCCAGCAAAGCCAGCTAGCTAATCACTCATCTCGCCAGAATCCACTTTGGATAAGTTTTTACACGCGCTCAAGCCTAGTGCTTTTTGTCTATGGGCTTGTGGGATTCTGCTCGCTACTTCTCTCCTATAAGGGACATACCTATGCCTATGCCGCAGCGGAGATAGATATGCTCCAAGCCTTAAATCAGCTCTTTGTAGCAATCATAGCCCAAGTGGTGCTTATAGGGCTAGCTGGAGTGCTGTGCTTGTGCTACACAAAATCCCTAGCCACATCGTGGCACGCACAAGGAGCAAAAGACACTAAAGACTCTTTTACATTTGCACGCTTCTCACTGCAGCTCATCGCCAATACCGCGGCTCTTGTGGGGATTGTGGGTGCGCTGGTGTATGTGATACGACTATGCTTTGCTGGGAGGGGGGATATTTCCTTTGGCAATATAGTGATAGGCGATAGGAGCTTGTTCTATGAGTTTGGGAGTGCTGGGTTTGGTGAGATTGAGCTATATACCTACTCTATCGCGCTAGTGCTGCTTGGGATTATTATGCTAGCGGGGTATTTTATCTCGCGCTATAAGGTGTATAAAATCTATGCGTTTGTGCTCTTTGGGGCTGCCACGCTCAAGGTCTTTTTCATCGATACAAGCAGACTTGATAGCCTAGCAAAGATCGCGCTATTTGTCTGTATGGGCGTGCTGTTTTTAAGCGTAAGCTATCTCTATGCGCGATTGGTGAAAAAAGTGGATTCTAGGGATCAGCTTGTGGGCTAGAATCGTAGATTTCATCAGCCCGCTCGCTCGATAGACCTCTAGTCTTATCTCACTCGCTCGCTTTGAAAACCACGATTCTAGCACCACAATCTTAGAATCCTAATTCAGCAAAGCGTAAAACGAGGATTCTAGGTAATGATAGGCAGCAACGCCACAACGCCACAAAGCTAATGGCTAGCCCATACGCAAGAGATAGGATTCTAGCTCTTGCAAGACTTGCTCCCATTGTCCATAGACATTTTGCGCAAAGACCTCCCCCCCACAATACCCACTAAAGCGACTTTTGCCTATCTCGCCCCACCGCCAATCATATCGCTTATATGCCAAAGTCGCACACGGCACGCCAAGGGCTATGGCTAAGTGCGCCACCACAGAATCCACACTTACTACCAAATCCATAGCTGTAATCAGCCTAGCAGTATCGTAAAAATCGTGCAAAGCATAAGTGTATAAAATCCTATCTTGCGTGTTTGTAGCAGGGGCTTGCAGGGATTCTAGGGAGCTTTTGGACTCTGTGGTTAGGGATTTTAAAGTGGGCTTTTCTACAATGGATTCTAGTGGCTCAGGCTGGATACAATGCAAGGAAAATGCCAAGCCCTTTTGCGCACAAGAGCCAAAGCTTGCTAGCAGCTTTTCAAGCGGGATTGACTTGTATGCAGCATAGGCGAAGTTGGGATTTGAGTGGAAAAATATCCCTATGCGCAAAGGCTTAGTGGTATCTGGGGTAGGAGTGGTAAAAGTCTCTACAATGCCCTCTAAACAGGAGTCCCTCACCACTTGCGTAGCAGAATCTAGCAAGGCAAACTCATCAAGCGCGCTAGGGCTATGTGCGGGCGTGGTGGCAAAGACATCGCGCAGATACAGGGCATTGTGTGCGAAGTCTTCAAGCAGTGAGATCCCTAGCACATAGGGCAGGCTTGGCAGAGAGATACAATAATCAAAGTCATTAAACTCTTCCCCCACGACATTAAACCGCTTGGCAAAAAGCCTACGCAAAGGGGCTTGCACAAAGACATATTTCTCCTTGCATTCTAGGCTATCGATAAATCTTGCAAACATCACACTATCGCCAAAGCCCTGCTCGTGGAAAAGAAGCACGCGAGCATTTTTGATACATTCGCGGATCGCCGCTGGCTCTGGCAGCACGGCAATATGCCTTGAGCTTTGGAAAAATCGCGCATTATCTAGTGTTTGCTCTTTATGGAGCTTTAATCGCTCTTGATAGTAGCCAAAGCCCCTTTCAAGCACCCCCACACTAAGCAGCAAATGCGCGTAGTTTATGACATATTCAAACTTTGGGGCGATCATATAGCACTTTTGATAAAGTCGCTCTGCTTCTCTGCTCTTGCCCGCATAGCGCAGGGCATTAGCAAAGTTGAAGTAAAAATCCGCGCGCGAGGCATTATAGGCTTGATATAGCTCCTCGCTCTCGCCTAGCTCTTTAAGGCGTGGGGCAAAATAGGCTTCAAGATTTTTATACAAAATCAATGCAGAATCCACATCATCAACCATCACATAAGTGTGGGCTAGGTTGAAGTGGGCTTCTAGGCTTTGACAGGTTTTATACAGCGCGATGGCTTGGGGGTAGGCTTCCACTTTGGCATAGAGATTAGCGAGATTATAGGCGGCTTGGGTGTCATTGGGAGAGAGCTTTAGCACTTCTTGGTAAGCGGCTATGGCGTGCTCTGTCTCATCGGCTTGGCTTAGAATCCTAGCAAGATTGAAGTAAATGTCTGGGTTGGTGCTTGGCAGAAAAGGTGCGAGTGTTAGGGCGGCGGATTTTAGCGAGCCGGCTTTGCGCAAAAGCTCGGAGAGATTTATAGCTATGGACTCATCATTTGGGGCGAGATTCTGGGCGTTTTTAAGATAGTCTATGGCTCGTGCCACATCACCTAGATAATACAAGCTCATCGCGCAAATAAACCATACTTGCGCGTTGTTTGGGTCTTTAGCAAGCAGTGCGGTGGCGATTTGTAGGCAAAGGGGGTAATTTTGCTCGTTATAAGTGTGTAAAAGATTGGTAAGAGTGGCTTGTCGCTTCTCTTGATTCATCTAGCCACTCTTACTACACAAGGCTGGGTCTAGCTATTTTTATGCGCTTTGCGATACTCTAAAATCATCGCATACACTTCATCTTTCAAAAGAAGCTTTTGCTTTTTTAGCACCTCGATTTCTGTATTGGCAAGATGCTCTATGCCATCTTCAGCATTTTTGATCTTTTGATCAAGCTCGTTATGCTCGTTAAAAATTTTTTCAAAATGCGCATTGTTCATCTTTAGCGCGTGGATTTCATCTCGATATTCGTGGAACATTTTAGACTCCTTAAGCTATGGATTGTGGGTAATTGTAGCATTTTAAGCTTAATTTCTGCTAGGATAGCCGCTTTGATTCTGTGGCGTTAAGGAGAGAGAAAGTGTGGCGCAAATGGCTTAATCATTGGCAGAAAAATGACAAATCCCTGCTAGCAAAAGTGCGGCATACCATAAAGCTTGCGTATCGGTTTTTGACATATCGGGAAGAGATGTTTTACTACGCTTCTTCGCTGAGTTTTTATACGATTTTCGCGCTTGTCCCGATGCTGTTTATCACCTTTTCTGTTTTGCTAGCTTTTTCGCACTTTCAAGATAAGATTGTCGATGTAGAGCGGCTCATACTCTCTAATATCCTCCCTGCAAATGCCGAAGTGGTGATGAACTTTATGAATACATTTTTAGAAAATGGCGACAAAATGGGCGTTGTCGGGGTGATCTCTGTTTTTATCACTTCTTTGCTCTTTTTTCGCAATTATGAGTTTATCACTTCAAAAATGTTTAACTCTAAGCCACGCAAGTTTTTTGACTCTTTGATGATGTATTGGACGATGATTACGCTGTTTCCCTTAGCTTCGGTGGCGATGGTGTATCTTAGTATGAGTGCGCAAGAGATCCTTGATACCCACTTTAAATCGCTTGTGTATTCCCAAGCATTTGTGTGGTTTGTTACTTGTGTGTTGTTTTTGGTGCTGTTTAGGATTTCTGCTAATAAGCCTCTGCATAAAACAACGCTATTTATCTCATCTTTTGTTTCAGGTAGCATTTGGTTTGTGGTGAAAAATCTCTTTGTCTATTATGTAACGCTTAATACCACTTACTCCACACTCTATGGCTCTGTATCAATCGTGCTATTTTTGATGGTGTGGATTTATGTCTCGTGGCTTATTATCCTCTTTGGTATGCGGGCGTGTCAGGGGGTTTTACAATGCTTTGCCCTAGAGAAATCACCCACACAAGATGATATGATCTAGCTATGCTTAAGCTTAAAATGTGCGGACTATGGAGAGAAGAGGATATAGCCTGTGTCAATGCGCTTGTGCCTGATTTTATCGGCTTTGTTTTTGCCAAAAGCCCCCGCCAAGTAAGCAAGCCAAAAGCTACGCATCTTAAATCACTCTTGCACCCGCAAATCCAAGCCGTAGGTGTCTTTGTGGATATGCCTTTAGAGCAGATCATAGAGCTTGTAGAATCTAGCGTGATTGATGTGATCCAGCTACACGATAGCCATTTGTGTGAGAGCGAAGAGATCTTTGAGAAGCGCGAGAGTAGAATCCACTTTTTGCAAGCACGCACCAAAGCCCCTATCATCAAAGCCATAGCCGCTACAAGCGCGCGCGCCATACTCGCCCAAGAGCATAGCTGCGCAGATATGCTACTGCTTGATAATGCCAAAGGTGGCAGTGGAGAGCAGTTTGACTGGGAGTATATAGAGCAAGCAAGAGATCAGGGCTTTAGGCGCGAATTTTTCCTAGCAGGAGGGCTAAATGCCAGCAATCTTGCCAAAGCCCTAGAGCTTAAGCCCTATGGCATAGATCTCTCTAAAGGGCTAGAATCCAATGGGCTAAAAGACTGCCAAAAAATGCGCGATATTGTCGCTACAATCCGCCCAGCAATGAGACAATGCAGCAAGTAGCGGCAGGGGTGAAAGATCGCGGATTCTAGGGCAAGTGTGCAAAGCTAGAATCCACTTTTTCAAAAAGTGGATTCTAGGGGGTAGGCGATTCAGTCTTGGGTGGGCAATGCGGCAGTAAAGCAGGTTTTGTAAAGCAAACCAAGCTTTTTGAAGTAAAACAGGCTTTGTGAAAACGCTTTTTTCTCTCACTCGCGAGCCAACTCTCCTATCCCCTCCCCATCTCTCACTCGCGAGCGAGTGAAGCGAGCGTGGCGATCCATATTCTGCGCTAGCAAAAAGGGCATTGCTAGAATCCACTTTTTCAAAAAGTGGATTCTAGGGACAAGCACAACCACAGGCAAACTTCGCTACAATGCGCACAAAAAGGAGCAAATATGTGTGGGATAGTGGGCTACATCGGCACAAAAGAAAAACGAGAAATATTGCTTAGTGGATTAAAAGAGCTAGAGTATAGGGGCTATGATTCTGCGGGCTTTGCGGTGCTAGGAGAGGGCGAGCTGCTAGGGTTTAAAGCCACAGGCAAGCTTGAAAATCTAGCGGTAAAGACAAAGGATTTTAACTCTAATGGATTTGGGCTTGGCATAGCGCATACAAGATGGGCTACACACGGCAAGCCCACAGAGGCAAACGCCCACCCCCACACAGGCGAGTGTAGCTATGTCGTGCATAATGGCATTATCGAAAACTACAAAGAGCTAAAAGAAGCATTGATAGCAAAAGGGCATAGATTTGTTAGCCAAACAGACACAGAAGTGATTGTGCATTTGTTTGAAGAGCATCTAAAGTCTGCCGACAATGCGCGTGCAGCGTGGGAGCAGACTGCTAAACGGCTAAAAGGAGCATACGCGACACTGCTTATCACAAAAGCCGCGCCTGATAGGATCTTTTATGCCAAAAGTGGTGCGCCTTTAATCATCGGTGCGCCAAAGACAAGCCTAGAAGATCCAAATGCTACTAGGGAGATATTTTTTGCCTCTTCAGATGCGCCGCTTATTGGGCTTGTGGATATGGTGGTGTATTTAGAAGATGGCGCGGTGGGGGATTCGCTAGACTTCCCTAGCCTAGAGCCTAAAGTTGCTTTGACGCATTCTAAATCCTATGCGCAGAAAAATGGCTTCCGCTACTTTATGGAGAAAGAGATCTATGAGCAAGAGCAAGTGCTGCTAGAGACTATGATGGGCAGAGTGAGAGAAGATGGCATAGGGCTTGATGAGCTAGATCCTAGGCTCTTTGAAGGCGTGAGTGAGATTAGTATCTGTGCGTGTGGGACAAGCTATCACGCAGGAATGGTGGGCAAATACCTCTTAGAGCGCAAGGCAAAGGTGCGCACCAATGTTACTCTTGCAAGTGAGCTGCGCTATGCCAAGCCTATTTTGCTGCAAGATGAGCTCTTTATCGTGATCTCTCAAAGTGGCGAGACGGCTGATACCCTAGAAGCCTTGAAACTTGCCAAATCCCAAGGACTCCGCACGCTAGCAATCTGCAATGTCGATAACAGCTCTATCGTGCGAGAAGCCGATGCGGTGCTGCTCACACGCGCTGGGATAGAAAAGGGCGTAGCTAGCACCAAAGCCTTTGCCACGCAGGTTATGGTGCTGTGGATTCTAAGCGTGTTTTTAGGAGTGCAAAGAGGGCTAATCGATGAAAAGGGGCGAAAAAGCGAGCGAGCAAGTATGATTGCTGCCATTGCTGCTACAAGGGTGGATATTGCCTTGCACGAGCGGCTTAAGCGACTCTCTAAGCGGTATTTACACGGACACGGATTTTTCTTCATCGGGCGAGATGTGTTCTACCCACTAGCCTTAGAGGGTGCATTGAAGCTCAAAGAAATCAGCTATTTGCACGCAGAGGGCTATGCAAGCGGTGAGATGAAGCACGGACCTATCGCGCTAGTTGATGCCAATCTCTTCACCATAGCCCTTATGCCAAAGCACCTACTCTATGAAAAAATCGCTTCTAATGTCGAGGAGCTAAGTGCTAGAGATGCGACTATTTGCGCGATCGCTCAAGAGGAATTTGCTCTAGCAGATGATTGGATCAAGATCAAAGAAGCCCATAGCTATATGGAAGAGTTTTTTTCTATGATGGTAGCCCTCCAGCTACTAGCTCTTGAAATTTCTGTGCGGCTTGGCAATGATGTGGATATGCCAAGAAATCTTGCTAAGTCCGTTACCGTGGAGTAAGCAATGCTAGAGCCAAAGTGGGCTAGCTAGAATCCACATTGATTTAGGAGTGATGATGTTTGAGCTTTTACACACCAATGATGGAGCGCGTGCAGGCAAGCTGCATTTAGCGCACTCTATCGTGCCTACACCTGTGTTTATGCCAGTAGGCACGCAAGCTTGTGTGAAAGGACTTGATGCCACAGATTTAGGCGAGATCCTGCAAGCAAAGCTTATCCTAGCCAACACCTACCACACTTATTTGCGCCCGGGTGCTGCGATTATGAAAGAGTTTGGCGGGGTGCATAACTTTAGCGGATTTAATGCAAGCTTTTTAAGTGATTCTGGTGGGTTTCAGGCATTTAGCCTTGGGGCAAATGTGAAAAAGACAGATTCTGGCGTGTGGTTTAGCTCGCATATTGATGGGAGCAAGCATCTCTTCACCCCAGAATCCGTGCTTGATATGCAATACGCGCTTAATAGCGATATTATGATGGTGCTAGATGATTTGATCGCCCTGCCTGCTACACAAGAGCGACTAGCCCTAAGTGTAGAGACCACGACCAAATGGGCTAAACGCTCCATCGCCTACCACAAAGAGCAAAAAGATTTAGGCAAAGCCAGCACAAATCATCTCTTTGGCATTGTGCAAGGCGGGGTGAGCGAGCAGTTTCGCACACAAAGCGCGCTAGAGTTGCGCGAGCTAGACTTTGATGGCTACGCGCTTGGCGGACTTGCTGTGGGCGAGAGCGCAGAGGAGATGTATGCCACAATCGCCCACACCACGCCCTTGCTCCCAGAATCTAAGCCGCGCTATCTTATGGGCGTGGGCACGCCGGAGAATTTGATCGAGGCAATCCATCGCGGAGTGGATATGTTTGACTGCGTGATGCCTTGTAGAAATGCGCGAAATGGCACGCTTTTTACACACTTTGGCAAGCTTAATATCAAAAACTCTTGCTACAAAAACGATCCTGCGCCTATTGATCCTGCTTGTGCGTGCTACACTTGCACGCGCTACTCTCGTGCGTATTTGCACCATCTAAATAAAGCCCAAGAGCTTACCTACCACCGCCTAGCCACTTTGCATAATCTTAGCTACTACCTAGAGCTTATGCGTGCTGCAAGAGAAGCGATAATGCACGATAAATGGCTAGAATTTAGGGCAGAGTTTTATGCCAAAAGACAAGCTTAACCACAAAGGAGCAATATGAAATACCAAGAAATCACCAAGCAAGGTATCAATAAACTTATGGATAGCTTTTATGCCAAAGTGCGTGCGGATACAGGCGAACTAGGCAAGATCTTCCGCGATACTATCGGCGATGATGATGAGAGCTGGGAGAAGCATAAGACAAAAATCGCTGCATTTTGGGGTGGGATTTTCCTAGGGGAGCAGGAGTATCGCGGTGCGCCTTTGCGCGCGCATTTAGATCTGCCACCATTCCCAAGGGAGCTTTTTACCCAATGGCTCAATCTCTTTGCGCAATCTGTGCAGCAAATCTTTGAAGCCCCTTGTGCGCAGCAGATCCTGCAAAGAGCGCAAGCCATTGCCGCGCGTTTTCAATATGTCTTATACGATATGCCACATAAGGAGAGCTAATGCAAAAGATGGAGCAAGTTGTATTCCTTGATTTAAAGGCGCAGTTTAGCGATATAGAAAAAGAAGTCCTATCAGGTGTGCAAGAGGTATGCCAAAGCGCAGAGTTTGTGCTAGGGAGCGCGGTTAGTGAGTTTGAGCAAAGCTTTAGCGATTATATATTCTCCTATGAGAGTGCGCCAAAGCCAAGCCTAGAGCAAGCCCTAGAGCAGCGCATACAAGATCTTAGCCATAGCACCCACCCCAATCGCTGTGTAGGCGTGGGCAATGGCACAGACGCGCTAGAAATCGCCATAGCAGCCCTTGATCTCCCGCCAAAAAGCGAGATCTTAATCCCAGCAAATGCGTATTTTGCCTGTGTAGAAGCGGTGCTAAATGCCGGTATGAGGGCTGTGATTGTGGATTGTGAAGAAGATGGGAGCTTTATGCCAAAGGATTCTATGATCACGCCTAATATGCGTGCGATTTTGTGCGTGCATTTGTATGGGGTTATGCAAGATATAAGCGCGTTTGAAGCATTTGCTACAAAGCATCGCTTAAAGCTTATAGAAGACTGCGCCCAAGCCCACGGCGCAAGCGATGAAAAGGGACGCAAGGCAGGGAGTATCGGCGATATTGCGTGCTTTAGCTTCTATCCGGGGAAAAATCTAGGCTGCTATGGCGATGGCGGCGCGGTAGTCTCAAAAGATATATCCCTAGTGCAAAAAGCGCGCGAGATAGCCAACCACGGACAAAAATTCCATAATGGTATATGGGATAAAAACAACCACTACACCCTAGGGCGCAACTCTAGGCTTGATAGTATTCAAGCAAAGATCCTGCATATCAAGCTCCCCAAGCTCTCCCAGCATAATGCCCATAGAATGCGCTGTGCTAGGGAGTATTGCACGCAGCTTGAGCGATTTGCTTACCTAAAGCTTCCTAGTGTGTTTGCCCAGAGTGTGTGGCATTTGTTTGTTATAGAGTGCTGTGGGCTGGCAGAATCTAAGCGCGATAGGCTACTAGCATTTTTGCGCCAAAATGGCATAGAGTGCGGCGTGCATTATCCGCACGCATTAAGTGATATTGCGACCTTGCAAGCCCATAGCGATGTAACTATCCATAGCTCGCCTAATGCCTCAAGAAGATCGCATAATATCCTTAGCCTGCCTATTGGCGAGCATTTGGACTTCTCACATATCGCCTATATCGCACAAGTTTTAGCAGACTTTGAGCAAACACTCTAGCTTTAGGCGCGTGCTATGAGAAGCAGGCTATGACATAGCCTTAAGCCGATTATAAATACGCGCTTTTCTCTGCATCTTATCGTAGCTTTTAGGGCTAGATTTATCATTACAAGATAAGCCCAGATACACAGAGTGCGCTAGATTATCGCATAGAGATCTAGTTTCGCTCCCTAGATTTGAGATATTTATCCACTACATTAAGCGACTTCTAAGGGGGGGGGGGGGGTTAAAATATCACGCCTAAAATTACTTAGCTATGGCAAGGGATTTTAGAGTATATTTTTGGAGTTTTATATGAAGAAGTCTTTGTTGTTCTGTGTTGTTGTGGGGGCGTTGTTTTTCGCTGGGTGTTCGCAAAATGTCGCGAGATTTTCTGTGGCTTCTACGGGGAATCTTCCTCTTACAAATGTCAAAAAGGGTGAGTATGTCAAGGGGAAAGATTGTATTTGGCATCTGTTTGGATTCCCACTTGGTAATACGCAAAACCGCGTGAGTGGTGCTGTGGCAAAGGCTCTTGAAGTCGCTGCAAAAAAGGATAAAGCAGGTGTCGGCGCAAGCGATGCGCTTGTCAATGTCGATGTAAGCGCGTCATTTTGGAGCTTAATCATCATCGGCAAAAGCTGCTACACTGCTAAAGGTCAGCCTATCACCACTACTCACTAATCGTGCTAGCACCAATGCTTTTCGCGCCCTGCTGGGGCGCACTTAGACTCTCTCTATTTTCAAACTCTTTGTGATTTTCCCTAGATCTAGGACTACAAGCTATGCCTAGGACTTGCCCTAGCCACAATGCGCCAAAGCAGTAGGATCTAAATGCCAAGCATACCATTAAAGTCATTATCGACTTTGAGTATATCAAGCGCGCAAGCGATCATTCCGCGATGATGTGTGGCGTGAGTAAGTATCCCTAGGATAAACTGAAACACAGGCTTTTGCATAGCTCCCCACGGGAAATGGATTGTTTTAATGGCACTAAAGTCGCTTTCATTGATGTTTTCAATAATATCTAGGATATAGCTATCTAGCACCTCTCTTGCGGCAAAGAGATTGCTTGTATCATCGATGATTTGCGGCTTGAAAGCAAATGGCTCTGCAAGCATTGCCTCAATCTTTGAGCTACTAGGGGCTTTGGCACAAAATGATGAAAAATAATCCTTAAAAAAACTCGCATCCCCAGCACTATAATGCACCATTGTCCCAAGGATTGACTTATAGTATAGCCCCATATCTTTGGTAAGCACATTTTCATCAAGCCCTTCTAGCACGGCTATCATTTTTTTGTTCGCTTCTTGATTGTATCTGCCTTGTAGTCGTAGTAGCTCTTTCATATTCTCTCCTTAAGTATCGCGGATCTGCTACAATTATGTGCAAGTCTTGTTTAGATTTGGCTTAAGCTTTGCAAGAAGCCTAGGCTCTCAAGGAGAGATGATGATTTTGTATAAATACTGCGCCAATGGCAATGACTTTTTAGTATTCCACACGCTTGATAGGCAGGGCGATTATAGCGAGCTTGCACGCAGGGTGTGCGATCGCCATAATGGTATCGGCGCAGATGGACTTGTGGCATTACTGCCCTTTAGCGATGAGGCGATCGCCTATCAGTGGGATTTCTACAATGCCGATGGCTCGCGTGCAAATATGTGCGGCAATGCCTCTAGATGTGTCGCGCACTATGCCTACAACCTAGGGCTAGCCCCTAAGACTCATCGCTTCATCACGCACTCAAGTATGCAAGCACAGATCATCAAAGTCAGCGTGCAAGGCGAGATCGTCTCTAGCAATCTTGGGCTATATCGCAATCTGTTTGCCCTAAGTGCGCTGCCTAGCGAGCTAGCGCAAAAAGTGGATTCTAGTGTGCCTAAGGATTTAGCCGCGACTTTGCTAAATCCATCAAGGTGGCATTACATCGACACAGGCGTGCCGCATTTGGTGTGCTTCGTGCAAGAGTGGTTTGATCATTCTAGCCCTAGTCTCAAGGCGTTTATGCAAGAGCTTCGCATACACTTTAATGCCAATGTCAATCTCGCCTATGCAAGCGATGAAATCTATCTAGCGACCTATGAAAGAGGGGTAGAAGACATCACGCTTGCGTGTGGGACGGGTATGGCGGCGGTTTTGCTAGTGGGGCATATCGCGTATGGGCTGGATGGGAGTGCGGTTTTGGTGCCGCCTAGTGGGGATAGGTTGGAGCTATGGTGTGAATCTGTTTCTAAAGGGGATTCGGTCTTGCTTGGTGGGGATTCGGCTTGTGGGCTAGAATCGTGGATTTCATCGCCGCGCTGCGTCAATAGACACCCAAGTCTTATTTCCTTGCGCGGCTTGAAAACAAGCGAAGCGGTGCAAGGCGCAAGCCTTGCAGGTTTCTTTAGTAAAAGCCCCGATTCTAGCACCACAATCCTAGAATCCCAGAGCAGCTGTGGGGATTGGGCTTGTGGGCTAGAATCCCAAGGCGGCTTTACAAAACAAGCTGAAAACAAAACCACCGCAAGTGAAAAATCCGCCGAAAGTAAAAAAGTGGATTCTAGCAATAAAGCCTTTTTATCGTCATTGCGAGCCGACTTGTCGGCGTGGCAATCCACACAAAAATCTACCACCCCCCTAGAATCCACTTTTGATAAATCGCCAAAGACTGAAATCGTGTTTGATACAAAAGCCGCAGGCGGCAGGATTTTTGATGAAAAAGCGGGGTTGTGCAGCCTTTTGCGCGGAGATAAGACTGAGCGTCTATCGCACAAGCAAAAGGCAAACTCCCCGCTTTTTCGCGAAAAGCCAACGCCCGCAAATCAAAACGCAGTTTCTTTAGAAAAAATGGATTCTAGTAGCAAGCTCCCCACCCTAGCCCACATCAATGAGCTAGAATCTAACGCCTATATCGGCGATATGGAAGTGTTTTTGCAAGGAGAAGTGCGGTGCGTAGCGGTCTGCCAGACTTGCTAGCACACTTGCGTGATAAGGATACACAATGCAGCTCTATATAGAATCTAGCAAGCCACACAGCGCGCCTATCATCGGGCTTAGTTTTAGCACACTTTGTGAAGATGACATCGCCCTAGTGCTTGCTATGCGCAATGATGAGCGAGTAGCGCGCTTTATGTATGCTAGCTCCATTAGCCCGCAAGCCCATAGGGAGTTTATCGCCTCACTTGCAGATAATCCTAGCGCGAAGTATTGGCTCTTTAAATGCGGGGAGATCGTGCTAGGTGTGGGGTCTTTGAGCAGGATTTCTCTAAGCAATGCCCACGCATATCTTGGGATTTATACTAATCCATTTTTGTCCAAAGCCCAAAAGCACGCGCTGTGTGAAAATAGCGCGTTTGAGAGTGTGGGGGCGATGATTTTAGCGGCTTTAGAGCAAGCTGGCAGGGAGCTAGGGCTACATACGATATTTCTTGAAGTGCTGGATTCTAACGCCCACGCTAGGGCATTTTATGAGCGCAATGGCTATGACTTGCAGGGTAGGCTAAGGGAGTTTGTGCGCGTGGGGAGGGGAGGGGAGGAGGGGGGGTATGGTGATGTGTGTTTATATGGTAAGGTGTTTGGTAAAGGGGATTCGGCTTTTTCTGGGAGGGATTCGGCTTTGCGCGATAAATCGCCGATTCTGCGGCGAGGGCTTGCTCATTACCGCTTAGGTAAATCCCTTCGCCCCCGCCTTGAAAGCGGCGATTTCTCATCGCAAATCCTAGAATCCCAGAGCAGCTGTGAGAATTGGGCTTGTGGGCTAGAATCCCAAGGCGGCATTACAAAACAAGCTGACAACAAAACCACCGCAAGTGAAAAATCCGCCGAAAGTAAAAAAGTGGATTCTAGTGATAACACCTTTTTATCGTCATTGCGAGCCGACTTGTCGGCGTGGCAATCCACACAAAAATCTACCACCCCCCTAGAATCCACTTTTTCACACAATGCCACACAAACACACAAAGCGGATTCTAAAGAGAAAATGGATTGCCACGCGGATTTACAATCCGCTCGCAATGACAGCAAAAAAGCGGATTCTAGGGAAAACGCCCAAAAATTAAACAACTCGCAGGCGGCAAAACAAGCGAAGCGAAGTTTCTTTAGAAAACAAGCGAAGCGAAGTTTCTTTAGAAAACAAGCGACAGCGGTGCAAGGCGGGAGCACGAAAGCAAGTTTCTTTAGTAAAGCCGAATCCCACACCAAAAAGCCAACGCCCTCCCCACCACCACTGCTCATCGCCGAAATCTCTGCTAATCACAACCAAAGCCTACGCCTAGCCAAGCACACCATAAAAGCCGCTAAAATCGCCGGCGCGGATTTTGTCAAGCTGCAAACCTACACCCCCGAGTGCCTAAGCATCGCTTGTGATAAGCCGCGCTTCCGCATAGATTCTGGCACGCTGTGGGACGGAGAGAGTCTCTACACTCTTTATCAAAAGGCTCACACGCCCCTAGAGTGGCATAAAGAGCTTTTTAGCTATGCTAGGGGGCTTGGCGTGGGGATCTTTAGCTCGCCATTTTCTGCCAAAGCTTTGGAGCTGCTAGAGAGCCTAGAGTGTCCAATGTATAAAATCGCGAGCTTTGAGATCACCGATACGCCCTTTATCAAGCTAGTTGCCAGCACCAAAAAGCCCATCATCATCTCCACAGGCATTGCCACGCACGAAGAGATCCTAGAAGCCTTGCAAGCGTGCTATGAGGCAGGCAATGATGACATTACGCTCCTGCTTTGCACTAGCTCTTACCCAGCCCCGCTACAATCCGCCCAAATCGCCTCTATGCCAAAGCTCGCACGCTATGGGGTGAAATATGGGCTAAGTGATCACACGCAAGGGGATTTGTGCGCGATTTTGGCGAGCGCACTTGGGGCTAGTATGATAGAAAAGCACTTTATCATTAGGCGGTCGCTTGGGGGGATTGATGCGGAGTTTAGTATGGAGGCTAGGGAGTTTCAAGCCTTAGCACGCAAGCTACAAGCCGCCCATCTAGCCCTTGGCAGCGGCAATTTAGCTAGCAAGCTAGAGTCTAATGCCAGCTCTAGCGGACGGGGCTTTGCCCGCTCGCTTTTTGTGTGTGAAGATGTGCGAAAAGGAGAGCTACTCACACCTAGCAATATCCGCTCTATCCGCCCAAGCGGCGGACTCTCGCCAAAATTTCTGCCTGAAGTTTTGGGCAAAAGGGCGGCAAGAGATTTGGAGAAGGGAGAGCCGCTTGAGTGGGGGGATTTTATCTAGCCTTGGCGTGGGATTGACCTCTAAGGCTATCCTAGATCCTTTGCCTGTGCGTGTAGATTGTGGTGCTGCTAGAATCCACTTTTTGAAAACGCGGATTCTAGGGATTCAGCTTGTGGTGCTAGAATCGTGGATTTCATCAGCTCGCTCGCTCGATAGACCTCTAGTCTTATCTCACTCGCTCGCTTTGAAAAACCACGATTCTAGCACCACAATCTTAGAATCCCAAAACGACAATAAAAAAGTGGATTCTAGGGGGTAGGCGATTCAGTCTTGGGCGAGCAATTCACGCCATTGAAAAAATTTAGGGCAGTCACTATCGCCAAGATAGCTCCTACCCTAAATTTTTTCAAAGCACGCAAAGCCCCACCGCAAAACAAGCGACAGCGGTGCAAGGCAAAGCCGCAGCAGGTTTCTTTAGTAACCCTTAGAATCGTGTAAAACAAACAACCTTAAAAAGTGGATTCTAGCACCACAATGCTTAGAATCGTTTTCCTAGAATCCACTTTTGACTTGCCGCGTTTTTCCGTCATCGCGAGACATTGCGCTAGCAGTGGCGTGGCGATCCACTCCCTACACTCCCCACATTAGAATCCGCGTTTTTATCACACACTAGAATCCGCTTTTGTGTTTGTGTGCTTATTGTTTTCAAAAGTGGATTCTAGCAATGCCCTTTTTGCTAGCGCAAAATATGGATCGCCACGCTTTGCTAGCGCAAAGCTCGCGATGACAAAAAGGCTTTGATGTCAAAAAGTGGATTCTAGGAGTGAAGCCAAAATTCTCAAAACACCGCAGGCGGCAGGATTTTTAGTGAAAAAGCGGGGTTGTGCAGCCTTTTGCGCGGAGATAAGACTGATGGTCTATCGCACAAGCAAAAGGCAAACTCCCCGCTTTTTCGCAAAAAGCCAACGCCAAAATAAAAAAGTGGATTCTAGGAGTTGCGATATTTTGTGTCCCAAAGATTCTAAGAATTGCGGTATTGCTTTGCTTGTTTTGCCCACATTTTAGGGTAGGAGCTACCTTGTCGGTAGTGACTATCCTAAAATGTGGGCAATCAGGCAAATGATTACCCAAGGCTGAATCTACACAAGGCATAGTTTTTTAAACTGCTGGTAGTATCCCCACCCCTCCACAATATCCGCTCGACTCTGCATAATATGCGCCAGCTCTCTCTCAAGCGTTGCTTCTAGCTTTTTGGCGACATCTGTATGCTCGCGCAAGAAGTCTAGCACCTGCGCTTCTGTGATCTTGTGCGTGTTGATATACTCCACTCTTTTTTGCAGTGCTTCTATAAAGCCTTGCATAAAGGATTCTAGGCGTGGCAGTATGCTTGGGTCTTTATGCAGCAATGCCGCTTGGGTGCTAGGGATTGTGATAGCGATATTGGTAAAGGGTGTTTGCTTGATGAAGTCTTGCAAAAGATAGGTAATGCCTCTTTGCCACATTGCGTATTGCTCTAGGGTGATAGATACTTCTAGCACCTGCCCGCTAGCCTCACCGCCTAAGGGGATATGCAGGCTAAAGGGCAGCACGCCATTAAGCTCGCCAAACATCTTTGTAGTCCATATCACAGAGTCTTTATCCGGGGCATTGAAGCCAAATTTCTGCGATAGATCTAGCATTGTGGCATAGGCATTTTGGCTAGTGATTTGCTGCATATCGATATAGTGGGTTTGTGAGAGTGTGTGAGATAGAGCTTCTTGCAAGGAATTTTGGATAAAGATATGTCCGCTAGAGTCCTCCACAATCGTAGCGATACTTGCTAGATGTGGGCTAGCCTCTCCCCAAGAAATAGGAGCTTGCGTGAAGTCCCCAAAGCCTACTTGCGTGATTTGCTCATAGGGCGTATCTAGGGTAAATACTCCTTCTCCACCTCGCCCATTTAGGTTCAAAATGCTCTTAATCACGCCGATAGGATCGCGCACCAAGCAAATTGCCGGCGCACTCTTAGCAAATGTAGCAAAAAACTTGTCTTTATCATCAAATCCGCATTCACTTAGGGCAATGGCATAGCTCTCGCCCCCCCCCCCCCCGATTTTGGCATATTTGGCTTTTAGGAGCATTTGGTAGAGATTGCTGTATCGCCGCTTGCCTGATTCTTCAAAATGCCAATTAAGCTTCACGCCGCAGTGGTGCAAAAAGCCTAGCATTGCGTTATGCCCTACGCCGTGGCTTGAAAGGTAGAAAAAGTCATAGCTTTTAGGCAGCTTTGCCCCAAGCTTCCACGCCACAGCACTCCAAATCCTTAGCATAAATCTCACCGATCCTTTCCCTAGATTAGTCATAAGTGTATAGAGTCGCATAAGTTTCCTTTCTTTATAGCAAACTCGCCAACTCTCCCCTTATGCTAGCCCTATCGCTACACTTGCTCTACTACACTTTTCTAGCACTCCAGCAGCGCGTGGTGTATTTGATATGCAGCTCTTTGGGCAGAGTGGCTCGCATCTTTTGTGTGATGTTTTCAAAGAGCTCCCTTCCCTCTGTAGAGTCTAGATCCCAATAGGGATTTTTCACGCTTTTCCACGCGTTGATATAGTTTTCTAAACTCTGCTGGAAGTAAAAGTCCTCTTCTACATACAATATGCTATCAAAGAGATCTTTCCTAGATTCTATGATAGCGCGCTGATCTTCTCGCCTAGTCCCCCTGCTGTAATGTGGGACAAACTCTGTGATAATCTCTTCTGCGGTGTTTTGGATAGGGTCATTTAAATCCCTGTGATTCCACATACACGAGAAGATTCCCCCCCCCCCCCCGTTTAGCCCACTAGAGCGCAGAAGTCTATGGGCTTCGCATAAGGCACTTTGCCTATCCATCACATTAAAGCTAGAGCCAAAGGTTACCCAATCAAACTCCCCGCTAGCTAGCGTGCTATCCACTCCACTAGCCCGCACCCATTCAATCTGCCCCTTTTGCGCCCACTCTTTAGTGCGCTCTATGCCAATCTCTCTCATCGCATCATTTGGCTCAACTGCTACCACCTTGCACCCTCTCTCTAAGAGCATAATGCTAAGATTGCCCGTGCCTGCACCTATGTCTGCGACTTTTGGGGCAGAGGTTTGGCTGCTTTGCTTGACCAAAAAGGCAAGCATATCAATGCTTGATGGCGCGTAGTTGGGGCGGTATTCGTAGAATTTGGCGTGCTTGGTATAGTCCCAAACTTTCTCTACGATCTTTTGCTGTGTAGAACCTGTGGAAGTAGTCATCATTTCTCCTTGTGCTTAGTAGGTGCGCAAAGCACAAGAAGCATAGATTCTACGCCTTTCTCACGCTCCACGCACGGATTTTATAAGGGACTTCAATCACGCTAAGATGAGCGATTTTACTCTCTATCATAGCGATGATTTTGCCCCAGCGATCTGCTCCGGCTTGTGCTTGTATGTCATTGACAGAATGCCAAGCCCCCATATAGCGAGCCTTGTCCATAGTCTCTACATAATCACACTCCATAAAGAAGCAGTCTGTGAAATCTCCCGTAGAGACTAGGATCTCCTCCCACTTTTTGACATTTTGGCTACCACTGCTCACACGAGCAAGCTCTGGAACAATATGCTTAATCTCCTTTTCAATCTCATCAAAGAGCGAGCCTTCTATGATATTTCTAGGATTCCAAATGGCTGTGAAGTAGCCATTCGCCCCCCCCCCCCCCGTTTTTAAGACACGGGCAAACTCTGGGAGAGACTTTGCAGGATCTGTCCAGTGAAATGAGCTAGCCATAATCACCCAATCAGCACTATTAGACTCTAGCCCGGTCTGCTCGCCAGAGCCTTTGTGCCATTTGATATTTGCTTGATCCCTAGTATGCTCTATGCCCTTTTCTCTCATCGCATCATTTGGCTCTACGGCTCGCACTGATAGCCCCATATCCCCAAGCAGCGCGGTAAGCTTGCCTGTGCCAGCTCCAACTTCCGCCACTTGCAGAGCCTGCAAGGGCTTATGCTCATCATTGATACAGGCAATAAGCTTTTGCAAAAGCATAGTGCTATATGCTGGGCGATTGTGATAGTGGGCAGCGACTTGTGTAAAATCTCCTTGCTTCATCAAATCTCCTTTGAAAAGTTTGCCGTGATTGTAACGGACTTGTGTTGATAGGTTTCTTAACACTCTAGGCTTCTAGCGCGTGGGAAGCACACTAGAATCCACTTTTCTAAAGAAACTGCGCGTTGCTTGCTTTGCGATTTTTGTTTGTTGGCGGAATTATGTGCAAAAGTGGATTCTAGGTTTTGCGTGTTTTTGTATGGATTGCCACGCAACCGCTATCGCGCTTGCTCGCAATGACAGAAAAAAGGCTGAAAGTGTAAAAGTGGATTCTAAAGAAAACGCCCAAGACTCCGTCATCGCAAGCTTTGTGCGGTAGCGATTGCGTGGCGATCCATATTCTGCGCTAGCAAAAGTCATTGCTAGAATCCACTTTTTTCACTTGCGGTAGTTTTATCTCTCACTCGCGAGCCGATGAGGTTAGCGTGGCGATCCACACAAGCGCAAAACTTGTGCGTATGTGAAAATTGCTCCCAAATATCTGGGCGATCATTTTTGATAATAGCGCATTCTCTCTCTATCCTTTGGGCTAGATATGTGGCTATATCCGGGGCTTGCAGAAGTGCTTCTATAAGCGTGGATTCTGTGAAAGCAAGCTGCTCTGCCCTTGCCAAAAGTGCGCGTGTGGATTCTATATAGCTTTGTGCTTTGGCTCTTGCTTGCTCTAGGCTGCTACTTTTAATAGGGGGGGGGGCAGCACACACCAGATACAGCGGGTGGCTCTCGTGTCCTTCTACGATAATGGATTCTAGCTTGTGGATAGGGTGGGACCACTGCAAGCGTTTAGAGTCTATATGCGCAGAGACATCGATCTCCGCGCTTGAGCCATCTACTAGCCTTGAGAGAGTGGAGAGTGCGAAAAGCATGCCATCAATAGTAAAAATATAGGGAAAGCACCTTGGGAAAGATGAGCCTTTGACCACGCTTTCTTCATCATAGGAGCAGTTGGTATAGCCGAAGCGATCGCAGAAGTTTTGCATAGTGCTTGGCATATTGCTATCATCAATATCGCGCATACTTAGGTAGCTCACATCACTTGTGATATGCTCTACAAGCTTGCGCTGGGAGCTAAAGGCTATCATCAAATGCGAGATATTTTTGACAATCTCAAAGGCTAGCGCGTTGGCATCTTTTTGGGAGTGTATCGTTGATATGGTGTGTAGCATTGTGGCATTGACATTGCTTTTGACAATGCTTATAGGATCGCGCAGGATTTGATACACCGGCACACGCTTTGTGCAAGTAGCTAGGATCTTGCTCGCACCACTATTTAGCGGGGCTTTATCTAGCACCAGCCCATCAAACTCACGCCAGAAAATAAAAGGGCGGAAATTCTCATAAGAGAGCACCTCCATAGGCTTTGCTTGACATTTGGCAAGATAGTATTTCACCGCCGTTAGCCCCACGCCGTGCCCTCCTAGCAAGATATATTCATATGTGCTTGGGTGGGGGAGGAGATTGGTGAGATTAAAGAGCTTTTGCGCCCCGGGCAAGCGATCGTAGAAATACCCCCATCGCCCCCCTTTCATCACTTTTATCATATTTTTGGCTCTTTGTAGTAGTCGCATTTATGCTCCTTGTGTGGATTGGAATGTGGATTGGATTTTTTCTAGGATTTGCTTCACTTTTTCATCAATGCCACCTAGCGTGGTGTTATCAATGCGTAAATGCGCCTTTGGCTCATCGTAATCTATATCCACGCCCACGACATTTGGCAGCTCGCCTTTAAGGGCTTTGGAGTAAATCTGCTTTTGATCCCTGCGTATGAGCTCATCATAATCGCAAGAGACATAGACCTCAAGGTAGTTGGGGAAATGCTCTCTATTGTAGGCATAGATCTCATCAAACATCGAAATCGTGCTTACAATGGTGATAATCCCCTGCCTAGACAAAAGCCTAGCGAGATCGGCACGCTTTTTTGCCACGCTAATGCGCCCTTGCTTATCATAGCTATATGCCCCTAGCACATCGCGCAGCTCATCGCCATCAAGATACACGACATTGAGTGCTTGGGATTGCAGCTTTATATACAGCTCTTTAGCAAGAGTGCTTTTGCCACTGCCAGCAAGCCCTGTGAGCCACACCACTAGCCCATAGTAGCTAGCCTTAAATGCCAAAGGCAGCCTATCACTGCGGACATCTTCATAGATAGCTCCGCCTATTTGACTCGCAGCAAAGGCTATGAAGTAGTCATTGGCAAAGTGCTTTTTGTTGTAGCGTAGGGGCTTGCCTGTTTTGATACTTATCACCGCGCCGCCGCTTTGCTCGACTATGACTTGAGAGGCAGCAGTATCCCACTCCTTTGTGCCATTAAATCTAGGGTAAATCTCCGCCGCTCCATTGGCAAGTGCGCAAAACTTCAGCGATGAGCCTAGCTTGATACTCTCTAGCCCATAATGCGCGATAAATGCTTGTGTGAGGGGGCTAGAGTGGAAGACAGAATCACACGCTAGGGAGATAGCAGAATTTTTTTGGCTAGAGGATTCGGCTTTGCGCGATAAATCTTTGATTGCATCGCCGCGCTGCGTCGATAGACACTCGAGTCTTATCTCCTTGCGCGGCTCGCAAAGCAAAGATTTCTCATCGCAAATCCTAGAATCCTTTGGCTGCTCGCTTACATTTGTGGTGTTTTCAAAAGTGGATTCTAGGGGGTTGGTATGTTTTTTTATGGATTGCCACGCTTTGCGGAGCAAAGCTCGCAATGACGGAGTTGTGGCGGTGCTAGAATCCACTTTTTGCGCGGAGTGGGTGGATTTTTCACACTCGGCTTGATTGCCTTCTTCAAGGATTCTAGGGATTGCGGTGGGGCTAGAATCCGCTTTTTGCTCGCCCATTGTCTCTCGCGGCAGTATTTTGGAGCTAGAATCGGTGCTTTGCAAATCTCGCAAGGAAGATAAGACTTGCGGTCTATCGACGCCGCGAGATGAAGCAATCGCCGATTCTAGCCCAAAAGACAACGCGCCGCTATGCCTACCCAAAGCCGAATCCCCCCTACCAACAAACGCCCCAAACCCCTCTAGCCCTAGATATAGCTCCTTTAGCATAGGCACATACACCACGCCTAAAATAGCTTTGTCTCGGTGGATTAGGGCGATATTGACACTCCAGCCAGAAAGATTAGCGACAAAATCCTTTGTGCCATCAAGGGGATCAACAAGCCAAAAATACTCCAAATCCTTGCGCTTCTCATACTCTAGCGGAGCTTCTTCAGAGCAGATAGGATAGGGGGCAATGTGCGATAATCTATCGGTGATAAAGGCATTTGCCTCTAAATCTGCTTTGGTAACAGGCGAGCCATCGGCTTTTTGGCTAGCGGTTTTGTCCTTGATAGCTAAGATCAGCTCGCCTGCTTGCAGCGCGATTGTGGCGGCTTTTTCTAGTAGCTCTTGCATTACTCGCCTTTTTGCGCTGTGATTGCTTGAATATCTTGCAGTGATATAGCTAGATCACTTGGCATATCCACCTCCAGCCAGCCGCCATAAATCTCCACCGCTTGTGCATTATCAAAGCTATCAATAAGAGCTTGCAAAAAGCTTGTCATATACATATTTTCAAAATCCTTGCCATCATAGATCGCATTTCTATCTAGCCCATCATAGAATGCAAGCATTTGCGGCAAAAAATCGTGCCTAAGCATAAATAGCCCCATATACTGCCCTTGTATCTCATCTAGGCTTGTAGGCTTTTTGCCTAGCTCGGTGATCTTGCCATTGTGGATTTTAAGGCTCTCGGCATCTAGCAGCACATCGCTAAATCGCTTGCGCCAAAGCTTATGCCAAAGCTTATCTACTGCGATTGCCAAAGGCGCGCTGCTTTTGCAAAGCTTTTGCACACAAGGCGCGAAATACACAATATCTGCATAGGAGATAAGCAGGTCTTGCTTATCATTAGCACAGCCCTCTATCCACTCCCTAGCACAGAGCATTGTCTGCACCATATTGGTGCTAGCATAGCGCGGGTTCTCATACATTGTCATAATATCGTGCTTGCTTAAGTAGGATTCTAGCACGGGGTATAAATACCCGCCCACCACCGCTATCTCATCAATCCCGCACGCACGCAATGCCTCTATCCCATAATCGACAATCGCCCTGCCCTCATACTCCACCATACATTTTGGCTTGCTTTGAGTTAGCGGCATAAGCCTTGAGCCAAATCCTGCGGCTAAAATCAATGCTCTCATTCACGCTCCTTTAGTGCTTGTAAAAATCTCTGCCATAGCCCTTGATACTCCATACCCCCACTTCGCTCTATATGCCACATCACGCCAAAAATAGGCAGTCTCTCGTGCCTAAAGCCCTCTATACTGCCATCACTAGCTAGGGCTATGGACTCTAGCTCGCTAGATACAGACATCACGCCATAATTATGAAAGGAATTGACCCTAAACTCCTGCCCTTGTGCGTGGAGCTTATGGCTGCCTATATGCCCTTGTAGTGGCGCGATCTCGCAGGAAAAATACTGCGCGATCATCTGCGCCCCACGACATATCCCAAGCACTGGAATCCGCTTTTTGACACAATGCTCTAGCAGATCCCTTTCATAGCTATCGCGCGTGCGTGAAAGATAATCATCACAAAAGAGTGCCAAGTCATTCCCCCCGCTAAGGATCACCCCTTGCACAAAGGGCGCATATTGGCTAAAGGGGATATGATAGGCAAGCGGCAGGGGCAGATAGCTGGCAAGATTACGCGCAAAAAAGCTCCCCCACTCACTTGCTAGGCACTCGCGCACTTCATTATGCGCGGCAGGGGCAAGTCGCTGGCTTATGGCGATGAAGGGCTGCATTATAGGCACACTATTCTTTGGGCTTGGCAGTCAAGCTGGATCCTAGTGGCACTCGCATAAGCTTGATACGCGTGCTCGCCTACGCCAATCACCGCTGGGATTTGTAGCTCACTGGCGCGGATCGCCATATGGGAGTTGCTCCCGCCATAGCAGGTGATAAAGCCGGCAATATCTTTGGTGAAGAGATAGTCATAGCCCGGATCGGCGGATTTGATAAGCACGATAGAGCCTTGTAGATTTTGCTGCGTGGTAGAATCTAGCTCGATAGCCTCGCCTATCACAAGCTTTTGTGTGATGAAGTTTGGCACCACCTTGCTTGAAAAAAAGGCAAAGACTTCATCAGGCTTTGTGATAAGAGCTGGGAGCTTTAGCGCGCAAGTAAGGTTGTATTCTTGCTTGTTTGCGGCGATTTCTTGCAAGAATCGCTCCTTGGGGCTATCTTTATACAAGCTTGCATAAAGGCTTAAAATGCTTTTAATATCCAAATGCGCCATATCGCTTGCTGGGATTTGCAGGCTCTCGCCTAGCTCTTTGATATAGCTTAGGGCTTTTGAGAGAAACTTAGAGAAAGCAAACTTCACGCTCTCCCTGCCCTCTATGGCTTGCTTCAAAAAGACAAACAAATCTTTTGCGCAAATCTCTAGCCCGTGCTCTTTGAGCAAGGAGTCTAGCGCGCGGAGGCGATCGCTGCTTATGTGGTATGGTTTTTGTTGTGGTGATTCAGCTTGGCTTGGCTTTGGCGTTGGCTTTCTAAAGAAACCTGCGAGCTCACGCTCGCACCGCTTTGCTTGTTTTGCGCGAAAAAGCAGGGAGTTTGCGGCTCGCGGCGTCGATAGACCGCAAGTCTTATCTCCTTGCTCGCCACTGCACAACCCTGCTTTTTCATCGCAAATCCTGCCGCCTGCGGCTTGTTTATCAAACGCACTTTGAGCGTTTTTATCCCTAGAATCCACTTTTTTACTTGTGGCGTTTTTTGTGTCATTGCGAGCGGACTTGTCCGCGTGGCAATCCACTAATTCTGCGCTAGCAGAATAGTCATTACTAGAATCCGCTTTTTGTGCATCTGTGGTGGGGTTTTCAAAAATGGATTCTAGGTTTTGTGTCTGTGTTTGTGTGGATTGCCACGCCACTGCTGGCGCAGTGTCTCGCAATGACGATAAATGGGCGTTGTGTGTAGAATGGCTGTTTTGCTCAAAAGTGGATTCTAGGGGTGGGGGCGGATTTTCACACTCGGCTTGATTGTCTTCTTCAAGGATTCTAGGAGTTGCAGCGGTGCTAGAATCCACTTTTTGCTCGCCCTTTGTCTCTCGCGGCAGTATTTTGGAGCTAGAATCGGTGCTTTGCGTAAAAGTGGATTCTAGCTTAAACTTGCTCGTGGTTGGGTTTGTAATTTCAGTGCTACTTTGGGATTCTAGGATTGTAGATGAGAAATCGCCGCTTTCAAGGCGTGGGCGAAGGGATTTATCTAGGCGATAATGAGCAAGCCCACGCCGCAGAATCGGCGATTTATCGCTACAAGCCGAATCCCCGCATTTAGAGCCGAAGTAATAGTCAAACCCCTCATCATACCTAGCCGACAAAATATCATAACTCCCCGCACGCAAATGCCCATAAACAGCCAAAAACTCATCTATTGAGTCTTCTTGCAAATGCGCTATATCATCACTAAGTTGCTTGCTAATGGTGTGCAAAGAGCTTAGAAACTCCTCTTTTTCCTGCGTGCTTAAAAAGCCTATCTCCACAAGCGAGCGTAAAATCTGCATAGCCACAAACGCCGCCCTAGCCACGCCAGCAAACGGCAGCGTGCCAAACCGCTTGCAATCTTCTAGCAGCCAATAAATCTTATCATACAGCGAGAGACTAGAATCCACTATCGCGCTATATCTGGCTTCAAGCTTTTGGGACTTTGCTAAATCTTTGAGATATAGCCCAGAGTCTTTTGCTAGGATAGAGTTTGTGAGATTAAGCAGGGCAAATTCTACGCGCTTTAGCTCATTGTCGTTAAATCCGTGCTTCAGCAGGGCTTGCAGTCGCGTAGGTGTGGAGAAATCATAGCAAGAAAACACAATATCAAACTCGATTTTATCGTGGGCTTCTGGGGTGGATTCTAACGCGCTTAGGTAGTAATCCACAAGCTTTGTGGCGATATTATCATCTAGGTGCTTTGGGATAAAGGAGTTAAAAGACAAGCGCACATCGATATAAGGTATGCCTAAAAATGAGTGCATAAGCGGGTGGGAGCGTAAATTTCTATATCCATAATTATCGCGCTGGTAAGCCCACACGCCATCTGTTACGATCTCTTTATAGAGACTTAGGGCTAGTCGCTTAGGCTTTAGCCCGATGATTTCTGCGGGATTCCAATCAGGCATCACGCCAAATATCGCCTTTGCCCCAAGGACATTTGGGTGGGGTGCGCTTAGGGCTTTTATGCGTTTAGAGAGTCGCTCTAGGGCTCTAGGGGTGATTATGTCATAGAGATCTTGCTTGTGTTGCATTACAAGGGGGCGGACTTGGAGGCAGTAGAGCTCTAGCTGGGGCGATTCTAGCCCAAAAGCTGAATCCTTACAGGATTCCCCCCCCCCCCCGTTTTAACAAAAGCAAACTCCACATCTAAAGCTTTGTGCGCAAAAATGGATTCTAGCTCTTGTATCATAGCAATCACCCTAGCCATCAGCGGATCATTGCAAGGCGCGCCACGATACTGCACAAAGTGCTCAAGCGCGTTTGTGCTACCGCTTGTTACGCTTGCGTTATCGCCGCTTGTGTCATAGCTTATGCAAAAATAGGGCGCATTGGACTCTTTATCCACGCTAAAGCCCACGCCACATAGCGCGATAGAATCCAGCATAGGCTGGATCAAGATTTCATCGCTAGGATCTGGCATAGAAGCCCCCACTTGCTCTATGGCTTCTAGCAGGGCTTTGGTGTCATCTGCTGGGATATTAGCTAGGCTTAGAAATGCTCCGGCATTAGAAGTGCTAGCGGTATCTTCACTCTTTGAGCTAGATCGCACGATAAGTTTCTCGCTCTTAAGCTCTGCGATACGCGCTAGGAGTGCTTCTTGGGCTTGTGCTAGCTCAAGAAGTGAAGTGATCACAAGCGGCAGAACTTGCGCGCTATGTAGTTGTCCTTGCAAAAGCTCTAGAGTCCTTGCCTTTGTGCCTAGCTCCACTTGCCTCTCCTATGTGATATAAAAATGCGGATTCTAGCAAAATCCATATTGCGATGCGCTTATTTCTGCAAACTTCTTGTGTGGTGGATAGTGGGCTATCTACATAGCTAAGGGCTAGAGTCGCTCTCTCCACCTGCTTTAAGGCTAAAACAATGTGCTAGAGAGATTGAAGCTTAAAGGCGTGGGGTAGGTTTTACTAAGCTTTTGGCAGAGCTGGGAGCTTTGGATAGGCTGGACTCTCACTTGCAGGCTTTGGGCGGTTATGTCGATTATCACGCAGTTGTTTGCCGTATCTAGCGCACCATTTTTGCCAAGCCGCACGCCGCTACCTTGAGCGACCCAGCGCGTAGGAGATAGCCCAGCAGCCTGCATAATGAAAGCACCATCAAGGGGGTTTGCGCTTAGATCTTGCGTGAGTGTGGCTACTTGCACGGAGCTAATGACTGCTTGTATATCGCTATTTACCGCGGCATAGAGCGCGTCCGTGCGCGTGGCGACAAGCTTTGGCAAAGCCACTGCGGCGAGTATCCCCACCACCGCTATCACAAACACAAGCTCGATTAGGCTAAATCCACCGCTCACCCGAAGCTTTGGTGCGTGGATTCTAGCGCGCATCACACAAGCCTATCGATCATCTGCTTGACAAAATTAGCACCGATCCTTGCCGAAGAGTCCAAAAACTCATCAAAGCTCACATCAGCAGCCCCATCGGCACTATCGCTAATGGATCGCAAGATACAGCAAGGCACTTTGAAGCTATCGCACACCACTGCGACACTCGCCCCCTCCATCTCCACTGCCGCTGCGCCAAAATTCTCTATGATCCACTGCTTTTTCTCCTTGCTATGGATAAAGGCATCGCCTGAAGCGATTATGCCTTCTTTTAGCGTGATATTGGATTCTAGGGCTACTTGCCTAGCAATGGCATTGAGATTTTCATCAGTTTCTATAAATACCCTACTTTCTGGGATAAATCCTAGCGGGTGTCCAAACGCGCTAATATCCACATCGTGCTGGCAAAGTTTGCTCCCAAGCAGCAAGTCTCCCACTGCCAAATCTGTATCCAAGCCTCCAGCCACGCCGCAGAAAATGACTTTCTCACAGCCAAAGCGCAAAATCATTGTGCTAGCGGTGATGGCAGAATGCACCTTGCCGATCTTGCTATAAGCGACATAAATCTCCGCGCCTTTATACGCGATATGATAAAACACATTCCCACCTAGTGCGATCTCCTGCGCTTGCGGAAACAGCGCGAGAATAGGCGTGATCTCTTCTTCCATTGCTCCTATAATGCCTATTTTTATCATTACTGCTGCTCCAATTGTGAAATGGATTCTTGTAGGGTTTGGGTGTTGGCGATTGTGAGCGTGGGCTTTTGACTTAGGCGTTTGTTTAAGCCCTTTAGCACGCTATTATGCCCTAGCTCGATATAGGCATCAATATGCTCATCAACAGCCAAAATTGACTGCTTATACAGCACCGGCGAGATAAGCTGCAAGGTGAGCAGCTCATAGGCTTGCTCGGCAGTGTCATAGGGCTTTGTCGTGGCATTTGAGATGATAGGCAGGGCGAATGTGGGCTTTAGATACTTGCGCAAAAGCTCCTTAAATGGCTCGCACATAGATTCTAGCAAAGGGCAGTGCGAGGCTACGGACATAGGCAGCAGCAGTGCGCGTTTAGCCCCTAGGGCTTTGATAGGCTCTTCTATGCTTGCTAGATCGCTCTTTTTCCCCGCTAGCACGATCTGTCCATCGCCGTTGTAGTTGGCACACCAGACACTTTTGCCCTGATCGCGCCACGATTGTGTAGCCCCCTCGGCTTGCTCATCGCTAAGCCCTACGATGACCATCATACCTGCATCTTTGCCATCGCACGCTTTTGTCATCATCTCCCCTCGCGCTTTGGTAAGCCTAAGCCCATCTTCAAAGCCCACGCCCAAAGCCACGCATAGCGCGCTAATCTCCCCAAGCGAATGCCCTAAGGCAAAGTGGGCTAGAAGCGGGGACTCTTGCTGCAAGATTGTGTGGGCGATTTGGCTTACAAGAAAGATCGCTGGCTGGGTGTATTGCGTTTGATTAAGCAGGTCGTTTTCTTCAAAAAGCAGCTTTTTGAAATCAAGCCCCAGCACATCGCTAGCGGTTTCAAACATCTCCTTTGCCACGCCAAAATTCTCGTAAAAATCCTTGCCCATTCCTATGGCTTGAGAGCCCTGCCCAGGGAAAACAAAAGCATATTTCATAAAAGTATCCTTAAAGTATTCTTAGCTTGTTGTGTGGGATTAGGCGTGCATTGTAGCAAGTTGCCGCTTATTGTCAAATAAGTTTGTATTGGCTACCATATCAACGCAAACATAGATTCTACTTTCTAGCAGGTGGCATATGGCTAAAGGATTTAGCGAGGATTCTCGCGTGAAAATACCAGCACTCATCACACTTACTCGACTTGGGTTTGCCTATCGCTCGCTTAAAAACGCAGAGTTTGAGCCTAGGACAAATATCCTTATCCCAAGCTTTGCTAAAGCCCTACGCACACTCAATCCAACCTTACGCCAAGGATCACTCGATAAAGCCCTAGAGCATATCGCTTTTATTCTCTCCTATGATGATTGCGGCAGGGCTTTTTATGAGAGCTTGTGCTATGGGCTTAGCGGACATACTATCGAAGAAGTAGGTGCTATCAAGCTTATTGATTGGGATAATTTTAGTAACAATATGTTTGAAGTCGTTACAGAGCTGCCTTACGGAGGCGATGAGAGCGGCGCAGGGAGCTTCCGCCCAGATATTACGCTATGTATCAATGGCTTGCCGCTGTGCTTTATCGAAGTCAAAAAGCCCAATAACGAGCAAGGCATACAAGCCGAGCTAAAGCGCGCTAAAGAGCGATTTAGCAACCCCGCTTTTAAACGCTTTTTTCACTGCACGCAAATTATCGTGTATTCTAATAATTGCGCCTATGATGAAAGCGAGCTTACCCCAATAAGCGGCGCGTTTTACTCCACAAGCTATAGCCTAAAGCCCAATCACTTTAGAGAGGAGTCTCCCCAAGCAGCACTACCAGAAGTGGATTCTACTACGCTCAAAGCCATACTCCAAGATACCAACTCCCAAGCCCTACTATCCACGCAAGAGTTCGCCACCAACCTAGCCCCCACCACTCCGACAAACTCCCTACTCATCTCACTTTTTACCCTTGAGCGACTGCAAGTCTTTTTGCGCTATGGGATCGCCTTTGTAGAATCTAGCTCTAGCCACCAAAGCCCCACCCAAAGTCTCACCCAAAGTCTCACCCAAAGCCCCACCATAGAAAAGCACATTATGCGCTATCCGCAGTTTTTCGCCCTATGCGCGATCAAAGACAAATTACACCAATGGCATAAAGCCGAGTCCAACTCTGCCCAGATCCCCCAGCCACTCCCCCTAAAGCGTGGGATCATATGGCATACACAAGGCTCGGGCAAAACCGCCCTAAGCTTCTACGCCACAAGGTGGATCAAAGACTTTTACCAATCTTTAGGCATTATCACCAAGTTTTACTTCATCACCGATCGCCTAGATCTCTACAAGCAAGCTTCTAGCGAGTTTAGCAAAAGGGGCTTGCGTGTCAAAGAGATAGAGTCTAAGCAGGACTTCATCAGTGAGCTATCAAGCCTTAAATGCAACAACCAAGAAGGCAAAGATGAGATGATAGTCGTAAATATCCAAAAATTTAGCCAAGACTCTCTAGCCCTGCCCAACTCCTACGCCCTTGCTTTCCAGCGCGTGTTTTTTATCGATGAAGCACACAGAAGCTATGATCCCAAAGGCTCATTTCTCACACATTTATTCACCACAGATAGGCAGGCTATCTTCCTATCGCTCACAGGGACACCCCTGCTAGGCAGCTCCTCCAGAAGCAAATCCACCCAAATTTTTGGCGAGTATATCCACCGCTACTACTACGACTCATCGATCAAAGATGGCTACACCCTACGCCTTATCAAAGAAGACATACAAGCTAGCTATAAAGAAACGCTAAGAGACAGGCTAAAAGCCCTAGAGCTAGAGCAAGGTTCTCTAGATTCTAAAGCTATCTATGCGCACAAAAGCTTTGTAACGCCCCTATATAAATATATCTATGATGATTTCACACAAAGCCGCGCCAAGCTAGGTGATGAAAGCATTGGGGCTATGGTGGTGTGTGCGAGCAGTGAGCAGGCTAGAGAGCTATTTGCACTCTCACAAGCCATTTCCCCAGCTTCCCCCCCCCCCCCCCGTTTCAAGCAGCCTAGATTCTAAGCCCTTAATCTCCGCGCTAATCCTACACGACCAAGGCGATAAGCACTCCCGCGCCAAAGACATTGAAGACTTCAAGGCTGGTAAGATCTCCTTGCTCTTTGTCTATAATATGCTACTCACCGGCTTTGATGCCCCAAGGCTTAAAAAGCTCTATCTCTGCCGCAAGATAGAGTCCCACAATCTCCTCCAAGCCCTAACGCGTGTCAATCGCCCTTATAAGTCCTTCCACTATGGCTATGTGGTGGATTTTGCGGATATTGACAGAGAGTTTGACAAGACCAACAAAGCCTATTGGGACGAGCTACACAGAGAGCTAGGCGATGATATAGACTCTTATACAGGACTTTTTAAAACCCTAGAAGAAATCAAAGCCGAGCTAGAATCCATAAAAGCCACATTATGGGAGTATGACACAAGCAACGCCGAAGAATTCCGCTTACAAATAGAAAAGCTCTCCAAAGACAAGCTCCACACCCTCCAATCCCAGCTGCAATCTGCGCGCGAGCTCTACAATCTCATCGCCCTACACGGCTACAAAGAGCTAGAATCCAAGCTGCCTTTTAGCAGCCTTGCTAGATTGCTCCAAGTGCTACAAGATAGGCTACACACCCTACATATCCAAGAGATCATAGACTCCACCGACCCAGATCCAAGCCTGCTTAGCCAAGCCTTAGAGGATTATATTTTCTCCTTTACCAAAATCGATGAAAAAGAGCTGCTCCTACTCGATGGGCTAAAGTCCCAAATCGCACGCACAAGAGAGGCGTTCCTAAGCAATATAGACAATGCCGACCCTATCTACACCACACTCTACCAAGAGCTTCAACGCCTCCTAGCCAAAAGGCACATAAACCCCACCCAAGAGCAGATTGCCGCGCTTGATAGCGAGTATAAGTCCTTACAAGCACGCATAGACGCCCTAAATGCCGCAGATGAAAGGCTCTGTGCCAAATACGACAAAGACCCAAAATTCCTACGCATACACAAACGCCTAAGAGAGTCTTTGCACCTTGCAGACCCAAGTATCCACGAGAGCCTGCTAGCGATCAAGCACACCATCGACCACCAGCTCCTAAACAACCGCGAGCTGCTAGCAAATCAAGCCTTTTTCACCACAGAGCTAAACCAGCTCACTAAATCCCAAGCAAAAGCCCTGCTAGAGACTCGCTACTCCCGAGAGACAAGAAGCACTCTCACCTCCCTACTTGCCAATGAATACCTACACCAATACAAAGGAGAATCCGCCTAATGCAAGTCCCAAACACCCAGACCCCGCCAAACACCACACCGCAAATCCTAGCCCTAATCGACAGGCTCAAAGCCATTTGTGCTAGAAGCGGGCTAGGCAATGACGCAGGGGAGTATAAAATCATCACCCAAGTTTTCCTCTACAAATTCCTAAGCGATAAATTTATCTATGAGATAAAGCGCGCTGAGCCAAGCCTAGAGAAGCTAGACTCTAGCAAGCTACTCTCCCACCTAAAGAGCCTAAGCACAGATGACTATGCAATGCTCTGTGAAGACATCGGCGCAAATGTCATCTTTCTACCAGATGAGCTGCTGCCCTATCTCTTTGAGCGGCAAAATGAATCAAGCTTCCACAAAAGGCTTGATGAAGCGTTAGAAAATCTCTCTTCTAGGAATCTTGAGATATTTTCTATCACCACAGAGGGCGGGAGCAAGATCAAGCTTTTTGAGCCTATATCGCCTATCATCACCGATGCAAGCAAGCGCGATAACTTCGCCAAAGCCCTTGTGTCATCGCTTGTGGATTTTGACTTTGAAGCGATCTTTGATCAAGGCTACGACTTTTTCGCCCCACTTTTTGAATACCTTATCAAAGACTACAACAAAGACAACGGCGGCAAATATGCCGAGTATTACACCCCAGCATCTGTAAGCTCCATAATGGCGCGCATACTTGTAGGCGACACCAGCCCTAAAAGTGTGAGCATTTATGACCCAAGCGCAGGCTCTGGCACGCTGCTTATGAGCCTAGCACACACCATAGGGCAGGATAAATGCTCCATCTACGCCCAAGACATAAGCCAGAAGTCCAGCCAGCTCCTACGCCTAAACCTCATCCTAAACAATCTCTCCCACTCTATCCACAACATCACCCAAGGCAACACCCTAACCCACCCCAAGCACACGCACAAGCTCTTTGATTTCATCGTAAGTAATCCGCCATTTAAGCTCGACTTTAGCGAGTATAGAGCCGAGCTAGATGCGCAAAAGGAGCGGTTTTTCGCCGGAGTGCCTAAAGTCCCTAACAAAAAGCTAGAATCTATGGCGATTTATCTGTGCTTTTTCCAGCACCTGCTAAACTCCCTAAGCCCCAAGGGCAGAGCTGCCATAGTCGTGCCCACAGGCTTTATCACCGCCACTAAGATAGAAAAGACCCTACGCAAAGTCCTAGTAGATTCTAGCTCACTGCTAGGGTGTATCACAATGCCGCCCAATATCTTTGCCACCACTGACACCAATGTCTCTATCGTCTTTATCGATCGCTCCAAGCCCCACACGCACGCACTTTTGATGGATGCTTCAAAGCTAGGATCTAAGCAAAAGGTAGAGAAAAACGAGCGAACCATTTTAAGCCAAGATGACGAAGCCAAGATCATTGGCACATTTCTACGCCAAGAAGAGATAAAAGACTTTAGCATAAGCGTCCCCCTAGAATCTATCGCGCAAAAGGGCTATTCATTTTCTGCGGGGCAGTATTTTGACTTTAGCATCGAGCATATCGATCTAAGTCAAGAGGAGTTTGACGCCCAGCTAGAATCTAGCAAGGCTAGGCTGCAAGAGCTTTTTGCAGAGTCTAGGGTGCTGCAGGGGGAGATAGTGGCAAGCTTTGAGCGGTTACATTTTAAGGGCTAGAGTGTATGGATTCTAGGCGAATGGATTCGGCTTTGGGTAGGCATTTCGCAGATTTTGGGGATTTTAGGGCAACCGCAGACCTTAAGTCTAGCTCTACCCTAAAATCCCCAAAAAACTACAAAAGCCCCACCGCAAATCCTAGAATCCTTGAAGAAGAAAGCGGAGTTTCTCCGTCATTGCGAGCCGATGAAATCGGCGTGGCAATCCACAAGCAAGAAAAACAAAAAACGCAAAAAGTGGATTCTAGCTCTCTGTCATTGCGAGACTTGCGCTAGCAAGTCGTGGCAAAGCGCAGCTTCTTTAGTAATCCACAAAAACACAAAGGACACATAATGCCAACACCAGCACCACACAAACAACCCCACCAAACACAATGGGAAAAGGTAAAATTGGGGGATATAGCAGAGATAGACCCAAAAGAAAAGATAAAAAAAGGAGTCAAAGCCAAAAAAATATCAATGGGCGACATAATACCATTTTACAAGTTTGCTAAATTTAGTTCATTTGAAAATTTTAAATCTGGCTCAAAATTTAGAAATGGCGATATATTACTGGCAAAAATTACTCCTTGCCTTGAAAATGGCAAAACAGCTTTTGTCGATTGTTTAGAAAAAGACGAAGTAGCATTTGGCTCTAGCGAGTTTATTGTTTTTAGGGCTACAAAAATGACAGACTCACACTTTTTATACTACACACTTACTGCGCCGAATTTTAGAAAAACAGCAATCCAATCAATGACAGGCACATCGGGTAGAAAACGAGTGCAAAATAATATCATAACACAATACCAAATCCCGTTGCCGCCTCTCCCTACGCAAGAAAACATCGCGCAAGTCCTTAGTATGCTGGATAAAAAAATCGAGCTAAACACACGCATAAACACCGAGCTAGAAGCTCTAGCAAAGCTCCTTTATACGCGCTATTTTGTGGAGTATAACTTCCCAGACTCTAGCGGCAAGCCTTATAAAGCAAGCGGCGGAGCTATGGTCTATGACCCCACCTTAAAGCGCGAGATCCCACAAGACTGGGAAGTCGCCAAAATCGGCGATTTATGCAGTATTCAATCAGGCTTTGCATTTTCTACAAAAGATTTCAGCAGTCAAGGTATATACAAACTTATCACAATTAAAAATGTCAAAGATGGTTTTATAAGCATTGATACAGACAACAAAATTTTAATGTTACCGACCAAATTGCCTACATTTTGTAGATTAAAAAAGGGGGATATTTTACTATCACTTACAGGAAATGTAGGGCGAGTCGGTATGGTATGGGATACAGATTTATTGCTAAATCAACGAGTGGGAATTATCCAAGAAAAAGAAGCAAACAAATCATTTTTATATTGTCTTTTTAGAAGCGAAATAATGAAAACAACATTAGAAAATTTAGCTAGCGGAACTTCACAGCATAATTTAAGCCCAATTTTGACTGAAAAGCTTTGGACACTAAAACCAAAAAAAGAAATTTTAAACAAATTTCATAATGAAGTTTCTACTATCCTAGAATCCATTTTAACAAACCAGCAAGAATCCCAAAGGCTAGCGGAGTGGCGCGACTATCTGCTGCCGTTGCTTATGGGCGATCAAGCGGAAGTGGTATAGGCGATCTACCCACCTAGAACGCTCTCGCCACATTTAGTAACACGCCCTAGCCTAGATCACACTACTTCTCCCCTATCGCTTGACATAGTGCGTAAAGTCTGCTAGCTTTGATCCAATCTCAACTCTACAAAGGACCACACAATGCCTATCGCACACAATATCACCGATCTAATCGGGCGCACGCCTATCCTAGCTCTCCACCAATTCGCCCCCAATCTCTACGGCAAATGCGAGTTTCTCAACCCAAGCCACTCTGTCAAAGACCGCGCCGCTTACGCGATGATCCAAGATGCCCTAGATAGCGGCAAGATCACGCAAGACTCCACCATAGTAGAATGCACCAGCGGCAATATGGGCATCTCTCTAGCGATGATTTGCGCAAGCCTAGGGCTAAAGATCATCATCACGATGCCGGAGTCTATGAGCCTAGAGCGGCGCAAGATGATCGCGCTTTTTGGCGCGAAGCTTGTGCTGACCCCAGCCGCACAGGGTATGCAAGGCGCACTCGATGAGGCAAACAGACTGCTTGCAAGTATCCCCAATGCCTTTATGCCAAGCCAATTTACAAATCTAGCCAACAAAGAAGCCCACAAACGCACCACTGCCCTAGAGATTTATGAGAGCTTTAGCGGCGAGCTTGACTACTTTGTCGCGGGCTTTGGCACAGGAGGGACGATCAGCGGGGTGGGCGAAGTGCTTAAGGAGAAAATCCCGCATTTGCGTATAATCGGCGTAGAGCCAGCCGCCTCGCCACTCCTTAGCCAAGGGCAAGCCGGAGCGCACAAGATCCAAGGCATAGGCGCGAACTTCATCCCCAAAATCCTAAACACAAGCGTGATAGACTCTGTCATCTGCGCGGGCAATGAAGAAGCCATAGCCACCGCGCAAGCTCTAGCCAAAATCGGCGTGATGGTGGGGATCTCAAGCGGAGCGAATGTCGCTATCGCGCTACAAATCGCCAAAGAAAATCCGGGCAAAAAGGTGCTAACAATGCTTAATGACACAGCGGAGCGATACTTATCGACAGATTTGTTTGGCACTTTGTAGGCAGCCAGCCCTATGGCTATCTGCTCTCTAAGCTAGGGCATAAATCCCTAGAATCCACTTTTCTAAAGAAACATCGCCTAGCGGCGAGCGTTTTACTTGTTTTCTAAAGAAACATCGCCTAGCGGCGAGCGTTTTACTTGTTTTCTAAAGAAACATCGCCTAGCGGCGAGCGGTATCCCTTGTTTTCTAAAGAAACATCGCCTAGCTTGTTTTCTAAAGAAACTGCGTTTTCACTAGCGGCTTTTTCTGTCATTGCGAGCCGCGACAGTGGCGCGGCAATCACTCCCCACACTCCCCACACTAGAATCCACTTTTTGAAAAACGCCTTTTTCTTGTCATATTGAGCCGCAGGCGAAATATCTCTGTCATTGCGAGACTTGCGCTAGCAAGTCGTGGCAATCCATTTACATTTTGTCAAAAGTGGATTCTAGGGGGTGCTAGTTTTGCAAAAAGTGCTGCAAAACCTCGCTTTTTTTAGAATCTAAGCTCGGCAAGCTAGAATCTAAAAGGTGTATTTTGGATTCTATATTTTCAATGGCGGATACGATTTTCTCTTGTGCTTCAAGGGGTGGGAGTGGGATTTTTAAGTCGTTAATTTTGCTTGATAAATTGTTGATATTTGAACCTGTTGCAGAATTTTCAAGTTTTTGTTTAAAATCATCATTTGCAATAGTATAGAAAACAAATTTTGCATTAAAACGACTTCTTAAAATTCCCATAAATCCTCCAGCATAGTATTCGGTATCTTTATTTATAAAAGCCACTTTTCCTATATGTTTTAAGCTTCCACTTGAAAAACACATAAAAATATCATTTTTTCGCAAAATTTTATTTTTATCTCCTATAAAATCTTGCTTAAGATAAATCATTTTTGAAAGCTCAAAGGTGTTATTAAGGGTAATATTATCCGCAGTTAATACTATATTTTGTGTCTTTTCCGCTGTTTGCTCTGTTTTGTCGTATGTTATCCCTCTTATAATTTCGCATACTTCGCCGAGTTTGATTGTATCCCAGCCTTGCGGTGGTGGGGTAGGGATAGAATCTAAAAGGGCTTTAAAATCTAAGGCGTTATTGTTATTAAAATCTAGCTTAGATTCTAGCTCTTGTATAGAATCTAGCAGGGAAGCGATGAAGTCTCTACTGCCCCCCCTCGCTAGAATCTACAATGCCGCATTTGACTAAAATGGCTTTAATCAATTCTTGGTATTTTTCTATGCTCATTCTTATGGTGTTATACTGCTCTTCTACCTTTTCACACTCTGCTACGATTTGCTTTTGGATTTCTAAAGGCGGCAGGGGAATTTTTAGTTGCGACAAATTAGTTCTTGTGATTTGAGGTTGAGCCGCACCTGTAATAACGCTTTTTATGTTTGACAGCGGCAAAATATAAATTAAAAATTTTTTTAATATAAGGTTTTTTTCTAATGGCGTTATTATCATCGCATTACCTGTAATCCAAGATTCTGGTTCTGTAAAGTTAATAGTTCCGCAAGTTGCACCCCTGCAAGTCATTGCTACTTCAGCATCTTTGTGATTATATTTATCGTAAAATCCTATTACGCCATTTGCACCATAAACTTTATATTGTCCTTGTTCTAAAATTTCTTTTGCTGTAATAGTTTGTGGCTGATACATTTTGCAAACAGATTCTAACTTTACTAACTCATACTTACAATTTTCAAAAGGATTCTGTGCGTTAAACTCGCCTTGTGAATTTGTAGGATTTAAGCTTATAGCCTTATTAAAATCCACCTTGCTAAAGTCTAGCATATCTATGAGTTTTGCTTTAAAGGCATAGGGGCTTAAGTCTTGCGGGATGGGATTAGATTCTATTTGAGATGCTTTTTCGCGCCCTAAACCCCGCGCCCCACCCATATCGGTAGATACAAACGCTTGGCGGATAAGGTAGGCTAGTTTGTTTGGATTGTGCGGATTATCCCTTTCAAAAAGTGGGCTAAGGTAGGGGCTATGTAGCTCTTTAAGCCCTTCATCGCCTTTGCGATTACTCCACTCATAGCCTAAGAATTTTTTCTGCTCTTTGTTATCACTTGGGGCTTTGATGATGATAGGGGCTTGATTGAGAGCTAGAGAGAAATAGAGTAATTTATCTTTTTCTATCGCTCTTGCGTAGGCTAAAAAGGCGTTGTGTATCAAGGTGTCTTTGTCTTTAGAACTTTGAAAGGCTTTAGAGTCTAGCAGCTTTTTATACTCGCTTGTTTCTTTAAAGGCGGTGTGGTATTCTTTAAAGGTATCTAGCTCTAAAAGCTGTGTTGTGCTTTGGGATCTTTCAATATTTTGTTCTGTGTCTTTGGTTTCACTTGGGGCTTTGTCTAAATTGTAGCTAGATTCTAAATCCTTTCGCGCCCTAAACCCCGCAGCCCACCCATTTGGTTGAGATTCTAAACCTCCATTTAAAAAGCTTTCATAATCTTTTTTATCAAAGCCCCTAAAATCACAATACGCATTAAATGCGTTTATGTAGTCTTTATAAGGCTCATTTTGTGATAAATGTCCGCTTTCTATGTAGTTTTTGATATTGCTATAATCTTGCGAAATGGTTGCGTTTTCTGGTGTGAAGCTGTCCTTTTTGCGTAAGAATAAAATAATGGTATTTGTGCCTGTCGCTCCAAAAGTCCCGCTGCCTAGCTCTACAATAGCGATGAAGTCAAAATTGATAAGCAAAATCTCTCTTGTGCTTTTATAAATGCCATCTTTGTTTAGAATCGAGCTTGGCAGGATAATGGCGGCTTTGGCATTGTCTCTTAAAAGCTGGTTTGCTCTCTCTATGAAAAAGCATTCAATGGCGTTATTTGTCTCTATATTTATCTCATTAGTAAAAAGCGTGTAGGTTTTTTTGGATTTAGCACTTAGAGTCTCTAAAAAGCCCTTGACAGAATAAGGGGGATTAGCGATAAGTAAATCAAAGCTGTGGTTGTCAATTTGCAATTTTTGCTTATTTCCGCTGTCTGTTTTGGGATTTTCTAGCTCGTGTGTGGCAAGGGCGTCTGCATAAAGGATATTGATTTCATTTTGTCCATACATTGCAGAAGAAACTTTTGCGACTTTACTTAGGCGATATTCTTTCTCAATGCCATAAATTTGTTTGTAATGCTCTTGTAAATCCTGCTTAATGTAGCGTTTCAGTTCGTTTGCATAAGTGTTTAGAAAATGTCCCGCCCCACAAGCAAAGTCAAGCACTTTTAAAGGCTTAGAACTTAGCATAGAATCTAGCGGTAAGGCATACATAATAAATTCACAAATTTGTATAGGAGTGAAAAACTGCCCTTCATCTTGCTTCATACCCTTTTGTAAAAAAAGCTCAAAAAGATTGCCTAAGAATTGATTGGTGGAATTTTGCGTGAGTTTGTAGGGGGCAAAAAGCTCGATGATTTCTTTTAGCACTATGGCGTTTTGTAAGAAAAGCTCTTTATTATGCACTTCTAAAAAGGCAAAGTCGTTGTTGGAGTAGAATTTAAGCTCTTTGATATGCTTTTGAATCTGTGCTTTTAAGTCTTTTGCGTGAAGTTTTTTAAAGGCTTTTTCTATATCATCATTAGAGACAAAGGTAATTTCTTCGCCTAAAAACTCACTCATCGCTTCTTTGTAAAGGAGCATTAGCCTATCTTGCATATTGGCATAAGTATCTGCCATAACGCCAAAATAGCCAAATTTGAGATTGTTTTTATTAAAGCTTTCATCATAGATTTTACATAGAAAAATATTTACAAGTTTGTCAAAGGCGTTTTCTTTGCCTGAAATATTATGTTTGCGTAAAATCTTAGCAAACTCGTGGTATTTACCCTCTTCTTTTAGCTCTTGTAGATTAGAAAAAGTGGGGGTTAGCTCTAGAATCTTATAAGCATTTACATCATTTTCAAAAATGCCTTGCGTGAAAAATTGCAATTCATAGCTCTCTTTCCATACAGAAAAAAGTTCGGTGTTATTACTTGCTTTTTTATAGGATTTTTCTATATCGTTTTCTTGCAAGTATTCGTCATTATCAAAGGCTTGGATAATGTAATTTTGATATTTGATACTTTTAGATTCTGCTTCTAAATCGCTGGTGTAAAGGCACAAAAATTTTGTAGCTTTTTCTTGCTGAAAATAGCTAAAAAGCTGTCCGCCATTTTCTTTCATTCTCTCCCATTCTTTGCTAAATTCGCTTTTGCTATTTTCTTGTGTGGTTTTACATTCTATAATGAGATAAGTGTTGTCTTGGTTATCACGCACTAAAATATCAGCTTTACCACCTTTTAGTTCTCCGCCCAATCGCCATTTTTTCTCTAATTCTAGCGACTCTGCCTTATAGCCTTTTTCTAATAATCTATGCACACATTCAAAAACGACAAAATTTTCAGGGTGAGAGAAGTTTGAAGTCGTGGTGTCGTGTATCTTTATGCCTTGTGGGTAGATGAGCTCTTTATTAGCAAAATCCACTTGCATTGTGTGGGTGTTTATGGTCTTTGTGTAGATAGTTGCTTGTTTAGATTCTAGCTTTTTGGGGGGGGGGGGGGGGGGGGGGGGGGGGGGGGGGGGGGGGGGGGGGGGGGGGGGGGGGGGGGGGGG